>DMFR01000087.1 GCA_003450125.1 Prolixibacteraceae bacterium | reverse complement strand
GTTTTTTTCAAGCAGAAGACGGCATACGAGATCATGCCTAGTCTCGTGGGCTCGGAGATGTGTATAAGAGACAGATTTTATCCCTTATTTTTCAATACCACTTTTGTATGGAATTGAGGGCGCAATAAATTGCTTGTTGTTGATCCTGTAAAAGGCAAAGAGGATACCAAGGATCAGTAAGATGAAATTTATATTATTTATATAAAAATATAAAACGCTGTATATCTATTGTATATGAATGAATAAAATTTACGATTCAAATCTCTTCTAATAAGGAGCGGTCAAATGGTTCTATTTAAAACAAAAAAAAACCGCACACCTGTGCGATTTTTTAATATATTCGAATACTATTTTATTCGTTGAAAGCAAGCCTGTTTTTTTAGCCCTATGCCCCAAAGTGTTTCATATCAGGTGATAGACAGGCAACCTTCAAATCACCATGAAACCTAGTTCAAGCCTATATAAAAACTAGTCTATTGTAATCTTGGTGTAGGCTTTGAGTAGGGTTGGTGTAGGGTTGGTCTAAAACCTGTCACTTCGTATGATGAGCCAATAAAATAATCAATGGGAACATTTCATTGATTAAACTTTGGTTATCTGCTGATGATGAGTTTATTGTTCACTTCATTAGAGCCGACAATGGTTTTTACGATATATAAGCCAGGAGCCTGTTCTCCGAAATAAAATCTTTCGTTTTCGTTAGTGATTTCCCTTGAGGCAACTTTTCTTCCCGTGATATCTCGTATTTCAATGCGGCTGCCGGGTTCTGGCGTAACAGAAAAACTTACATTGACATTATCTTTACATGGATTTGGAAAAACGTCAATTTTAATGGGTTCCTGTGTTCGTGATGCCAAAGATTCCGATTTTACAGATGATTGTTCATCATTGGTAGAAAGTATCTTTTCATCAGAAGGCATTGGTATTTCGGCTGACTTATTCAACGAAATTGAGACAGAACCCGTAAGGGGCGCTGACACATTCCCGGATGCGTCCTTGACCCAGGCATAAAGGGTTTTTCTTCCTTCAGATAAAAACACATATTGAGCAGGAAATGAACTGATCCAGCCAGCTTCACCAGAGCTAGGAGATTCAGGTGTTTCGGTTAACAAGTAACCTGTCACTTCACTTTTGTCAGTTGCGGCAGAGATAGAAATTGGTACACTTAGAGAATTGGAAGTTGAGGGTATATTGAAGGCTGAAACTATTGGCAGAGTGATATCAAGAAAGCGGGTTTCAAATGCACCAATATCAGGGGCAGATCCATAATAGGGTAAACTAATGTTTCTTCCTGAATTTTTACCCTTATTGATAGCCGGTGAGCCAGTCCGCAGATGATAATCCGATGAAGAGACAAACTTAGGGTTGCCTACTATATTATTACTTTCCGTCTTGTGGTTGGGTTTCATATTAAAATCTGCTGCATTGGAGTTATTATCGTAATAAAGGTTGTTAGAAACCGTCACATTGGCTAAAGTGGCTCCCGATAAATTAGACTCAAAGGTAACGGGAGAATTGCGGCAATTGCCGATGATGTTGTTCTGGATAAAGATATTGGAAAATTCCCCAGCCACATGCCATTGAATGGCCGTTAAAGCCTGAGAGCTGCCTGTACTTTGTATTGAATTGTTATAGATGTAAAAATTATCCAGCGTGATATTTTTATTACTGCCATAACCTTCGATCCAGATGGGATAATTGGAAAGATCGGTCATCCCTACATTCTCAAGAACATTATGATGGAAAAAGATGTTGCTGACATCAAATGAACGATATCCTTCACCTTCGTTTACAATCATGTTAAACTATATGGCATTGGGAACATTTTTGAAATAATTTCCCTAGATGTGGATGTATTCCAGATGACTTCGCCCTTCTATTGTTATAGAATAGGGGTTGTGGGCCAAAAAGGGAACGTTCTCTTCAACCAGGTAATCATTGTCATATATTTTTAATCCATATTCTGAAGAGGATATAACAACATCTACAATGTCCATGGTAGCTGCACCCCTAAATGAATTGCTGTATATTTCACCCCCACCCTGCCAATGCCAAAGCTCAAAGAAGAAGTTCCATGCCCCCCCTTCACTATCCTGCTTGGTAAAAGTATTGTTGTGAATCTTTAAATCTTTGTTCCATTCACCCCCAATAATATTACCATTTTGTCCTGTATGCCTAAAGATCTGGGAGAAAGTACTATTGCGCAGTGTAAATCCATTTTGGCCATTTATTCTTATTGAAGCACTTTCACTCGCACTTCGGGTAGCACAATTTAATACAATACAATTGTAAATTTGATTGCCCTTGGCATAAGGACTCGGTTCAGCATCCCAAGCTTGGTTACTTCCCCGAAAAAAGACCCCACTGGCATAAAAGTCGGTAATCTTACAATGGTGGACCATAACGTTGTTCCTGTAATTGATGCAGATACCCCTCGTTGCTGTAAGGTTGGAACCGTTCAAGGTCATATAACTGATGGATTGGTTACCATCGGTTGAAGAGGAAGAATTAAGGCGGATAGACCCGTCACTTGAACCGGAAGCAACGTAACTTGAAGTAATAACCGTTTCATCGATGCCCGCCCCTTCAAGGCTTACTCCAATAGCCAAATCTGCCCTGGAGGACTCATAATAAGTACCTGCTTTGATATGGATGGTATCTCCTTGGTTGGTTACTTTGGCACTTGCATAAGTTAAGGACAGCCAGGGATTGTTTATAGAACCGTCATTGCTGTTATTTCCAGCAAAATTCACATAATATTTGGCAGAAAAACTTATCAGGGATAGTAATATAATAAAAAGTGACAGAAGCACTTTTAATGCATAACTTTTAAATAACCATTTCATAATTAAAGGGTTTTAATGAAAAATTACTGAATAATTCCCACTCATCTCAAATCTTCTCCTACATGTTCTATTCAAATAATTATTGATAAAAAACCCAATAACTAATTCGTCAAGTCTAGAGATTCCTATTACAGCTTAAAATGTAAAGGTCTTGTTTAATCTATTGTACTATAAATTTAACAAATCAATTTTCATCATCTTTAAGCATTTCTATTATAAAACGAAG
>DMFR01000123.1:4837-7373 GCA_003450125.1 Prolixibacteraceae bacterium | reverse complement strand
CGGGCATCGTGATGTTTCGGAAGTTCCCAATGTATTGAGGGTTTACCTGTCGGAAAGCAATGACAATAAGGATAATACTACCTTGGAAGAAGCCTGGATGGTGGAATGCAACATTGACGATATGAACCCGGAATGGTATGATCATCTTTTCCGCAAACTCTTTGAGGCTGGTGCAAGCGATGTGTTTTTGACCCCCATTATCATGAAAAAGTTAAGGCCTGCCAACACCCTGTCAGTGCTTTGCAACAGCAGGATTAAATCTGAAATAAAAGCCATTATTTTCCGCAACAGTACCACCATCGGCATGAGGGAATATGCAGTTACAAAAACTGTTCTGGAGAGGCAGTCCAGGGAAATCGAAACAGAGCTTGGTAAAGTTGCTGTGAAGGTTAGTTTCTATGAAGGGCGTGAAATCCGCTTCAAGCCTGAATCGGATGAACTGGCAAGACTTGCTCTTGAGCATGGACTCAGTCTGAATGAAGTAGAAAGAATCGTTACTAAAAATCGCTGAGATGGATATTCGTGACATCCTTGAAAAATATAAAGATGGGGAAATGGAATTGGCAGAGGCCTTGTCGCATTTCACCAAAAGGGGTATTGAGGAAATGGGCTTTGCCAACATTGATACCGACCGTTTGCACCGCACCGGATTGCCTGAGGTGATTTATGCTTCTGGAAAGACAACTGAACAAGTTAGGTTGATTGCAGAAAGAATGTTCAAAAAGGGGATCGACATACTGGCTACCCGTGCAAGTGAGGAAGTTTACCATGCCGTTAAGAGTAGTGTGCCCGATGCCGTTTACAATCCATTGGCCAGAACGATTGTGTACAAGCACAAGGAAGAGATACAAGGGAAAGGCTACATCGCTGTAGTTTCAGCTGGAACCTCTGATTTGCCTGTTGCTGAGGAGGCCGTTGAAACAGCCCGTTTTTTAAACAATAAGGTGGAAGCCATTTATGATGTGGGCGTAGCCGGGATTCATCGTCTGTTCAACAAGTGGGATTTGATCCGCAATGCAAGGGTGATCATCGTAGTGGCAGGCATGGAAGGGGCATTGGCCAGCGTGGTAGGCGGGCTGGTAGATAAGCCTGTCATTGGCGTACCAACGAGCATTGGATATGGGGCCAACTTCCAGGGACTGTCTGCCTTGCTGTCCATGTTGAACAGCTGTGCCAGTGGCGTGTCGGTTGTCAACATCGACAATGGCTTTGGGGCAGCCTGCCAGGCCTCTTTGATCAACAAATTGTAAGTCTATCCAATGAATGAAATCGCTTTACTCTCCGTTACGGCCGCTTCACTGGGATTTATTCACACGGCATTGGGACCAGATCATTATCTGCCCTTTATCGTGTTGAGCAAAGCCAGAAACTGGAATGTCCCCAAAACCATGGCCATTACTTTTATTGCTGGAGTCGGGCATGTAGGTGGTTCTGTGGTAATCGGGCTGATCGGTATCGCGCTGGGAATCAGTCTGAATAAATTAACCTTTATAGAAGAATTCAGAGGCGATATGGTAGCCTTTCTGCTGATTTTCTTTGGCCTGATCTATACAGTTTACGGCTTCTATAAATTTCTGAAAAATGGGGGACACCATCATTTGCCCAACTTTTTAATCCCCAAGAGTATCCGTCAGATCAAGCATCAGGTCAGTCATGGCTTGGAACAAAAGGTGGATGAAACTAAACTGACGCCCTGGGTATTGTTTATCATTTTTGTATTTGGCCCATGCGAAGTATTGATTCCCATGTTGTTCATTCCTGCCGTACAAAGAAGTTCGCTGGGCATTGCATCAGTGGCCACTTTTTTTGGCATTACCACCATTGCTACCATGATGTCGATCGTCTACCTGGGACACCTGGGATCGTCGTTCCTAAAATTTAAATCCAAGCAAAAATACATGCACCTATTAGCTGGCCTTGTTATATTGACGGCAGGGCTGGGGATGCATTTTCTGGGGTGGTAATCTTACCTCCTTGTGGGAGATCATAAATAATTTAACCAGACAAAATCTGAATCGTTTAAAGTATAGCAGAAAGTTTTCTAATCTGGTCGAAGCGTTCGGCGAGTGTTTTGTCTGCACGTGCCATTTGCATATTGTATCGCGTTTGCATGTTCACCAATGTTTCAGGGTCAATCCCAAGCGCTGCTTCAATGAGTAAAGCAAATTCAGTATTCACAGGGCGCTTGGCGTTTAATATTTCATTTAGCATCGTATGCGAAATGCCCATTTGTGCTGCCAGTTTACGTTGGGATATGCCGCGATACTCAATTTCATCTTTGAGTATTTCACCCGGATGTGTTGGGTGAAGTGGTTTTGCTTGATTTGCTATTGCACCCATAACTATTTTTATTTTCCTTCGACTATTAAATACAAATATAAGTCGATTTTTCGACTATTCACAAATAAGTGAACATTTTTACTTGCCTTGTTTTTTTGAAATTATAAATCCTTTTTTCACCCCTTAGGCGATTCCTGTTCTCGCTTATTTTGAGTGATGAAATATTATTGCTATTTGAGTACTATCTGTGTACTTT
>DMFR01000123.1:0-4666 GCA_003450125.1 Prolixibacteraceae bacterium | reverse complement strand
TTCTGTGCATTATCTGTGTATTAATGCATAGAAAGTACACTTAAAATACATTAAATATACTCCAATACTTACAATCAAACAATAGCAGTTATTGGACGGATCAAAAAGCACAGCAGAAGGGATGACCTCGGGAAAAGTGCGCATTTGGGAAAAGTCAATTTTTTTGGTCCTATTAGTCGTTATCAATACTACTAAAATGTTGCAAGTGATTCAGAATTGGTGTAATATTACATCAAAAATAAAAAACTATGTCCAGACAAAGTATATCTTTCACAAAACCAAATGACGAATGGTTAAAAGCTCAAATAGACAACGAGGAATATTCGAGCAAAAGTGAATTGGTCAATGATTTGATTCGACAGGCTCGAAAGCAGCATGCGCAGATTGATTGGTTGAGGGCAAAATTGGAAAAATCAGAAAGAAGCGGGTTTAAGGATGACACCAAAGAGCAAATATTAAAACAGTCAAAGTCTTTATTGAATGGCTGAATATAGGCTAAGTAATTCAGCCAAAGAGGACTTGATTCGCATTCATCATTTTGGAGTCGAAAAGTTTGGAATTGCTCAAGCGGACAAATACTTTGATTCATTGTTTGATTGTTTTGAAATCATTGCCCAAAGACACTATTCATTTGAATCAGTGGAAACTATCAAAGAAGGTTATAGAAGATGTCCATGTGGTACTGACACCATCTATTACAGAATGAACGGTCAGATGATTGAGATAATGGCAATTGTTGGAATGCAAGATCTGAAAAATCTACTTTAATTTTTTAGGAGTAAAATGATTGCCTGCACCAATAAGTGAACTTTTAGTTTGAATTAGATATTCTATCTTTGAAATTAAAATGGCAGCAATATGAATATTAAAAAAGGGCCAGTTGCCAACAAAGTATATACATCATGCGGGTTTCAGAGCAAATTGCAAGCTCAGAGCTCGCTGGCAAGGGCAGTAACAATGAATAATGAAGCGGCCACGAACTCCCGCACGCTTCATACACTCAACGTTAGCGGTTATTTTGATTGCAACACTGTTAGCAACATTCAGTGAACAGAAAATCTTTCGTATCTTTGTATCAATGCAAAATCATTTAAAAGATGAACTCCACAATGTCCTTTCAGGAAAGAGCAAAGTTAGGTTTGGAACTATTATCCAAGCAATCTCCAGTTACCTTAACGATGGCGAAAGAACAAGTCCAGATGTTGAAGTCCAAAAGCATTTCAAAGAACAAGAAACAAAGAGGCTAGATTTTTACATTTCACAGAACAATTTGTGGATTGATAATATCGATTTTTCCCAATATGTTAGCGAAGGTGCTGAACAGAAAGTATATTTAAAAGATAGCGAGCATGTTCTAAAATTGAACGATGCAATTTATTATACCTCTTGGAAGGATTATCTTTATAATCTGCTACTTCACAATTATTTTTTTTAGGACACTGCATATAATTTGCTTGGCTTCACAAAAGATGGTAAGACATTGTATGCAGTTGTGCAACAAAATTACGTTTCCATCACTGCCGCTACAGACCTAAGGCAAGTCAAAAACTTCCTGACAAAAAACGGTTTTGAGAACAATCGCAATAACGATTATTTTAACCCTAAACTTGGGATTATTATAGAAGATTTACATGACGAGAATGTTTTAACAAAAGAGGATATATTCTATTTTATTGATACAGTTTTTTATTTAACTCCTGAATTTTGGAAATAAAATGCAACCGCAAACACTGGCTATTTCTCTCGGCAGGTTTTGAGTCCATTAATGCTTTTATTTATCAGGAATCTTTATAAAAAGACCAATATACGCTGCTTGCCTCCAGGACTCTTGATTTCTCACGCAATTACGTTAAGGAATACAAGTCAAGAACTGGCTTTTTGAAGGATAGTTGGGGGAACAATATTCGGGCCGCAGTAAACAAGCAATCTTAAAGAGGACATTTGCCAAAACAACCATCAAAAAGCATGTAACGGTGCATACTTTACGTCCTAGTTTTGCCACCCATTTATTGGAAAATGGGATCGATTTGAGGTATATACAGAACTTGCCGGGCCATGAAAACAGCAATACTACGGAGATTTATACCCATGTAATGACCAAAGGTTTTAGCCAGATAATAAGCCCGTTGGATCAACTGAATATTTTGTAAAAAAGCTTTGAAAGGTAAATTTAAAAGTTTAAGTTTGTGAACAATAACATTCAATTGAATGAATGCATAAAATAATAACCCATACGTTACAATGGAAATAACCGCCATAGAGTGGCGTATACACAGACGTTAGCGGCAAGCTGCAAAAAAACGCTCGATAAATATTTGGATTCTATGAAGAGATTAATATTTGCAATAATAACTGGACTGATTCTCACTACTGGATTCTCCCAAAGCGTGATTGAAAAAGACTTTAAGACGATATTTGACAAATATGGGGTTAATGGTTGCTTTGTTTTATTTAACCAATCGGACAATGTGTATGTGAGATATAATTCAAGCCTTTGTGATACAGGATACATACCTGCATCAACTTTTAAGATACCAAATTCATTGATAGCATTGGAAGAGGGTGTAATCAAAGATACAACTCAGATTGTAAAATGGGATGGACATGAATGGCCTAATAAACCATGGAACCAAGATCAGACTTTAAAAACAGCCATTAAAAATTCATGTGTTTGGGTCTATGTTAAATTTGCTGAGCAAATAGGGTTAGGTAAGTATTACAAATATGTAAAGAGCTTTAATTACGGCAATAAAGATTTGACTGGTCCACCAACAAGATTTTGGTTAGCGGGTTCATTTAGGATAAGCGCAAACCAGCAAATTGATTTTTTGAGAAAATTTTACAACTATGAATTGCAAGTTTCAAAAAGGTCGATTGATATTGTTAAAGATATTATAATCTTGGAGCAATCAAAAAAATACAAATTAAGTGGTAAGACTGGAGGTGGAATGCTTACAGATACTGATTATATTATGTGGTTAGTTGGATACATTGAAAAAGATAATAAAACGTATTTTTATGCTATGAATTTTAAATCCAATGATTTTGATAAGACAAAACAAGCGAGATATAATATTCCAAAGGATATAATGAGCGAATTGAAGATAATTGAATAAAACAACCAGCCGCTAATAAATAGGACTTCATGTGGTCGGAACGACCCAGCATGAAGTCTCGGTTGCACTACATCCCCACTTGCAGCGCCCTAATTATTCTATGGATTTATCAATGGTTTTTGTGATTCTTCTGATTGGCTGAGTTAGCCATTGTGTGTTGTAGGGAGGTATTTGTTTCCTATCGGAATTGCAAACTTGTATTGCAATTACTCCAATTGGGCTTTGATTCTAAAGATTTTGATCATTTTTGCCCGTTTTAGGCAATACAATTCCACTCCTGTGTTTTATGCAGGTCAATTGAGCTTTAAAAGATCAAACAGACAACCGGCCTGTTTTGTAGAGTGCATTACCCGGTGAGCGGATCCTGGGCAGCTGTTCGACGGTATGCATGACGCCTGCTTTGCAGAAAGGACACTGGAAACGGTCAAACCGGGTAAGTCGTACAATCCGCTCCCTGGCGCTTTCATTCACCTTCGTTTGCGTCCTTTTTGCTTGCGGTAACTTTTTACGCAACTCCTTTTGCCTGCTGCTCAGAATGCCGTAATGCCTGATCTTTACAAACCGGCGTGGCAGGATATGCAGGCAAAACCGGCGCAGGGAATGAAGTGAAACATCTTTTGTGATGTCAGTCTTTTTCAGGGTTTCGCGTATGATCCAGCTCAGGCCTCTCACACTGTAACGTCCGTCGGGTTCTTTGCCGTTAAACAGCCATACATGCGGGTGTTCTGCTGAAATGTATTTCTTAAGTCCCTGGGCGATGTAATCGGACAGGGGCACAATCCGGTCTTTCTTGTATTTGCTTTGACGGATGTGGATGGTCTTGCGCTCGAAGTCGATGTCAGAGAGTTTCAGGTTGATGGCTTCCTGTGAACGCAGTCCTGCCGAATAGATCAAAGTCAGGGCGATGCGGTGCTTCAAAAGCGTTGGCGCCTTAAACAATTGGCGAAGCTCGCTGCGGTTGAAAATAACGGGCAGTTTTACCTCTTTTCTCAATGAAGGTAAATCAATGGCCCGCTTGTTCTGCCCGATGTGGCGGAAATAGTAACGCAGGCCATAGACCGCATGCTTGAAACTGCTCCTGGATGGAGATTTGGACATCTGGGCCAAGGAAGTCAGGTACTCGCTGGTCTCTTCCTCCGAAATCTCATCCGGCAGACGCTTGTACTCCAGGCAGACAAGGGCAATGCGGCGAAGATAGTTCTCCAGGGTACTTTGGCTCCTGCCTCCAAGTATGGTCTGCTGTTTCATCTTGTGATACACTTTGTCGAAGCCGGGAACCGTTTGCATAGCTCGCTCAAGAATCGTAAATTCACTTTTCTTTCTCATGGTACTGAACTTTAAAAATTATTAATTTAGTTTTTAGGGAGGTGGTGCTCCCATCCAGTACCATTTTAACTATATTTGATCAGAAAAGCTATCCGCCCTTTGGCGGATTTAGTGCAACATCAGTTACCCGTCAAGTGCGGCAGCAGTGGTTTTCGGAGTGTATATTTCCGCTAGGGCAGCTTACAGGCTTGATCCCGAGGATTCGGATTGGCGTTAACTTCGTT
>DMFR01000124.1 GCA_003450125.1 Prolixibacteraceae bacterium | reverse complement strand
GCCGTCTGGCTTTAGCCGACGGGTAGATTGAAGCCCATGTAACCGTCGGCTAAAGCCAGACGGCAAAGGATAGAGGTCTAATAATCCTCATTGAGATTAATCTTCTTTTCCGAAATGATTAACTGTCGTAATAATCTTTGCTCCCAACTGGCAATTCAAACACCTTTTTTGATCACAATAATTGTTTTTTAACTGAAGCAAAGCCTGGGTTTCAAAGGCTGTCCGGCTTTCGATGCCCGCTTCTCTCCATTTTCGGATGATCTGATTCTCTTCCGCTTCAAGCTTTTCGAGTAGGAGCAAGGCACGGTCTTTCATCCCCTGATCCATGTGCTGGTCCCCATAAACAAACAGCAAGGGTACAATGGTATTGATGACCAAATTGTTGAAAGCTGTTTCTCCCAATACTTTAGGGCGATTTTCCTCTGAAGGCTTGTTGAAGCGGTAATGGGTATCCCAATATCCCGAAGCCGTTACCTTGAACAATTTACGCAATTCATCAATGTCCTCAGTTTCCAATATCTGTGAAAACAAGGCTGAAGAATGATGGATCAACTGTGCCAATTGAGCGATACGTACCGTTGGAAAGTTAATGGGTCTTAGGCGCATGAATTTCCACAGGTGGGATTCGATGCCCGACAGCCCATATTTCTTGTACATAAACGAATATTCTTTCCGCAGTGAAAGAAAGTAATCGTCACCCAGCAAGGTTTCATTCAATAGTCCTGATTGTCCAAACAGCAAGGCTTCAGTCTGAAACAAATCATTCTTGTGTTTTGAAAGGATATTTAGGGGTAGTGATTTGGCCAGCAGTTCGAAAGGAAGTGCATTGGTTTTCATCCCAAAGTTGCGCGCCAGAAGCTGGTAAAATGTTTCGTTCCAATTGTTTTTATTTTGATCAAGCAGTTTTACAATCTCTCCAGTCTTCGATTCCAACCGTTCAATCATCAAGGAGCTGAACCAAAACCTCAAAATAAAAGGATCAACCTCCGCCAGCCTTTCCTGGCAGGCAATCCAATGTTTTGATTTCAGCAAGTTTTCGTAATTGTTCAGTATTTCATCCCGGTAGCCCAAAACCAATGTCGGCAGCTGGTGATTTTTTACCTGTACCGTTTTATCGTGTACCTCGACTACATGCAGGATCACATTGTCATACGCCGCATCCGAGTCGTGCCTGTGCTGGTACCAGTGCGATGATTTCTGATGAATTTCGATGTTGCCCGCCCAGGAGGTCTGCCCCATCCGCACCCTGGCATTAAAGAAGTCGGGCCCCGAGTCCTGGTTGGACTGTCCGGCTGAAATGATTTCAAGGGCTTCTCCGTCAGTAGTTTCCAGCTTGTCTTTCAGGTACAGCCCATGTTTCCAGATAAATTGCAAAAAATCTTCCTTCATCTGTTTGGTTGGTTTAGTGAGCATCGGAGGATTTTCCCCAAAGCGTTCATTAAATTTACCAAAACAGATTCACAAAATGGTGTTTTTTAGGCAAATAATTAAGTAATTTTTCCCCAAACCTGCTTTCCCCACGGTTATCGCTTCTGCCGTGTTTTTGATTCGTCCCGCAACAGCTATTGCTTGATAATTAGTAATGGAGAATTATTAATGTATTTTAAGTGTACTATTTATGTATAAATGCACAGAAAATGCACAGAAAATGCACAGAAAGTACACAGATAGTACACAAATAGCAATAATATTTCATCACTTAAGATAAGCGGGAACAGGAAGTGTTTAAGGCGAGAAAAAAGGGTAGAACATTTAATGTCCGTTATTTGGAATGATCCCGGATATAATTCATCACCTCCTGGAAGGTGGCTACATAGAAATCTTTGCGGTTTTTACTGATGTATTCAACCAGTTTGCGATGCTCTTCAGCAGTCGTATTGAGGTAACCTCCGCCAACAGAATGAAACATGAAAACGGCTATAGTGCCCTTGTCACGGGCTTTGTTGATGTAGGCGATCATTTCTTCGGCACTATTGCTGTTCACCCCCCAGCTTGGTGTTTTATAGATGTCATATCCCTTCATGGTTTCTGGAACCTGACCATCAGAACGAGCAGCTGTAAACAGTTTCTTGATGGAATCGGTAAAAGAAACTCCCCCTCCAAGGGTGCAATCACTGCAAGTATATCCGTAGGTTCGGGCTTCTTTCCCATCGATGGCCTTTAACAGTGTATTGGCTGTTTTTAGTTCATTCAGCAGTTGGGGAAAAGTATAAGTCTGAAGATCATATTCCGGTTTTACCCAATCCGAGTGTGTACCGTTGGGCTTGACCCTCAGACAGGGGTGAAACAGGGTGTGATTTCCCAGTTCATGACCGTTGGCGGCGGCTTTTCTCCACTCATCTAACCTTCGGTAAAGGCTTGGAGAGCTACCGGTACAAAAGAACGTGCCTTTGAATCCTGCCGAGTCCAGTTGAGGAATGGCATAATTAAGCTGACCATCCAGGGCATCGTCATAAGTCATGCAAATGGCCGCTTTTGCCCCGTTAGGCCATTTGAACTGAGCATTTGCACCATAGGGGAGGACGATAAAAAGCAGTAGGGCCAGTTGAATTTGAAAGAATGGTTTCATTTGTCAGGAATGTGGGTTAATCGCTTAAGGTTAAATTCAAAAGTCAAAGATGGGAAAATTTCAACTATTTTTGCATCTGTACTCAGCGGGTGACTTTAAGTCACCCGCTGAGTAACCTATATCAGTTTGCTTTATGGATAAAATGATCAGAAATGCAGTTGAAGGGATCAGGACAAAAGCCAGTGAACTAGGGTTCTTGGATTGCGGGTTTTCCAAGGCTCAGTTTCTGGGGGAGGAAAAGGAGCGGCTGTTGAATTGGTTGGAAAATGAAATGAATGGTGAAATGGGATATATGGCCAATCATTTGGAAAAACGCCTTGACCCCAGGCTTCTGGTTGAAAATGCAAAGTCTGTTATATCCGTATTGCTGAATTACTTTCCCTCTGAGAAACAAACAGACCCTGAAGCTCCCGTGCTTTCCAAATATGCTTATGGCACAGATTACCATTTTGTGATGAAGGACAAACTGGGAGAACTGCTTAGATACATTCAAACAACTATTGCATCCTGCGAAGGCAGGGTTTTTGTGGATTCAGCACCTGTGTTGGATCGGGCATGGGCGGCACGTGCAGGTTTGGGATGGATTGGCAAAAATACCAACCTGCTTTCTACTGAGCATGGCAGTTTCTTCTTTATCGGTGAACTGATCATTGATTTGGAATTGCCTTCGGAAGATAAAGTGGTTCGTGACCACTGTGGAAACTGTACAAGATGCATTGATGCCTGTCCTACACAGGCAATTGTGGCCCCCTATATCCTGGATGCCAGGAAATGCATTTCCTACCAGACGATTGAGAATCATGGGGAGATTGATCCATCGTTAAAAGATAAATTTGAGAACCGGGTATTTGGCTGTGATATCTGCCAGGATGTTTGCCCCTGGAACCTAAAGTCGGAAGTACATCATGAACCTGCTTTCCATCCTGATCTGCAACTAATGAAACTGACTAAAGAGGAATGGAATGAGATGGACAAGCCCAGGTTTAATGAACTGTTCAGAAATTCTGCCGTGAAGCGTACACGGTTTGAAGGGTTGAAACGGAATTTGAAGTTTTTGGAAGACTGATTTCACTTTACAACAGAAAGCCAATTTCTGAAAGTTCACGACCAATCTGCTAAACTCCTCTGAGTATTTTCTGTGTCTGGGTTGGCGATGGTTTCTTGTTCCCGTTAATATATTGAGATAGCAGGCTTTGATTCATTCCAATACGTTCAGAAAGTGCTTTGGCATTGATGACCTTATAGAATTCAAAGAATTGAGGCAAATCCAATGTGATTTTCAAATCGTTTATTGTAATATTCTTCTGTTGATCTTCAAAATAAAGATTGAGGGCTTCAAGTATATTGAACTTCAGTTCGTCCAGGTTCTTCCCAACAGTATAAACAGGATAGCTTTCTGAATAAGCTGAGTACCCAGTTTCTGTTTTTTCTACAATAATTGTAATCTTTTTCATGAAGTTGTTATGTCTAAAATCTGGAACCCTTAACAAATACAACTTATACAATCTACTTTATGATTCTCCCAAAGCACTATCCCCTATTTGTTTTTTTATGATTTGATCAATTTTTTTCATTTCGATAGATGGCATTTCACTTTTATCATAGATAGCTACCAGATAAATTTTGTCCTCTTGATAAGTGAGGATAAAATGGTAAGATATAATTCTTAATCCTCCGCTTTTACCTTTCCCTTTTGATTTTACTGCTAATCTTGCTTTATAAACATTATGCCCCAAATGAATACCTTGAGGGCCTTTTTCTTCGGAACTTTCAATGTAGGATAAATATTCGTTTTTCAGGCTTTGATATTTCTTGTTAAGCCTCTTTAGGTCTTTTTCAAATTCTGGAAGAGCAATGATCTGAATCATAATTCTTCAGCCAGTTTACGGGCTGGCTTTCCCTCTATTTTGCCGGCCTTTGCTTGCTTAAGTTCAGAAAATCCTTTTAAAATACTGTCAATTGCAGGTGAATGTTCAACAATGGTTGCATAGCCTGAATTTTTAAGGAATTCTACAAGAGATCGTCCTGCCTTAGTTTTTTCATTGATGATAACTGTTGTCATATATTATTCTTTTTTACAAAGATAATAATTTGCATGCTTTGATAACGATAGTTTGTAGGGAAATGGAATGTGAAAAGGTAGTCAATTGATAAATTAAAGATGCAAATGCTACAGATATAAAGAATTAACACTGATTTCGGATCAATCACAAAAGACGGTG
>DMFR01000111.1:5333-6080 GCA_003450125.1 Prolixibacteraceae bacterium | reverse complement strand
GCCTTGTACAAGGCCATAGTTCTTTGATATCGAGATCAAAATTACAGCCGAGGTTTTCGGGAAAGACTTAGTTTTTTAGATAGTACTTAGAAAACTAAGTAAACTAAGTACTTTTTCTTACTTTTTAGTGAAAATATTATCAATAGCCACTCTTGTTTGCAGATTTGAGATGTCAGCATTGTATAAGTTAGCAGCTGTCATTACAGTCTCATTGATACTGAGAAATATCCCAGATTGGCCGATGGAAGCAGGATTGAATGATTTAAAATAATCCTTGAAGGGTTTTAGCACGTATTTGAATTCATTGGTCTTACATCCGAGATAGATCTTCTCTTGGATGATATCCAGATCCTCCGCAGTCACTATTCTGATGAAGTCCTCAACAGAAGTCCGATTGTCTAAAAAATCAATCCTAAGATTCAATGCCTGGATAACTGAGTCAAGCAAACCGGGTGTTTTTTTATATCCAAAAGAAAATGTCTTCTTCTCCTGCATTTCTGATTCCTGAAAAAGGGAATCAATATCCAATAAATTGGTTTTTGTCAACGTCTCCAGACATTCCTTTTCAGCAATAAACAACTCCTTTAAATTATCAAAGAATTCATGTAAAGTAACATGATTTCTCTTGTTCGTTATCTCTTTAAGCCGCATATCTCTTATTTGGCAGGCTAAAAAATATTCTTTTATTTCGTTTGAGTGGTCGTCAAATAACTGTCTCAAATTGGTTTCCGCCTGATTGTATAGCTC
>DMFR01000111.1:0-5253 GCA_003450125.1 Prolixibacteraceae bacterium | reverse complement strand
AATACAATGCATCTTTTAGATCTTCTATAATAAAGAAAAGGGGTTTGCCACCCTTCTTTAATTGTGAAGTCGTCGTGGCCAGCATTTCCAATAATTGAGCCATGAGGTCAGGGTCTGGAACCATGGAGGTAATTAAATCAATAATTTGAGCATCCAAGAAAAAACCGTCTATGAACGGCTCCACTGCCTTGTCATTTATCCGGTGGAGTTCATCCATCAGAAAAGTATACATTTCATATAAATAAATGACTTGCCTTAATTCCTCCGTATGCTTTTCAATATCAATATTCAGAAAACAATTGTTGACAAAGTAGTTTTTGACAATTTCCCTATCATTCAAATAGTAGTAATAATCAGGATATTCCAATTGATTGTACTTCAGCCTGATTTGATTTAACTCATCGAAAATAATTGATTGGTAGGTATCAATAGTACATCCTTCAGTGGGATATTTCTCTTTAAACTCAGCAATACCCTGTTCACTTCTGAGAATGCCTTCATCAAAAGTATGGTCAAATAAAAAGTCAGAATGCATATTGGAGAGTTCCTTCAAACCCATCTTTCCCTCGATGATATCATTTAACCATCGGTCATATTTTATAAATGCCCAACAGCAGATTGGTGCATTTGAGAGTATATCAGCTTCGATGGCTTTTAAGGAAGATTTGAAATATAGGGGACATAACGATGAATTCATAGTATCACCTTCAATGAATTTACAAAAAAATTCATGAAATTCCTTTTCATTTTCAGGCATTGCAACTGCGGATAAGGCCTTTAGTTCTGAGAGTGCGGTGATGAATTGTGGTGTGGTTAATTGGGTGGCATTTTTAAAGATGTATTCCAGAAGTTGTATTTCCGAATTGATTTGATCAGTAAGGTTCGTATCACTTGTGACCATCCTCTCAAACCGCTCACTGAATTTCCTGGCCTCCAGGCTTACACATTCAACTTTTCGACGGGTCTGCCAGCACCTTATTCTAAAATAATCCTCAGGAGAGGTCCCCACCGGTCTTTGGTTGATCTCATAAAGAACAATGTGATTCTTATCTTTGAGAAAGTGAACAAAAGTGAAGGGTGGTAATTGAGTCTGGGTTAATTCGTAAAGCTGAGTTAAACAGTTGAGTCTTGCACTTAAAATGAATGCTTTTTTTATTGACTCATCCTCCTTGTTTCTATTAAAAAGCAAGCGTGCTGAGTATATTTTATAAATGACAATTTCATAAGCTGCAAAATGAATATATTCCTGATACTCAAAATCATCGATTTCCTGCTTTAACACATGTAATTCCTGATGGAGTATCTTTATTTGCTGTTCGGTTCCCAGATCAGTGAGATTAAGATTTTCGATAAATAATACAGCCTGTTTTTGAGCATCTTCCCCTGCTGATTGGTATAAGGGCGTAAAATGCAGCTTGATTTGTTGGTTGATGTCAGTTGTCATTGAATGTCGGTTTCTTTAAGTAGTTGATCTTTAAAGCCTATATCATCTTCTCCCTAAACATCTCCACCTCGTATTCTGATTCAGCAGATTGCCTTTGTCTAATCTTTCCGAAATATAATAATTATTTATATCCAACGATTTCAATCAGGAAAGAAATGTTAAACAAGCCCGTTATTTTCAGGATAGGTAAGTACAAAAGTGACTTCAATATCCATTTTTCCTTAAAAATACAGAGTTGAGGAAGTTAAGGAAGTCAAGGAAGTCAAGGAAATGAAAAGCGGGCAAAGCGGGTCAAGCGAATTCTATTCGCTTTTTTATTACTTTCAAGAAAAAAGACAAATGGGTTGAACCTTGCATTGTCCGATCAGAGCGGATCAATCAAAAAAGAATTTCCAATGATCATTCAATGAATAAGATAACCAACCTAAGTTACTTTACGGAGGTACAAACTTAAATACATAATTAAACATGTTTAATAATCATATTGGGTTGATTTTTAAAGCATTTTTATACATTTGTTGCAATGAAGCCATGTCAATCACTGACCTGCATGTTCTGCAGTTTTCTATTGGCTGGAAATTGACATACCTAAAAATGCCTATATTTATTTGAAACAACCTATTCCAATATAAAATTGAATGATCATGTTTAAATTTAAAATAAAACCTGTTAGAATCATAAAGAATCAATTTACACCCAAAGAAAGAGTGATCGCATTTATAGTTGTTATGGTCATTCTTGAATTTGGAACAATGATGATCCTATCTTTATTCCCTACCATTTCAGGGTTATTTTCTGCCGTGATCGATTGTTCAATTTTCATAATTCTATGCCTGCCTGTTTCCTTTTTTATGGTATTTAGGCCAATGAATAGGTTTTCTTTGGAAGGACAGAAGGCCATGGATGAATTGACCCTTTCAGAGAATTTGATGCGGTACATTATCGAACATAGTCGGGGAGATATAGCTGTTCTCGATAAGAACCTAAAATACATCTATGTTAGTCAAAGCTTTCTCAAGGATTTCAATGTTAAAGACAACATTATAGGAAAACATCATTATGATGTTTTATCTGATTTGCCTGAGAGATGGAAAGAAATTAACCAAAGGGCACTTGGCGGAGAAATTTGCAAATCAGACAATGACCCTTACGTTCGGGATGATGGTACAACACTTTGGAATTCATGGGATTGTTTCCCATGGTTTGAATCAGAAGGTTCAATTGGGGGGATTGTAATCTACATTGAAATTATCAACAATCAAAAACAGACGGAAGAAAAACTCCTGAAACTATCCAGCGCTGTTGAACAAACCATTGACACGGTCGTTATCACTGATCGCGAGGGGACAATAGAATATGTGAATCATGCCTTTGAAGTGATCACCGGCTATTCCTCTGAAGAAGCTTTGGGTAAAACCCCCAGAATACTTAAGTCTGATATTTATGGCAAAGAATATTATGAAGCCATGTGGGAAACAATTTTATCAGGCAAGGTACTCAGGGGCGAAGTTGTCAATAAAAAGAAAAACGGGGATTTGTTCTACGAGCAAAAAACCATTTCACCCATCTTCGACAAAAACAGAAACATTACACATTTTGTGGGAACAGGAGTAGATATCTCCGGGCAAAAGCGTACAGAAGAGGCATTGCTTGAAAGCGAGAAATTATACCACCGCCTGTTTGAGAATATGCTGAATGGATTTGCTTATTGCAAGATGATTTTTGAGCAGGATAGTCCGCAAGACTTTATCTATCTTGCTGTGAACAAATCGTTTGAAACGCATACCGGATTAAAGGACATAACGGGTAAAAAGGTTTCTGAAGCCATCCCCGGGATCAGGGAATCGGACCCAGCTTTGTTTGAAATTTATGGTAGGGTTGCTTTAACCGGTCAACCTGAAACATTTGAAACTTACGTGGAAGCGCTGAAAATGTGGTTTTCAATCTCCGTGTATAGTCCCCAGAAGGGATATTTTGTGGCCGTATTTGATGTGATCACCGCACGTAAAAATGCAGAAGAAGCGATTCGACAGAGCGAAGCCAAGTTCAGAAAATTAATCAACTCCTTACCCGATCCTGTGCTTGTTGTCGATACCCATGGCCGAATCGTTTATAGCAACGAGATTGCCATGAAAACTTTCAATTATACGATCGACGAGATGCTTAACTGTAAGATCGAATGCTTAATTCCCAGTCGCTTTAGTGAACAACATGAGTTACTTCGAAATGAATTTATCTCTAAACCTGCCAGTCGGCCCATGGGAGAAGGAAAGGAACTATTTGCACAGCGAAAGGATGGAAGTGAGTTCCCGACCGAAATTATTCTGGAACCCGTTGAAATCAACAACAATCAATATACATTGGCCATTGTACGGGATATCACCGAGCGCAAAATTGCCCAGAAGGAATTAATTCAAGCCAAAGAGAAAGCGGAAGAATCGGACCGTTTAAAATCGGCTTTTCTGGCCAATATGAGTCACGAGGTACGTACCCCATTGAACAGCATCATCGGATTCTCTGAACTACTGGCCGATCCCGATTTTGAGCAAGAACAGAAGAGTGAATTTATTCATCATATCGTCACCAATGGGAATAACCTTTTAACCATTATCAGCGATATAATGGATATCTCGAAGATAGAATCGGGTGAAATTACCATTCGCAAAAGTCAGATCAATGCGCATCAATTCATTTCAGGTGTTAAAGACCAGTTTTTCCCCCAGGCCAATGCAAAAAATCTCGAACTTAAACAAACCCTTCCGGCATCGGGTGAAAATACAGTCCTCTTTGCCGATGCAGACAGGCTCAGACAAATATTCAATAACCTGGTTGGTAATGCCTTCAAATTTACCTCAAAAGGTAACATTGAAATTGGATATCACCCCTATGATCAGATGGTAGAATTTTACGTAAAGGATACGGGCATTGGTATTCCCGAAAAATACCAGGATAAGATATTTGACCGTTTCCGACAGGTGGAAGATGCAAAAACGCGTACCTACGGAGGAAATGGACTTGGATTGGCCATTTCCAAAAACCTGGTGGAGTTAATGGGTGGAAAAATATGGGTGGAGTCTGAACCAGGCAAAGGCTCCGTATTTTATTTTACATTGCCCTGTAAAGATGAACTGAAAGTAGAGACCTTTTTTGAAATTTAAATCCGGGTGATTGTTGGGTGAACAAAGCGGGTCAAGCGAATTGTATTCGCTTTCTTATCTAAGATAAAATCCTTCCGCGGTTATAAACCGCGGGTCCCGCCATCATACCTCAAAGCAAATACTCTCTGAATAGTCATTTCTATTACTGGAAGCCATGAACAGGTAAATATGGGTGGCATTGACAGGCTTAGTGGGTAACTCAAAAGAACCGCTTTTTGCACCCCTTACAAGGCCTGTAGCCGTTACGGGTGAGAATTTACCATCCACAAAGCTGACCACCATCAGTTCATCGTTCAGCCGTTCGCCACGGGTATGGGGATCATTCTGCCAAATGACTGTGATTGTTAAAGCATCATCGGGCAGTCTTTCCACTTTGAGTTGTTGAGGTACTTGCAGCTTGCCTGCCGAGACCTTCAGTAATTTGGCATCAATAAGGGTTCCATCCATTTCAAGGGCAGGCATGTTGGCTTTCATGAACCAGGCGTAGCCGTTCATCTCCTGGGCAGCACTGTTCCATATCTTTGAAACCTGCTCCGAACGAAGCGCCCTCCAGAGTCCGCTGGCCTTGCTGATCCTTTGGCGATGGAGCTGCTGTTCCTCTGTCCATGAAGTCTTTTTCATTACCGGGGCTGCCCTCACGTAGCTTTTACC
>DMFR01000268.1:3406-3636 GCA_003450125.1 Prolixibacteraceae bacterium | reverse complement strand
TTGATGGTCAAAGCATCGGAATAGGAAGTTTTGGCATCTGCATAATTCTCTGCAGTGAAGGATTTATCCGCTTTTGCAATGGCATCAGCGTAGGCTTTTTCCTTGGCTGCCAGGGCAAGTTTAAGATCTTCTTCCTTCTTTTTTTCCTCTGCTATTTTTTGCAGGATAGAATCTATGTTCTTGATCTTGGACTTCACCTCTTCAGCTGTTGGTTTGATGCCAATGGCATT
>DMFR01000268.1:571-3178 GCA_003450125.1 Prolixibacteraceae bacterium | reverse complement strand
TGCCTGTGGGGTAGGTTTCTCCTTGCTTGATGGTCAAAGCATCGGAATAGGCTTTTCTGGCATCGGCATAGCCTTCTGAATCGAATGACTTATCTGCTTTTGCAATGGCTGAATTATAATTGTCATCTTGTATCTTGGCCTGTTTTTCTTTTTCAAGTATCTGGTCAATTTCCTTGATCCTACCGGCAGGATATGTCTCATCAGCTTTTATGGACTGAGCCTTGCGATAATCTTCCTGGGCGTTGGCATAATCTTTCTTGTCGAATGACTTGTCGGCTTGTGCAATGGTGGCCATGTATTGTTTCTTTTTTTCAAGTACTGCCAGCATTTGCTCAACGCCTGAAATTTTATTCAACGCCACTTCATTATTGGGCTTGATTTTCAATGCATCCCGGTAACTATTGATCGCCTGATCATACTTCTGTTGGGATAACTGCTGATCGCCCTGCTGTATGATCTGTGCAAATTCGGTATCTGCAGCTTGTTGTTTTTTCAGGGTACCGATTTCATCCAGGCGTTTCTGGATAGTAGGATCTTTGGGTTTTAATTTCAGTGCCTGGGACAACAATTGAACTGATTCATCATAGTTTTGATTCGATACTGCCTTTTCTGCAGTAGCGGTCAGTTCTATAAATTTCGTTTCATTGGTTTCTGTCACTTTTATTTCAGCGAGCTTATTTGCCGCATAGGCTTCTGTGGGTTTTACTTTCAAAGCTTCCTGAAAGTACATCTTTGCCTTTTGGAGATCATTGCCTGCAAGGGCCTGATCTGCCTGAAGGATAGTTTCCTGGTATTTTTTATCTGTTTCAATGGTAGCAACTGCCTGTTCCATTTCTGCCAGTTTATCAGCAGCCAGTTTATTATCTGGCTTCAATTCAAGGGCTTTCTTGTAAGAATTGATGGCCTGGAGGTAATCTTTTTTTCTGGCCAGGTTGTCGCCATTGTCAATGGTCTGGGTAAATGCTTTCTCCTGTTCTTCAAGTTTTGCTACCTGCTGTTTTTCCTGTGTTACCAGGTTGATCTGGTTTTGGGAGTATTCATTTTCAGGAACAATTTGTTTGGCCTGTGTGTAAATTGCAACGGCCTGATCAAATTTCTTGGCCTTGAATAAGTTATCGGCCTGGGCAATCAGTGTGTCAAATTGCTTTTGCTTTTCAGCCAAGGCCAATAAACGGTCGATTTCCTGTATACGCCCTGTGGCCACGGCATCGGCTGGTTTATATTGCAAAGCTTCCTGGTAATGAGGACGTGCCTCCTGGTAGTTTTTCTGGTCAAATGAACCGTTGCCAAGGGCGATGGCGTTCTTGTATTTTTGTTCAAGATCTGTCTTTTGTTTTTCGGTATTGGCCATTACTTTCATCAGATCCTGAATCTCTGTAATCCGGTCGCTGGCATAAGCTTTATCAGGAAAGAGCCTTTGGGCATCCTTGTATTTGAGCAGGGCTGCAGGATATTCGCCCCGCTTAAAAAGGACATCTGCCTCACTGATGGACTGATCGAAAGTTTTCTGCTTCATGGCCAGATCCACGGACTCCTGCTTGGTGATAGTCCCTGCTTCTTTTTTTACCTGGGCAGTTTGCGCTGTTGCAGTGGTAATTTGATCTCCAATCTGGATATCATTGAAAATACTTTCTTTTTCGAAATTGTCGGTTTGTTTGCCGTAGAACACCCTTCCAGAAGGTTTCAAGGTGAAGCTTTTGTCTATTCCCTCGATTTCCTTGAACAGCTGTACAATCATGGGGAAAGGTGGAAAGTCACTGTCTCGTTTCCAAACTTCCTGGGGAATATCGGTATTGACTAAGATGGTTTTGCTGAAATGCCCGGCAAGCATAAACGTGAGGGTATATTCATTGAAATATTCAAGTTCCAGTTTGAAGCGGCCATTCTTGGGAATTTCTATTCTAGTGGGCGCGGCTCCGCTCTTTGACATCTCAATGGTGCCACTTTCGGATGTTTCGACTTCAGGGACAATCTTGCCGGTGACGATAAACACTTTTTTGCTTTGCCCAGTGGCTGGTAACTGGAACAAACACAGAAGAATTACAACAAACAACAGTCCCAACCGAGCAAACTTTTGCATACAGGTTTAGTTTCTACTTTGATATTAATAAAAAGTTCAACTCTGTAAAATTAACCAAAACAATCAATGGTGAAAATGAAATGTAAATAAACTTTACTTTTAACACCAGATCAAGCGGATAATCTCATTTTTGACGGCCTTATTACCCCATTTGTTCCTATTCACTATGAATTATGGGTTCCCTAAATGCGTCACTTATTTAAACGGGGAGTATTGTCGTGTTACAGCTGAAATGACGACTCTGACTTTTGTGACCCTGACTGCAGATTCTACCTATAGCAGAATTTGAAAAATTCATCAACGGTATAGGAGTTTTAGGGATAGTTCCGACAGTTCCGCCAATTCCGCCAATGTTGTTTTTTCCAAATAGGGTTCAATAAGCAGGTTTTTACAATTCCCTTTCCATTGATTTTAATCAGATGAGTAGAATCAATGGTCTGCATTATAGGTATATAACAAAAAGACAGTTCAGTTTGATCTCTTTGAAGATTAAAAATACCAATTGTCGGAATTGTCGGAACTGTCGG
>DMFR01000268.1:0-367 GCA_003450125.1 Prolixibacteraceae bacterium | reverse complement strand
CGGAGAACAGGGTGTCATTTCAGTTGTAACACGACAGTGTCCTTGAAAATAATTAAATTTGCACAATCGATCCAATCGGCCTATGTTTGCCACAAAACCTGTGTACAGTGAATTTTGATAACCTGTTTCGAAAGAAATCCATATCCCATATCATGGGTGATGCTGATATCCTGGCCCATGACAGGGGAGGGATGAGGCGTAACCTGCGGGTGATTGACCTGACGGCTTTTGGTGTTGCAGCCATCGTTGGGGCAGGTATCTTTAGTACCATCGGCAATGCTGCAGCCAGCGGAGGCCCTGCGGTCTCGCTGCTTTTTGTGTTCACGGCCATTGCCTGCGGACTTTCGGCCATGTGTTATGCTGAATT
>DMFR01000171.1 GCA_003450125.1 Prolixibacteraceae bacterium | reverse complement strand
GGTGCCAACATGACCATGATCAATTCAATGGATGTCTTCCGTAAGGCTGTTGAAACAAAGCCGGCAGTAAAAGGTGCTGAATTTAGACTTGAAAGCGCCCGCCAACAGTTAAAGATTGCAAATGGACATTTGTTGCCCTCCCTTACTTTTGGGGCAAACTATTTCAATTTATATAACAACAAATATTATTATCCGGATATAAGAGACCAATCAACTGGAAATATAATTTCTATCGGAGGGTTGATCCCCCTCAAAAATCAGATTAAAAATAATGAATCTTATGGATTTGGAGCTACTCTTAGTATTCCGATCTTCAACCGTTATCAGGGACGAACACAGGTGAAGAATTCTCAGATTCAGGTGGAAAATAATGAGCTGCAATTACAGAGCACCAAGAACGTGCTTCGCAAAGACATCGAACAAGCCTATACCAATGCTCTGGCTTCTTATAAAAGATATATTGCCAATCAAAAGGCAGTTGTTTCCTCCACTGAGGCTTTCCGGTATACAGAAGAGAAATTCAATGTGGGGATGATCAATTCGGTAGAATATAATCAGACCAAAAACAATCTTACCACCGCACAGAGCAATTTGCTTCAGGCCAAATACGAATATATATTCAGGACTAAAATCCTCGATTTCTATAATGGTCAACCCATTGAGCTATAGTAGGCGAAATAGCTATAACTCATAATGCAAGTCTTTTAAGTTTTACCCGTCTGTGCAAACAGGCGGGTTTTTTATGGACCATTCGATGGAATAATAATAGTGTTTTTTATCATTCAGCATTAACTTACTGATGTAATCTGTGATAATGACCAGAGATTCTTTTTTTCTTAAAGCAAAAAAACTACTTTTGTACCGCAAACCAATATCATTAAAAAATGGACGAAGGGCCTGCGCATATATTAATCATTAAAAACCTGATATAGCAGGGCAGCCATCTTTTACCATGTGCTCCTTTCTGCTATATCTTTAAAGCAAGGAGGTGCATATGACTGCTATCACCACATTTTATTTAAGCCGCCTGATTGGGAAAAAGGTATCTGATATCAACGGGAATTACGTTGGCATCGTGAAGGATTTATTGGCTGAATCCGATTCCTCAAATTATTCCGCAGGACACCCTGTTGTTCATGGCATTAAGCTGAAGAGCAAGAACACGACTGGATTCTATTCTTTCCAGGATTTTACCATTGAGAAGTTAAATGGAAATGTGAAAGTCATTTGCCATCAACTGAATGAACTGCCTGTAGATCATATCAACAACGATCTCTACCTGGTAGATTCTGTTCTCGACAAACAAATAATTGATATAAACGGACGGAAGCTGGTTCGTGTAAACGATGTGCGCTTAGTGTCCATAGTTAATGGAACTTATGCAGTAGCTGTTGACATCGGGATAGAGGGCTTGCTGCGCAGAATTGGCATCGTCAAACCTTTAAAATTCTCAGCATCACTCTTTAAGGCGAATATTCCGTCCAAGTTTATTCTTTGGGAAGATGTTGAAACCATTGATTCATCGAACTCAAATATCAAGCTATCGAAGAGTTACAAGAAGCTTCAAACACTCCATCCTTCCGATTTGGCTGATATTATTGAAGATTTAGGCCGTAAGGCAAGCGCCGAAGTATTTTCATCACTCGATGAAGAACAGGCAGCTGATGTACTTGAAGAACTTGAAATTGAAACTCAGATCCATATTATCAAGAGTCTTCCCATTGAGAAGGCTGCAGATTTGCTGGATAAAATGCCTGCCGATGAGGTTGCTGATATCTTTGATGCCTTGGGGGACGAAAAGGTTGAACTTCTCTTAAATGAAATGGAGAAAGACACCTCTCAGGAGGTTCGTGAGTTGCTTGATTATCCCGATCATACGGTAGGAAGTATCATGTCCACCGAAGTGATGTCATTTAATAAAAATACCACCGTTGAAGAAGTTTTTGCTGAATTAAGGGCCCAACAGCCGGAAGCAGAATCGTTGTATAACCTTTTTGTGACCGATGAAAACGAAGTTCTCATTGCTACTTTCTCCCTGAGGGATTTGGTGGTCTCTAGGCCTGAGACCAAGATATACCAAATTATGAAACCTTCTCCTGTTCGTTTACGCGATTTCCAGGAAATTGATGAAATTGCTGAGTTCATCTCCAAATACAACATGCTTGCCATTCCTGTGGTCGATCAAAAGGAGGTCTTGCAGGGAATGGTGGTCATTGATGATGTGATTGATGATTTGATGGATAAAGGTAGGATGAATAAATAAGAGGGACTGGGCATGTTTAAAAACAGAAAATCACTTTTCCAGAAGATTGGTCTATTTCTGGCCATTCTGGGTCCGGGAATTATTACCGGAAGTGTCGATAACGATGCAGGTGGAATTACAGTCTACTCTCTTGCAGGCGCTGTTTACGGTTATAACCTGATTTGGACACTTATCCCTTCATTTATCGTTCTGGTGGTCATCCAGGAAATGAATGCACGTATGGGTATTGTAACGGGCAAAGGACTTGCAGATCTTATCAGAGAAAATGCAGGGGTTAAAGTTACCTTCTTTATATTCATCGGGCTTCTGATTGCAGATATTGGAAATACGACCACTGAATTTGCCGGGGTAGCCGGAAGTATGGAAGTATTTGGTGTCAGTAAATATATTTCAGTGCCCATAATAGGCTTTCTGATCTGGATATTGGTCGTTAAGGGAACATACAAAATAGCGGAAAGAATATTCCTAATATTCAGCGTATCTTTGCTGATGTATGTGGTTTCAGCCCTGATGGGTAAACCACATTGGACTGAAATCGGGCATTCAATTGTTCATCCTCAATTGGAAATAAACACTCAAAGCCTGGCGATGGTCATTGGAATTATAGGAACCACCATCGCGCCATGGATGCAGTTCTATATGCAATCCTCGGTTATTGAAAAGGGCCTGGATATGAAGCAATACAAGTATTCGCTCATTGATATCGTTGTAGGATGTATTGCAACGGTGGTGGTCGCATTTTTCATCATGGTAGCCTGTGCTTCAACGCTGCATGTCAATGGCGTCCAGATCAACGAAGCCAAAGATGCGGCAATGGCACTAAAGCCTTTGGCTGGAGCAATTGCCTCCCAGGTATTTGCATTTGGTCTGTTTATTGCATCCATCTTTTCAGCCACCATATTACCATTGGCAACAGCCTTTTATGTATGTGAAGCCTTTGGGTTTGAAGCCGGAATTGATAAGAAGTGGGATGAAGCCCGGGAGTTTTATGTGCTTTATACGGGCATTCTGATTTTATCGGCTGCTATCATTTTAATTCCAAATGCACCCCTAATCCTTATTTCAGTATGGACACAGGTCATCAATGGAATGCTTTTGCCCGTTGTATTGGTGTGTATGATCTTGTTGGTGAACAACAAAAAGATCATGGGCCAATATGTCAATAAGCCAATGAACAACATCATCGGTTGGACTGCCATCGTGATACTGATTAGTTTATCGATAGCACTACTTGTGATGCAATTGTTTAGCGCTGCAAATTAAGCACTGAGAATCATTTATAGGAAAAAAGAAAAAGGAACACAGATTTGACTGACCCCGAGGACTCGGGGTCAGTCAAATCTGTGT
>DMFR01000443.1 GCA_003450125.1 Prolixibacteraceae bacterium | reverse complement strand
GTGTTAACGTAAAGATTAAAAAAAGGTTATATAAAAAAAACAAGAATAAATGGATTAAATCCATTCAACAACCTATAACAAATAGTATCGTTTTGAATATGAGCACAAAAGCATTTATGACGAGGTGATGTTTTTTTATTAAGACTCCTTAAAAATCGCAAACATTAAAAACTGAAATAGCTTTCCTAGCCGATTCTGGCTCTAATTTAACCAACGCTCCACTGAGGAACAGTTGCCGATTACTTTTTTATCTTCTTAAATATCCATACTTTCGCGGCTCCAAAAAACCATCAAATGAAGAATAAATCGTGGCTTCCTATTGGGGCAGCAATTTTATCAATGATATTCTGGAGCTTTTCGTTTGTCTGGATTAAAATTGTGTACGAAGCATACGGCCCTTTGACTACGATTTTATTCCGTCTGCTCATATCAACCAGCTTAATGTTGGTATTTACTTTGCTGACAAAGAAGTTGCAAAAGATTCGTACAGGTGACCTTAAACTTTTCTTGCTTCTGGCCTTCTTCGAGCCATTTCTATATTTTATGGGTGAAAGTTATGGATTGATGTATGTTTCCTCTACTGTGGCTTCAGTCATTGTGGCCACCATCCCATTGTTTGCACCCGTGGCAGCATGGTATTTTTACAAGGAGAAACTTAGTCGCACCAATTTATATGGTCTTGTGATCACCTTTTTTGGGGTAAGTCTTGTTGTACTGGACACTTCATTTAATTTTAATGCTTCACCTCTTGGTGTTTCCCTTGAATTTCTGGCTGTTGCAGGAGCTATCGGCTATGCAAGCGTTTTAAAGGGAATGTCACACAAATACAATACATTCACCATCATTACTTACCAAAACCTGATCGGTGCAATTCTGTTTCTGCCCTTCTGGCTGGGATTTGAGTTTAGCGACTTTACCGAGGTTGCCTTTAATGCCAAGGCTTTTGGTGCAATCATTAAACTGGCCATCTTTGCTTCCACCTTCGCTTTTCTCCTTTTCACCTATAGCGTCAGGAATATGGGGATCAATAAATCCAATACTTTCATCAATGTCATACCGGTATGTGTGGCTGTTTTTGCCTACCTGATTTTAGGCGATCAATTGAACTATTTTCAAATGGTAGGAATTGCTGTTGTTATCTCCGGATTGTTTTTAGCTCAAATTAACTGGAAACGCAAAAAAAATGTACCCCATCCAATATATCAAGCCTGAGAAGTTAAGAGAACTGACAGCCAACAGTAAGCAGGAATTTACGGCCCTTTTCAAAAAGCTGAAGGCCAAGAAGCCCAAGAATTTGGATGATCTGTTCCATGAACTTCATCAGGAAGCCTTTGACCAGTTTGATTGTCTCACCTGTGCGAATTGCTGCTCGGGCATCAGCCCGATGATCACAGATAAAGACATTGAAAGGTTGGCAAAGAACCAAAAAATAAAACCTGTGGATTTTATTGCTCAGTATTTGTACATCGATGAAGACAAGGATTACGTGTTTAAACAGACTCCCTGCCCTTTTCTGATGCCCGATAATTATTGTATGGTGTATCAAGACCGTCCTAAAGCCTGCCGTGAATATCCTCATACAGACCGCAAGCGCATGTACCAGATATTAAACCTTACCCATAAAAATTGCGAGGTCTGTCCAGTCGTGTACTGTATTACCAGTGAACTGGTTAGGAGCCCTAAATTAAAGATCTGAAGCTGTTGTTGAAAACATAGCATAGAATTAACTCAGGGACAATAAATGGTTGCAAAAATTACCTTAAATTACTTCTTGAAAAGAATTCATCCAAACAATCGAAGAAAAACAGTTAAATGGAAGTAGTAGAACACGTTATAATTGGCGGCGAAGAATGGTGCGCCTTTCCAGGATTGCACATTCCGGCTATCAAGGCAAGGGTCGATTCAGGGGCAAAAACCTCTACGATCCATGCCAGCAATATTCATAAATTCAATAAAAAAGGAGAGAAATGGGTTAGCTTTGAAGTTTATCCCATTCAGGAAACCCGGCGAATCATCATTCGCTGTAAAGCCAAAATCATTGACTACCGCAATATTAAAAGTTCAAGTGGAATTTCCGAAAAAAGGTATGTGATCCAATCCACACTTAAAATCGGCAATTACCAGTGGAGCATTGAATTAACCCTCGCCAACCGTGACTCGATGGGATTCCGTATGTTGCTGGGTCGGGAAGCGATGGAAAACCGTGTTTTTGTTGATCCTGCCAATAGTTTCTTGTTGGGCGATTACTCAGCAGAAAAAATCAGTGAACTGTATCAGCATGTCAAGGATATCCGCAGTGGCTTGCGTATTGGAGTATTGGCCAGCAATCCTGATTTGTATAGTAATAAGCGGATCATTGAAGCAGGCGAAGAACGCGGCCATGAGATGATTTTCCTCAACGTTCAGCAATGTTACATGAAGCTCGATGCGCCTAATCCGGAAGTGCGGTACCGGGGAGGCAGGAGCCTAAACAACCTGGATGTCGTTATTCCACGCCTGAGGCCTAATTTAACCTTTTATGGATGTGCATTGATGCGACAATTTGATTCCCTGGGTATCTTTTGTGCCAATTCATGGGAAGCCATCAGCCGCTCGCGCGATAAGCTCTTTGCTTCACAACTCTTCTCCCAGAACGGCATACAGATTCCCATCACCGGATTTGCCAAATCGACCCTCGATACCAGTGATCTGATCAACATGGTCAACGGGGCTCCATTGATTATCAAATTACTGGAAGGGACCCAAGGTAAAGGAGTAGTCCTGGCAGAAAATGCAAAAGCGGCCGAGAGTGTGATCAATGCATTTAAAAGTCTTAATGCCAATATACTGGTGCAAGAATTTATCAAAGAAGCTGCAGGAAAAGATATCCGCTGTTTTGTGATTGACGGAAAAGTGGTTGCCTCCATCCAGCGTGAAGCTGCAAAGGGTGAATTCAGATCGAACCTTCACCAGGGCGGTACGGCAACTGTAATAAAAATAACTACTGAAGAAAAAAAACTAGCTGTAAAAGCAGCCAAAGTGCTTGGATTGCAAATCGCCGGTGTGGATATCATCCGATCCAACAAAGGCCCCCTGGTGCTTGAGGTGAACTCCTCTCCCGGATTGGAAGGCATTGAACTTGCAACAGGTAAAGACATTGCAGGCATGATGATTGCAGCCATAGAAAAGCAATTGGGATGGCAGCAGAACCTCGAAATAAAAGCATCGGTTTTAGAAACTGAATAATTGAGGGCGGGTTGGATGGTTGGATGGTTAAATGGTTAAATGGTTAAATGGTTGGATGGTTGGATGGTTGGATGGTTGGATGGTTGGATGGTTAAATGGTTAAATGGTTAAATGGTTAAATGGTTGGATGGTTAAATGGCTGG
>DMFR01000062.1:568-4089 GCA_003450125.1 Prolixibacteraceae bacterium | reverse complement strand
AGGGCGTCGGCTGTCAACAGGGTTGATTTTAAATATCCAAACCAGGATATTACGTACCATTAATTTTCCAACCATGCGAAATCTATTAATAGCCTTTATTTTATTGATTATTGCCTACTCTTGTACAACGGATTATGATTTACAACTTGAGGCCACTTCATCCAGACTGGTAGTCGATGCGAAGATCACCAATCAGGATGGTCCCTATTTGGTACGATTAACTAAAAGCCATTCGGGTTCTCATAATGAACTTATCCTGGCAAGCAGTGGAGATACGGTTTATAATTATCATTACCCCTTCGATGGGACCAAGGCGGTTCAAGATGCAGAAGTTTTTATCAAAGATATGAATACCCAGTTTACTGACACGCTGATAAAATGTCCAACGGGCCTATTGAAATATCATGAAGCGACAAATAATTATCACGCATGGTCAATTTTTGAAATGGCTGACACCAGCATATTAATGGGGTTCTATAAAACTCAGAAAATAAAAGGGGTTGCCGGTCACTCCTATTCATTAACCATCAAATGGCAAGGTCAGGAATACCATGCAGAATCCTATATGCCGCCAGTACCGACTTTGGATTCAGTAAAATTAAAATTTACCACCGGAGATTTTGGCAAATTTGACTACAACATCCCCCTGATTTATTTCAAAGAGCCTCAAAATGAACGAAACTACTATTTATTCATTACCCAGGCACCCTACGGTGTCTGGCCGTATTCCATATTAAGTGATGAATACTTGAAAGAATATGTCAACGGATTGGATGTTTGCAAAGGTAACTCCCCTGATTATTGGATAAATGCATATCCTCATGCGAATGGATCCGGCGGCATAGATGATTATTTCATCGAAATGCATTCCCTGACCAAAGAGGGCTATGAATATTACAAATCACTGATCCAGCAGTTCAGAACCGATGGCGGGAGCTACTCTTCTAGCCCGGCTTCACCACCCACCAACCTGGACAATGGGGCCCTGGGATTTTTCAGGGCGTCGGCTGTCAACAGGGTGGATTTTAAACGTGAAGATCCACCCCAATCAGAGTGGCTGCCTTAATTTCAGGGCTATTCAATGTTCATGTCAATGTTCCGGAATCCATGCAAGTGGGATCGTTGATTTTTTCAAAGTTTTGGATATCGTTTGATTCATATTTGGGTCCTACCCCCGTCCTATCTTGTCTTATTGCTGAACAATTGTTTTTTGACAGGGTTCAAATGTTATCTTTGTTAACCAATAGAAAAGATGAGTTATGAGACGAGCATGGTTATTATTGATGGTTTGTACTTTGTGTTCATCCCTTGTACTGAAGGCCCAGAAAACAGACAAAAAGCCCCTTACAATCAACGACTTTGCAGCCTGGAAAGTGGTCAGCAACCCCATTATTTCCAACGATGGAAAACTGGCTGCCTTTGAACTGAACCCTCAAAAAGGGAATGGCAACCTGATCGTAAAAGCAATTGATGGGAAGAAATCTGATACCCTGAGCCGGGGCTTTGATGCCCGATTCTCTCCGGAATCGGACTTCATCGTCTATAAAATAAAGCAGCCTCTGGACTCCATCCGGCTTGCCAAAAAGAAAAAACTCAAAAAAGAGCAGATGCCCAAAGACAGCATAGGCATCCGGGTATTCAATCCAGCCAAAACTTATGCATTTCCCCATTTGAAACAATTCTCACTTCCCAAGCAAAATGCCCAATGGGTCCCCTTTTTGAGCGATATGGAGAAAGGGAAAAAGGAGGAGGAGGAAAAGGAGAAGGCAAAGCAAAAGGCAAAGGCAGGAGAACAAAAAACCCAGCTAGTGCTGCTACATGTCGTCTCGGGCGATACCCTTTGCTTTCAGAATGTGACCGAATACTATTATGCCCCTATGGGCCACAAGATCGTATTTATCCGCCAGAACAAGGATTCGCTCAACCGCGCCGAGGTGATGGCCTTTGATACCAATAAAGGAACGGCAAGCCTCCTGTTCAAGCAGACGGGTACCGCCAAAAAGATCGCCTGCGACAGGGAAGGCGGTAAGTATGGATTTTTATACAGTACCGATACCGTCAAGGAAAAGGTCTTCAGCCTGTACTACGGATCATGGACGACCGGAGAACCAAGGCCTGTGGTGGTACCCGATGGTGTTGGAGTGCCCCTGGGATGGTCGCCTTCTGAGTTTGAAGACCTGACCTTTTCGGAAAACGGGCAGTTCCTCTATTTCGGAACCAACAGTAAACCCCAGGCAGAGCCCAAAGACAGCCTTTTGGAGGACGAAAAGCCCCTGCTGGACATCTGGAATTGGAAAGACAAGGAGTTGCAGCCTGAACAGAAAATCAACCTTGAAAAGGAAAAAAAGCGTACCTATAAGGCCGTTTACCTGATCGAAAAGAACCAGTTTGTACAGCTGGGCGATCCCCAGGTGAGAGAAGTAACTACGATTCAGAAAGGAAACGGGAAAGTAGCCCTGGGAATTGATTCCTCGCCCTATAAACTGGATGCTTCATGGACGGGCAAGTCAACAGCTGACTATTATCTTGTAGATGTGGAAACGGGCAACAAGCGGCTCATCGTACGCAACAAATCACTGGCTTCCCTGTCTCCAGGAGGCAACCACATCGTATGGTTCGACCCTGCCGACAGTACCTATTATGCACATTCAACAGATGCAAACTCGGAAGACGTGGTGAATTTGAGTTCTAAAATCCCCGTTTCATTCAGCGACGAGCAATGGGACATGCCTGAAGAACCCAAACCTTATGGCATTGCAGGTTGGTCGGAAAACGAAAAATATGTGTTTTTGTATGACCGTTTTGACATCTGGAGAGTTGACCTTGAGGGGATCAAAGTGCCCATGAATGCTACCCGAAATTATGGAAGAAAGAATTTCCTCCGGTTTCGGTACCAGAAATTGGACCCTGAGGAAGAATTCATAGATACCAATAAACCCGTTATTGTTCAGGCCTTTGATGAAAAAACCAAGGCCTCAGGGTTCTATAGTGCGGATTTACACAACTATACCGACCCGCGGATGCTGCTCATGGATGATTATAAATTTGACAAACTGGCCAAGGCCAAGAATGCAGAGACACTGATCTGGACCCGGGAAAGCGTCAGCGAATCGCCCAACTTGTGGACGGGCAACCAAATGTTCAACCACCAGCTGAAGCTTTCCGATGCCAATCCGCAGCAGAGTAAATTTGTATGGCCCGTGGTTCGGCTGGTACATTGGGAAACTTTCTCAGGCAAGCCTCTGGAGGGATTACTCTATTTCCCCGAAAACATTGACCTTGACCGCAAATACCCCATGATCGTATATTTCTATGAACGCAATGCCGATAACCTTAACGTATATACAAACCCCTCTCCCACCCGTTCAACAGTGAACAGGAGCTATTATACCTCCAAGGGGTACATTGTCTTTGTGCCCGACATCACATACGCTGCAGGTTCCCCGGGGCAGGCCGCCTTTGATGCGGTGGTCAGCGGAACCCAGTTTGTCAGCAACATGTTTCCCTTCATCGACCGCAAA
>DMFR01000062.1:0-379 GCA_003450125.1 Prolixibacteraceae bacterium | reverse complement strand
TCATCGGTATCCAGGGACAAAGCTGGGGCGGCTACCAGGTGGCTTGGCTGATCACCCAAACCGATATGTTTGCCGCCGCCATGGCCGGAGCCCCGGTGAGCAATATGACCAGCGCCTATGGGGGCATCCGCTGGGAATCAGGCCTCTCGCGCATGTTCCAGTATGAGAAGGACCAAAGCCGCATCGGGGGATCGCTTTGGGATAAACCTCTGCAATACATCGAAAATTCACCCCTGTTTTTCATACCTAGAATCAAGACTCCGCTGCTCATCATGCACAACGACATGGACGGTGCTGTACCTTGGTATCAGGGCATCGAGCTCTTTACTGCCATGCGCCGGCTGAACAAGCCGGCCTGGATGCTGACCTACAACAATGA
>DMFR01000061.1:13117-13564 GCA_003450125.1 Prolixibacteraceae bacterium | reverse complement strand
CAAGATCAAGAACATAGATTCCATCCTGCAGAAAATAGCCGAGGACAAGAAGAAGGAAGAAGATCTTAAACTTGCCCTGGCAGCCAAGGAAAAAGCCTACTCCGATGCCATTGCAAAGGCTGACAAATCCTTCACTGCTGAGAATTATGCAGATGCCAAAACTTCCTATTCCGAAGCTTTGACCATCAAGCCAGGAGAAACCTACCCCACAGGCAGAATCACAAAGATTGATGAGATACTGGCGGAAAAAGCCAAGCTACAGCAAACTGAAGCTGATTTCCTTGCTCTAGTCACCAAGGGGGATGCTGCCTTTGGACAAAAGGACTATGAAGCTGCCAAGGGAAGTTTTACCAATGCCCTTGGCATCAAACCAACTGCTGAAGAAGTCAAGTCCAAGATCAAGAACATAGATTCCATCCTGCAAAAAATAGCCGAGGACAAGAAGAA
>DMFR01000061.1:12770-12865 GCA_003450125.1 Prolixibacteraceae bacterium | reverse complement strand
TGGCAGCCAAGGAAAAAGCCTACGCTGATGCCATTGCAAAAGCTGACAAATCCTTCACTGCCGAAAATTATGCAGATGCCAAAACTTCCTATTCC
>DMFR01000061.1:7618-12720 GCA_003450125.1 Prolixibacteraceae bacterium | reverse complement strand
GCAATGGTTTCCAAAGGTGATGCCGCCTTTGGACAGAAGGACTATGAAACTGCAAAGGGAAGTTACACCAATGCTCTTGGCATCAAACCAACCGCAGAGGAAGTTAAGTCCAAGATCAAGAACATTGATTCCATCCTGCAGAAAATAGCAGAGGACAAGAAGAAAGAAGAAGACCTTAAACTTGCCCTGGCTGCAAAAGAAAAAGCCTACGCTGATGCCATTGCAAAAGCTGACAAATCCTTCACTGCTGAAAACTATTCAGATGCCAAAACTTCTTATTCCGATGCTTTGACCATCAAGCCAAATGATGTGTATTCTACTGGACGCATTGCCAAAATAGAGGAGATAATTGCTGATAAATCTAAATTACAACAAACAGAAGCAGAGTTCCTTGCAATGGTTTCCAAAGGTGATGCTTCCTTCGAACAAAAGAATTATGAAGCTGCAAAGGGAAGTTATTCCAATGCATTGGGTATGAGACCCAACGCTGAGGAGGTCAAAACCAAGATCAAGAACATAGATTCCATTCTACAGAAGATAGCCGAGGACAAGAAGAAGGAAGAGGTTCGTCTTCTGGCCCTTTCTGAGGCAAATGAAAAAGCTTACACCGAAACAATTGCAAAAGGCAAAAAGCAGATAGACCAAAAGACTTATTCAGACGCCAGGGTCACTTTTCAGCAAGCAAAGAAGTTGAAACCTGCAGAACTGTTGCCAGACGAAATGATTGCAAAAGTCGATGCACTGATAGCAGACAATGAGCGTGAACTTGCATCTGCACGTCTGAAAGAAGAAGCCTACCAGAAGTCGATCAAAGAGGCACAAGGGAATTCATTTATGGAAGCGATGGCTAAAGCCGATAAAGCATTCAGCGAGAATGATTTCAATACAGCAAAAACTGGTTATCAAACTGCCATCGCCATCAATGGAACTGACCCTATTGCCAAACAAAAGCTGGGGCAAACTGAAGCAAAACTGGGAGAATTGGCCAAATTAACCCAGGCATACAATACTGCCATTAATGCTGCCAACAAGTTTGTTGGTGACAAGCAATACAAGGAAGCAAAAGAAAAATACCAGGAGGCCTTGCAGTATCTTCCTGATTCAGATTACCCCAAACGACAGGTAGAAAAACTGGATGCCCTGCTGTCACAGGCGGCGACAGAACTCCAGAAAGAAGAAGCGTATGCCTCTAAAGTCAAGGAAGCTGAATCTCTGCTGAGCGCAAAGGATTATATTTCAGCACGCTCTACTTTTGTTCAGGCTTCGGAAATAAAACCATCCGAACCACTGCCTGTTAACCGGATAAAAGAAATCGACAAGCTCTTGGCTGATCTGGCCCTTGAAGAGGCCAATAAGAAAGCCTCCGAATCAGGTTACCTTGAATCCATCAAACGTGCTGATGAAGCATTTGCGGCCAAAGAATACACTTCTGCAAGGCTTAGTTATAGCGGAGCACTTTCTGTTAAGCCCAACGAGCAGTATCCCAAAGACCAGATTGCTAAAATTGATGGTTTGCTGAAAGAACTTGCAGCAGCTGAAGAAAAGGCAAAGCTTTTAGTATTGGAAGAAACCCAACGTCAGGCCAAAGAAAAAGCAATCAAAGAACAATATGACCAGGCCATTTCCGAAGCTGATAAGGCATTTGCTGCCAAACTATACCCTGCAGCAAAAACCAGTTATTCCAATGCCCTGAGCATATTGCCCAATGAAAAATATCCCAAAGACCAAATCAGTAAGATTGACGGGTTGATAGCCTCCGAAGAAAAGAATCGGGTAGCAGTTGTTACGAAAGAAGAAGTTATTGCCCCGGCACCAAAGGTGAATGTTCCAGTGTACAATGCAGTTGAAACAGAAAAAGCAACCGTAACCCGCGCCCAATCGTATAAGGCGGTCAACACTTATGAGGAGGCAATCAGTAAAGCTGATGATTCATTTGGCATCAAGGACTATACCGTTGCCCGCTTTTATTATTACAAGGCCATGGATTTAAAATCAAAGGAAGAATATCCAAAGAACCAGATTGAACTGATCCGTAAACTGGTGGATGCAGAATTGTCTTCTGTCGATCGTTCTGGATACCAGCAGGCAATCACCCAGGCCGATGATGCATTTAAAATTCAGAATTATACAGTTGCCAAATTCTTTTACAACAAAGCAATTGGCATAAAATCATGGGAAAAATATCCCAAAGACCGGGTACAGGAAATCCTGGCTTTAACCAATTCCCTGCTTTCTGAAAGAGAAGAAAAGGAATACCATGACCTGATTGCCAAAGGTGATGAAGCCTATGCGGTGAAAGATATCTCTGTAGCCCGGTTTTATTACAACAAGGCCATTGCCATTAAAAAAGACGAAACCTATCCAAGGATAAAGATCAAAGACATTCAGAAGCTCATTGACCAGGATACCCAGGATGGACGTAAACTGGAATACAACAAGCTGATTGAACTGGCAGATGAGGCCTTAAAATCAGAGAGTTTCAGCATTGCACGTTTTAACTATAACAAAGCCCTAAACCTGAAACCCGAAGAAAAATATCCCAAAGACCAGTTAAAGCTTATTAAAGAAAAACTTGACAAACAAAAGAAGTAAGCAGGGTGTTGTGAGCGGGTATAGTGAGCGGGTAACTATTCATTTAGAATGCGACCTTTCAATAACCTTTCACCTTCAACAAAGCTAGTCACCCGATCACTAAGTGCAACAACAACAAAAAACAACGTAAAAACGATTCAACTTGGAACAAAAGATAAAAGATCAACTCATCAGCTTGTTTACAGCACACTTCAAGGAAGAAGTAAGCCAATTTGAACTCCTTCCCGCATCGGGTTCTTACCGCGAATATGCACGGATGAAGAGCATGCATTACAAGGTGATCGGCGCCTATAACCATGATGTGAAGGAAAACCTGGCCTTCCTTGAATTCTCCGCCCATTTCCTCAATAAGGATATTCCTGTTCCCCGTATCTATTCAGTCAGTTCCGATCAAATGACCTACCTTCAGGAAGACCTTGGAAACACTACCCTCTTTGATTTCCTGACCAAGGTGCGCGAAAAGGAAGGTTTCTCCCCAAAGATTGTGGAAGAATACAAGAAGGTGCTGCGCCAGCTTCCCCGCATCCAGTTATTAGCCGGCCAGGATATCGACTACAGCGTATGTTATCCCCGTGAAGCCTTCGACAAACAATCCATGATGTGGGACTTGAATTATTTCAAGTACTATTTCCTGAAACTGGCCAAAATACCCTTCGACGAACAAGCCCTTGAAAATGATTTCGAACTGTTCAGCGATTACCTGCTGGAAGCCGATGGACATGCTTTCCTGTACCGCGATTTTCAGTCCCGCAATATCATGCTCAAAGACGAAAAGGTCTATTTCATCGACTACCAGGGCGGACGTAAAGGAGCCCTGCAGTATGACCTGGCCTCCTTGCTGTACGATGCCAAAGCCGATATCCCGGAAGACCAAAGGGCCGAATTGTTGGAATTTTACCTCGATGAACTTAGCCAGTATAAAGATGTGGACCGCCAGAAATTCAAATCCTATTTCGATGGCTATGTCCTGATCCGCATCATGCAAGCCATGGGTGCCTATGGCTTCCGTGGATTCTTTGAAAAGAAACAACATTTCCTCAAGAGTATTCCCTATGCCATGAACAACCTGGAAGAATTGCTGGCAAAAAGCACCATTGAGATCAATCTGCCCGAGCTGTTCAAAGTTCTTAAGGCAGTGACCCAGTCTGCATTTTTAAAATCAATCGGTTCTGAGGCAGACAAGCTTACCGTAACGGTCAGCAGCTTTTCCTATAAAAAAGGAATCCCCAAAGACCGCTCCGGAAATGGTGGAGGCTTTGTATTCGACTGTCGTGCCATTCACAACCCGGGGCGCTACCTGGAATACAAGTTCCTCACAGGCAAAGACCCCGAAGTACAGCAATTCCTGGAAGATAAATCAACCATGGCTGAATTTCTGGAACCTGTTACCAGTCTTGTTTCCCATTCGGTGGAAGTTTACCTCGACCGGGGGTTCAAACACCTGAGTGTCAACTTTGGCTGTACAGGCGGACAGCACCGTTCGGTCTATGCTGCCGAGAAACTAGCGGAGTATTTGAGAAACAATTACCCCGTTACAGTTGTTCTTCAGCACATCGAACAGGATAATAAGTAAAACATGCCCAAGAAACAATGTGAGGATAAGGATTACAAGGAAAAGGATGATGCTAAATACATTTGTAAAAGCTGTGGAAGGAAATCCAAAAAGGATGAAAAGGTTTGTAAGCCTAAGAAAATAAAAGACTGATAATTGTTGATTATATTTAGGTTTGACAAAAAGCATAATAATGGAGTAACGCATTTAAATTTTTGTTTTTCTACATGATTTCTGCCAACTCTAAAAATAACATGCTCATTAGGTTGACTGATGAACGAATTGGTCACATCTTTAAAAATCATCCCGAAACAAAGGAGTGTATCTCTTGGTTTCTTGAAACTATTGAAAATCCAGACTTTATACTTGCTGGAGATTTTGGAGAATTACTTGCAGTTAAACACTATGATAAAACACCAGTTACAAACGATAAGTTTCTTGTAATTGTGTATAAAGAAACCAACAAGCTTGATGGATTCATTTTAACTGCCTATTTTAGTAGAAGCATTAACAAAAAAAGACGAATGGTATGGAAACCTTGAATATAGCTGAAAAAAAGGACAAAATTAAATGGGATTATGATGCAGAAGCTGATGTCCTTTATATTTCTTTTGGAAATCCTGACAAGGCCGAAGGCGTTGATATTGGTGAAGGCACAATCATCCGGATACAACCTGATTCTAAAGAAATCATTGGCGTGACGATCCTCAACCCATTGCAGCGCACCTTATCCTCTTTAATGGGTAAGCCACATTTAACCCGTAAAAAGAAAACTTCTTCGATTACAAAATAGTTCATGTTGATTAGCACTAGTATTTGAAATATCCCCTCATGAAATTAACCTTATCTAATTATCTGAATTTAAATAAGGTAAATAAGGTTAATGATTTTTGTATTTCCTTTTTTCATTAAGGTTTAAGAGAATTGTAAGGTTTTACATTGGAACATTGATTTAGAC
>DMFR01000061.1:0-7486 GCA_003450125.1 Prolixibacteraceae bacterium | reverse complement strand
GATTTAGACCGTGTAATTCGTTTTAATTCGTAGAATACCTTGTAAATTAAAATCCAGTCGTGAAAAAAAACCTCTATCATTATCTGCTATCGGTCATGCTGCTTTTGGGTTCAGTCCCTTTATGGGCCCAAGATTTGCATGTAGGCAAGGCTTTGGAGGCTTCAACAAAATTGCCCCCCTCCTCTTTTCAACACCAGTCAGATAGCACCATCAACATACAGGAAGTGGTGGTCAAGGCCTTTGGCTCGGGTAAGCGCCTGCTGGATACCCCCGGCGCTATTGACCTCATTACCAATACTCAGCTTACCAATGAACCCTCTTTTACCCTGGCCCCTTCGGTAAACAAATCTCCAGGCGTATGGATGCAAAGCGGATCGATCAATACCAACCGCCTTACTATACGAGGTATCGGTACCCGTTCTCCCTTTGGAACCAATAAAATCAGGGCCTACTATGGCGATATTCCACTGACCAACGGGGTGGGTGAAACCACCCTTGAGGACCTTGACCTGGATCAAATCTCCGACATTGAAATTATCAAAGGCCCTGCCTCCGCCTTCTATGGTTCAGGATTGGGCGGTGTGCTTTTATTTAATCCTGCACAGCCAACCGGTACACAGTTTTCAGAGCGCGTATCGGTGGGCTCCTTTCAAACCGTCAAATATACCTCCAAACTGGAGCTGGCCTTAAAGAACAGCAGCCATTCACTGGTCTACAGCCACTTCCATTCAGACGGTTACCGTGAGAACAATGAAACCAACCGGCACAACCTCACCTGGACTTCCTCTTTCACCCGGAAGCAAACTACCCTTAGTCTATTGGGAGCCTTCATTCAAACCGATGCCTTCATTCCCAGTTCCATTGATCTGAAAACATTTGAATCGGATCCAGAAAAGGCAGCCCCCAATTGGGCCGCAACGAGGGGCTATGAGGACTACCGGAAAGCTTTTGGGGGATTATCCCTCTCCCAAGGTTTTGAACGAAACTGGATAGCCAAAGTGAGCCTTTTTGGACAGTATAACCAGAACAATGAACTGCGCCCATTCAATATACTGCAGGAAAAAAGCCATTACCTGGGTGAGCGATCTGTTGTAGAGAAGAAAATTACTTCTCCAAATACCATCACCCGGATCATGATCGGCAACGAGTACTTCCGTGAAAACTACCAATGGCAAACTCTTCAGAATGCTGACCGGGTTGCGGGAACCCTTTTATCCGACAACCAGGAATTCCGCTGGTACAACAATGTCTTCTTACTGACCGATATGACCATTCAACAGAGGCTGATCATTTCGTCCAGCCTGAACTGGAACCGTACCAGTTACCGTTACGAAGATCAGTTTCTATCAGATGGCGACCAGAGCGGAAAGCGCCAATTCCCTTCAATCCTTTCGCCCCGGCTGGCTGCCTCGTGGATCGTCAACCCCAACATGCGCATCTTCTCAGTAATCAGTCATGGGTTCTCCCCTCCCACCCTCGAAGAAACACTCCTGCCCGGAGGACAGCGAAACCCTTCCATCAAGCCCGAAACGGGATGGAACTTTGAACTGGGCGCCAAGGGTTCCATCAGTCCCTCCCTGTTTGTAGAGCTTTCAATGTACTACATGAAGGTGAAGAACCTGCTGGTTGCCCAACGCATCAGCGAAGATGAATACATTGGAATCAATGCCGGAGGGACCAACCACCCGGGTATTGAAATCAGGATGGATTACAGACTCATCAACCATCCGAACCTGACCACCTGGTTCAGGGCCAATGGAAGCCTTACCCATTACCGTTTTGCCCAGTTTACCGATATGGGAAATGACTATGCCGGCAACCAACTACCGGGCACTCCTGACCTGTTGACCAACTGGATGCTCGAAACCACCCACGCCAGAGGTTGCTTTCTCCATCTTCACTACCTGACCGTAGGAAGGATGCCCCTGCGCGATGACAATTCCATTTATTCCAAGGCCTATGCCCTGGCCAACGTGATGGCCGGCTATGAAAAAACTTTTAAGCATTTCACAATGGCCTTTACGTCAGGTATTCAGAATCTCTTTAATGTCCACTATGCCTCTATGGTTCAGATCAATGCAATCGCAGTAGGCAACCAATCACCCCGGTATTACTACCCCGGCCTGCCCCGCAACTACAAATTACAGTTAAGCCTGAAATATGGTTTTTGATGGGTGCCGAATTCACGAACCATGTTCAAATTCATTGATACCCCAATTTGGGCTGGTTAGACCATGGCCGTACCATCTTGTATTCAACCAGGGTGTTTGTGTGTACCTTGTGTATAGCTTGTGTGTACCTTGTGTATACATCCTGTATAATTTAACACACAAGCTATACACAAGCTATACACAAGGTACACACAAACACCCTAGTTGAATACAAGATGGTACGGCCATGGTAATCAAAAATCAAGTTTCAATTCCGTAGCAAAATGGAAAGGCTATTGTTTCAGATTTAACCCCTTGAAGGTATCGGAATGCCTTTCGGGTCCTTGGATAACAAATGTTATTGGGTATAATAAAAAATGCAATTGATTTTAGAATGTCAGTAGAAAATAAGTGTAAATAATATCATTATTGATAAAGGGATTTTGTAGATTTGGGGGACTAAAGAATATGATATTTCCAGATCCTCAAAAGTGGGTTTCAAAAAAATTAATGGATATATGAACAATCTCAACAATGACTTAAAGCATACTTTAATTAAACAGTATTCGAAATTAAGTTACCAAAATCCGTTTGAGCTTATGGAACGAATAAAACAGAAGGAATGGTGGGAGAAAGAAACCTATAAGCTAAAGGTACAATCCAATGTGGCTAAAATAGGTTTTTGGTTTATAGTTGTCTGTTTTGTTTTTTTGATTCTCTTTCGATCAGCAAAAGGATCTGGTCAGGTATTGAATAGCAGTCTTCCAATTCTTTCTGTCATATCAATTGTTCTGTTTCTAAAAACAGAAGCTTCGATCAAAGAAAGAGTCAGATTGTTTGCAATTATGCAATTGACATTAAGGGAAAAGGAAAAGGTAGTGGATTCCATCCTCTAAATTGAAAACAGATGATCACTATTCATAAAACATTTAAAGCAATCGTTTTAGTATTGTCTTAAATACAACTTTCAATTAGACTTACTCAACAGTACAATAAAATGAAAACAATCTTTACCATCTGGACCAAACCCATAAAGACATTCGAGTATCTTGACATGATGGAAGAACAGGATTTGAAAGTTAGGATGAATTGGCTCTTTTTATTGGGCTCTTTGGCCTTGCTTATTCCCAAGGTTCCTCAAACAGTTGAGAAATATAAATCAATGGGGCATCAATCAGTGGCTTACTCGATTATAATGACCATACTGGCAATTGGGATGCTGATCTTGTTTTTTAAATATGTTTATTCTTTTATCGTGCTGAAAATAGGAAAAATGCTCCAAGGGAAGGCTTCCAAGCTTCAGGTTCAGGTAGTTTTGGCTTATGCCCTGGTCCCTACTTTAATCAGTTTATTGATCTCTGTAGTACTGGTTGCAATTGCAATTGTCGGGAAGGATGTTGCTATTATTGGTTATCAAAATCAATTTACCGGTTTCATCATCTGGATTTTTGCCATGCGAACCTTTATCTTTGGAATCGCTCAATACAACAAGTTTTCTTATGGGTATGCCCTGTTAAACTTATGCATTATAGGAGCCTTATTTGAAGGATTTGCATTATTACTCAAACAATGGGTGCATTGACAAAAAAAATTCATTTACAAGCATTTTTTCCATAGAAATCAAATATTATTTTTCTATATTTGGGTATCAATTAACAAAATTGATACGGATTTCATCTCCAAAGGTGAAAGATAAGAGGATTGTGCAACGTGTTTTAAAGGTAGAAAGGGAATCCAATGTTGCTAAACAGGGGATGGAGATTCCAATCGAAACCATTGGCTGTAAATCAGGGATCAAACCACATACATATTGTTTCAAGTACCTATTTACCTAAATTTCTGCCTTATGGACTATTCAATCGTTGCCAGCATTGTTAACCTTGTTATTTTCTTATTGATATTATACATATCAATTCACAGTCAGATCCTCAAGGATAGGAATCTTAATCTTCCCTTCTGGACGATGAGCTTTTTTATGACCATAACGCTCGTCTGGTTCAATTGCAAATACCCGGCTTTGAGGTTCATCCTGCTGGTTGAATTTGCAGTCAGCATTGTGATCATTTATTCCTTAAGTTTCCGCAAAAGAATAAAAAGCGGATTGGACTATCTAAAGCTATTCTGGCTGGTCACATTCTTTATGAACATCCTTACCATCAACCTGATGAAATACCTAATCATTAGAGAGTACAACAATGCATTGGTGAATAATGAGATGATCCTCCTGATTGACCGTATTTTTGACATTTCCCTTCTGCTGTTTACCCTGTTAATTTCGGGGATCATCCACACCCATGAAATCAAACAAAAACAAACAACTGAAGAATTCCTGGATTAATGGATGGTTGGATGGATGGTTGGATGGTTGAATGGTTGGATGGTTGGATGGTTGGATGGTTGGCATAAAACTATGGCTGCTATTGCTTATATTTGTAAATTCAATTATTGCATAAAGAGCAATTTAATGGAAAGACGGGACAATGCAATTATTGGTAACACATTATAAATGAAGACAATGAGATCGAGATTAATTAAACACTATTTGCCCTTGTCAGTATTGACAGTCCTGACAGTAGTTGCTTTTTCATATAGAAACCCAAAATGGGACTTCATTACCTTGATAGCCGATAGTTCGGCATACATGGCCATCGTTCTCATCGCGGGTTCTTTAATCATCGGCCCGATCAATATCCTGCTGAAGTATAAAAATCCTACCTCTACTTATTTCAGGAGAGATATTGGCATTTCAGCAGGGGTAATCACCTTAATTCACTCCATTTGCGGCCTGTTTGTCCATCTGAGGGGTCAGATGTGGAAGTATTTCTTTGAAAGGAACGATCAGGGCTATTTCATTCCTTTTGATGATTTCAGGCTAGCCAATTACACAGGACTTTTATCCACCCTTCTGATTGTTGCAGTACTGGTAACTTCGAATGATTATTCGATGATGAAGCTTACAGTTACAAGGTGGAAAAACATTCAGCGCCTGTCCTATGTGATGTTTCTTTTTGCCATCGTTCACGTGATTTATTTTCGCCGGGTGATGGATAATCCAAGCTTACTTTATAGTTTCTATCTGCCGCTGTTAGTGGTGGTTGCAGGATTTCAGGGCATTGGAGCGTGGGTGAAAACGATTGGAGTGAAGGTGGGGAATTAAAGAATGCGGCTATGGGCAACCATCAATGTTGGAAGAGGGTGCTGTAAATTATAGAAGAGGGCGCTGTAAATTGTAGAAGAGGGCGCTGTAAATTGTAAAAGAGGGCGAACACATAGGTTCGCCCCTACAGCATGATTTTTTTTGAATATTCCTTTTGAGAGGTTTTGATCTTGAGGATATAATATCCGCCTTTTAGGACGGGATTGCTAAAATCAAGAATTCCTGCCGTACTTTTTAAGGCTTTGCTTATTACCAATTGTCCCTTCAAATTGTACAAATAAGAAACCATTTGGCCTTGGGTGCTTCCATTTATTCTGTAATTGAACATTCCAGGATGAAGAGAATTTGGATAGATGACCAATTGATCAGCCTGATGCTCATTGATGGAGGTATAGGTAGAATTGTTTTTGACCACATATTTATCAACCGGAGTAACGGCTACTTTATCGGTGCTATAGATTCCGAAGGAGATAGTAATGGAAACAGCCTCTCCTGCTTTAACCCTGTCTTTCAGGGTAATATCGATGTTCTTTGAAGCGAGTGTAAACTGTTCAACGGCCAAAGGATTGTTGCTTGAATCCAGTATTTTAACCCCGTTGAGATTCAAAGGTTTATTCATCAGTTTATTGAATACGAGTGTAATTTTGCTTCCTGTAGGGTCGAGCGCAGCGCTTGCAAGGCTTGTTACAGTAAGGATATTGCTGATGATCATGGAGGAAATGCTATCGAGAGTTACATCGTTTTTACCTTTTACCGAGCCGGGAGAATAGCTGACTGTTACTTTTTGGGTAGGTGCAAGACTTGAGGAGAGCAGTAAATGAATTTTTGTCTTGTCGGTATCAAGCGAAACACCTGATACGGGGATAGAAGTTGTGTCGTTCACCACTGAGAAGCCCTTGAAGCTTCCCAGGTCATCATGCATTTCAGTATTGAATTCCATCACGATTTCACTGCCTGTGCTGGTGCTTCCGATCATGGCCCTGGGAGTAACGGTCCAGCCTTTTAAAATGGAAATGTAGTTGATCAATTCCTTTGCATTTTTAAGATGCTGGGCAACGGTAGGATGATAATCAATCCCAATTCCCAAACTGCCTGTCTGGGCAGACATCTCAAAGAAAGAGACCTTTCCCTGGTTTTTAGCATTGGCCGTTAAAACAATAGATTTGAGACAATTCCTGATAGTAATCAAATCGTTTCCACCCATCATTGGGCCTAACAAACAGAGGATATCAGCGCCGTTATTTTTAAGCTGAAGTTGATCGATAAACTTCAGGTAATTATTCACAAATAGGGTTGGATCCCCTTTACTGGTGCTAAAGTCATTGGTGCCTAAATCGATGCAGATCAAATCAGGCCGATCGGTGAATTTGTACAGCGGAGCGGCATCATACAGGAAAATACGTTGATAATAATTGGGCATGCAGTCAGCACTTCCGCTAACAGGGCCATCATAATTGCGGTAGATGCCTATACCCGATTTGCAAACGGCCAGATGACGGGCATTAAAGCTTCTGGAAGTAATGGCGGCATAAGTGAGATAATGATTTTGGGTGGTTGGTCCGAATTTCCCACCATTGACCCCTTCATTGCCATATCCGCAGGTAATGGAATTGCCGATAAATTCAATGAGATGTTCCCGCTTATTGGGAATGTCTACAATTGTTTTTCCGGTGCCCAGGACAAAACCACAAAAGTAAGTCTTGCCAAATGATTCTTCGGTCAACTTGAAGATTTCAATCTCATGATTGGTATCTTTTAACCCTGTTGCAAGGGAGTAGGTATTGAGACCTGTTTTGGTTTGAAGCCTTGAAATCACCTCATTGTCCAAAATAACATTGTAGTAATTCTGGGTGCCCACATCATCCAGGATTACAGAAACGCTAGTGCCCTGGAAACAGGCCCTGATGGATACCCCGGAATAAGAAAACCTTGGTTTAAGGGGATTGGAAAAGTCAATGCGTCCTGTGTATTCGATGAAGGCATTATCGGGTTTAATGGTATCACAATGGGCGAAATTGACAAAAAACACCAGGAACAATGCCAGGGTTAATAGTTTGATTCTTTTCATTTAAGTTGGTTTCGGTTTAGTTGGTATTCAAGATACGAATACAACAAAGATACCGGAAGAATTAAATCATTCCAAACAAAAGTTTAAAGTCTAATGGGCTAAGACCTGTCT
>DMFR01000399.1:16318-20181 GCA_003450125.1 Prolixibacteraceae bacterium | reverse complement strand
AGATTACAGATACATTACAGATATGTTACAGATAGGTTACAGAAAGGAATAAGCAGGTAGTACGCAGGTAGGGCAATGATAGGAAGAGTGTATGCATTATATTACAATGAAAGCTTATTTTTAATTGTTATAAATTACACTTTCAAACACAAATTGTCATGTCTGGATAGCAATTTGTAAATTTGAAAGTTTACTTTTGATGCATTAAATCAGCACATGCAAAATCTGGTCAACATACACAATATTTTACAGGAACAAGCCACTGTAACTATCCGGAGGGAACTTCTGGATGAAATCAACTGGAATCACAGGATCATCGGGATCAAGGGATTTCGGGGGGTGGGCAAAACGACTTTCCTGATGGATATTGTCAAGGAAAAATTCTTGAACGACAAGTCTTGCCTGTATGTCAATCTCAATAATTTTTATTTCACCAAAAGGAAAATCATCTCGTTTGCTGATGAGTTTTATAAGACCGGGGGCAAAACCTTGATTCTTGACCAGATTCATAAGTACCCGGAATGGGCGTCTGAATTAAAAACCTGCTACGATTCATTTCCTGACTTGCAGATTATCTTCTCTGCATCACCCGTACTTCGGGTCCTGGAAGGCAATGATGAATTACAGGATATTGCCCAGATTTATCACCTGGAAGGCCTTTCTTTTCGCGAATACCTGAACTACCAGTCCAATCTTAGTTTCAGGAGATATACCTTAAAGGAAATTCTGAATGATCATGTCCTGATTGCACAACAAATTACCCGGGAGATCAAGCCACTTGCCTTTTTCAATGATTACCTGAAGAACGGTTTTTATCCCTATTTTTTGGAAAACAAGGGTTTCTACAATGAAACGCTGCTCAAGCATATTAACCTGGCACTGGAAATTGATGTAACCTATCTTAACCAGATTGATTTGCAATACCTCCCTAAATTAAGGAAATTATTACAGATTACAGCCAGCCAGGTACCATTTTCACCCAACGTGAGCAAAATAAGTGCAGATGTTCAAACCTCAAGGGCAACGATCATGAATTATCTTCGTTACTTGAAAAATGCACGCCTTGTCAACCTGTTGTTTGCCAACGGCAACGAGGATGAGATAAAAAAACCGGAGCTGGTATACTTGCACAATACCAATTTGATGTATGCCATCGAGCCCTCAAATATCACCAATAAGACTTTAAGACAAACCTTTTTCTACAACCAGGTGGGCTATCAGCATTCGGTAAAAAGCTCGGAAAAGGCTGACTTTAAGGTGAATGAAGAGTATCACTTTTCGGTAGGCAATAAATACACAGTTCCTGTGGCTGAGGATTCGTATGCTGCCGCAGACATGATTGAACTGGGCAACGGAAGGACAATTCCACTATGGCTGTTCGGATTTTTGTATTAAATAGATTATATTTCGCCGGAAAGAATACGAGAGAAAGAAATTATATAAAATAAAACAATACAAATTAAACATTACAAAATGGCAAAAGAAAAAAAGTTCATTACCTGTGACGGAAACTATGCCGCAGCGCATGTGAGTTACATGTTTAGTGAGGTAGCTTGTATTTACCCAATTACGCCATCATCGACCATGGCGGAATATGTGGATGAATGGGCCGCCAACGGTAAAACCAATATGTTTGGCCGTCCAGTACGTCTGGCTGAGATGCAGAGCGAAGGTGGAGCAGCAGGCGCTGTTCACGGAGCATTGCAATCAGGCGCCTTGACAACAACCTACACTGCCTCACAAGGGTTGTTGCTGATGATTCCAAATATGTACAAAATTGCAGGTGAATTACTACCCTGCGTATTTCATATCAGTGCAAGGGCTCTTGCTGGACACGCCTTATCTATCTTTGGTGACCACAGCGATGTTTATTCTGCCCGTCAAACAGGGTTTGCCATGTTGGCTGCAGGATCAGTCCAGGAAGAAATGGACCTGGCTGGTGTTGCACATCTTGCCACTTTAAAATCACGCATTCCATTTATGGCCTTCTTCGATGGGTTCCGTACTTCACACGAAATTCAAAAGATTGAAGTCATTTCAAAAGAAGATATGCTTCCACTGGTTGACATGAGCCTGATCCAGGAATTCAGGGACAAGGCCATCAACCCAGAACATCCTGTTACACGCGGGACGGCTCAGAATCCTGATATTTTCTTCCAGGCTAAAGAAGCTTCCAACCGTTTTTATGATGCAGTTCCTGATATTGTAGAAGACTACATGCAGGAAATCAAAAAAATCACTGGACGCGAATATCATCCGTTTACCTATTACGGAGCCAAAGATGCTGAAAACATTATCATTGCCATGGGCTCGGTTACTGAAACCATCCGTGAGACAATTGATTACCTGACTCTGCAGGGTAAAAAAGTAGGTTTACTCGTTGTACACCTGTACCGTCCGTTCTCTACCAAATATTTCCTGGATGTACTACCAAAATCAGTAAAACGCATTGCAGTACTGGATCGCAGCAAAGAGCCAGGAGCAAACGGAGAGCCCCTTTATTTGGATGTACGTGAAGTACTTTACGGTCAAGAAAATGCTCCCCTTGTTGTAGGCGGACGTTTCGGACTGGGTTCAAAAGACACTACTCCAGCCCAGATTCTTTCGGTTTATGAAAACCTTGAACTGAACGAACCTAAGAATCAATTTACAATCGGAATCGTTGATGATGTTACCTTCAAATCACTTCCATTAAAAGAAGAAGTGAATGTATCTCCTGCCGGAACTTACGAAGCTAAATTCTACGGTTTGGGTTCTGACGGAACTGTGGGCGCCAACAAAAACTCGATTAAGATTATCGGTGAAGCTACGGATAAATATTGTCAGGCTTATTTTGCATACGATTCAAAAAAATCAGGAGGATTCACTTCCTCACATTTGCGCTTTGGAAATGTGCCAATCCGTTCACCTTATTTGGTCAATACCCCTGACTTTGTCGCTTGCCATGTTCCAGCATATCTTCATCTATATGATGTATTGAAAGGCTTGAAAAAAGGCGGTTCATTCCTGCTGAATTCGATTTGGGATGCAGAGGAAACGATGAACAGGCTTCCTGACACCATGAAGAAATATATGGCTGATAATGACATTCAATTCTACATTATCAACGGAACCAAGCTGGGAGAAGAAATCGGCCTTGGTAACCGCACCAATACGATCATGCAATCGGCCTTCTTTAAAATCACCGGCGTTATTCCATTCGAAACAGCTGTTTCAGAAATGAAAAAAGCCATCGTTAAATCGTATGGTAAAATGGGCGAAAAGGTGATCACTATGAACTATGCAGCTGTTGATGCAGGTGCAAACAACGTGGAGAAAATTGAAGTTCCTGCTGATTGGAAAAACATTGTAATTGCCTCTGAAAACGGACATAGTGAACGTCCTGTTTACATTACCAAAATCGTGGATGTGATCAATGCCCAAAAAGGAGATGATCTTCCAGTAAGTACCTTCCTTGGTTCAGAAGACGGAACTTTCCAATCAGGAACAGCGGCCTATGAAAAGCGCGGTATTGCTGTTAATGTCCCTGAATGGCAAGCTGAAAACTGTATTCAGTGTAACCAGTGTGCCTATGTATGTCCTCACGCTGCCATTCGTCCATTCCTGATCAATGCAGAAGAACTGGCTACTTTACCAGATGGAACAAAATCACTTCAGGCCGTTCCAAACAAACAATTCCCGGACCTTAACTTCCGCATCCAGGTCAGCGTACTTGACTGTACAGGCTGCGGCAACTGTGCCGATGTTTGTCCTTCAAAGACCAAAGCGCTTGTTATGAAACCACTTGGTACTCAGGAAGAAGAAATCAGCCGTTGGGATCATTTCGATTCAAAAGTTACGTACAAGGAAAAAGTAGTTGAAAA
>DMFR01000399.1:13148-16059 GCA_003450125.1 Prolixibacteraceae bacterium | reverse complement strand
CGCATGATGGTTGCCAATGCAACAGGTTGTTCTTCTATTTATGGAGGATCAGCTCCTTCAACTCCTTATTGCAAGCACAAAGAAAGCGAAAAAGGGGTGGCTTGGGCCAACTCATTGTTCGAAGACAATGCTGAATATGGTTTTGGTATGTCTGAAGGGGTTGCCGCACAACGCGACAGGATCGAATCAATCATGGTAGCTGCTATGGCCAACGGGGCTACAAATGCCGAGAAGGAGGCATTTACAGCCTGGATCGAAAACAAACTCAACGGTGAAAAAACCGAAGAAGTATCGGCAAAAGTGAAAGAAGTTCTGGCAGGAAATACAGCTACTTATGCTTTAGACATCATGGGATTGAAACAATACCTGGTGAAGAAGTCACAATGGATCTTTGGAGGTGACGGATGGGCTTACGATATCGGTTACGGAGGTTTGGATCACGTCATGGCTTCAGGGAAGGATGTCAATATCCTGGTCATGGATACTGAAGTGTATTCTAACACTGGTGGACAGGCTTCAAAATCAACACCAGTTGGTGCTGTAGCTAAGTTTGCCGCTTCAGGAAAACGCATTCGCAAAAAAGACCTTGGTGCAATGGCCATGACTTATGGTTATGTGTATGTAGCACAGGTTGCAATGGGTGCCAATCAGGCTCAATATTTGAAGGCTATCCGTGAAGCTGAAGCTTATCCAGGACCATCACTGATCATTGCTTATTCGCCCTGTATCAGCCATGGATTGAAACAATCAATGGGTCGTACACAGAACGAAGAGAAAATTGCTGTAGAATGTGGATACTGGAGCTTATTCCGCCACAATCCAATGTTGGAAGAAGAAGGCAAGAACCCGTTCGTAATGGATTCGAATGTACCTGACTGGACCAAATTCCAATCATTCCTAAATGGTGAGGCACGTTATACCTCACTCCGTAAAGCATTCCCTGAAGTGGCTGATGAACTGTTCAAAGCTTCTGAAGAAAATGCAAAATGGAGATATAACTCTTACAAGAGGATGGCTGCAATGGACTATACGCCAGCAGTATAGAAAAAACCAATCTTTATATATCAAAAACTCCGGGGTACTCGTTACTTCGGAGTTTTATTTTTATACTTAATTAACATGGATACGATTGTAAAATTGATTATTTTAGGGACTTAAATCCAACCGACAATGGAATGATTAACCGAATGTACAGAAATAAAGCCATAATACTGGTGTTGACAGTCATCCTTCTATGTGGTAGTTGTACCAATACCCGCTATCTGACTGATCCCGTAAGCATTAAACGGCAACAAGACATGAAGGCAAACCGGACTGGAGTCAATGTAGGAGATGTAGGCATCAACTTTGCCTCTATGATCCTGGCTGCTGCTTTAGATATACAGTATGAGGCCTATTCAAGGGAACGCACTTTTAAACGGATATCTATAGTTAATCAATCTACTGATTCGTTGACTGTCAATATGGTGACTGACATTGTCTGGAAAGAGACTGGATATTGTGATATTATGGGCATTGTACTGCCTCCTGGAGCCAAACAAAAATTGCTGGTACCCTACCCTGCCGCCTACAATGTTTATTTCAAGTCACCTTATTCGGAAGAAGAAAAACTGGAAATACGCACAGACAACAATCTTCGCCAGATCAACCTTAAACCAGGCATGACAATCGTTCATCCCGAATAGGTCGTGTGACGATACAGAAGAATTGACGAATCTAGCATCTGGTTATTGGCGACTGGCTAGCAGCAAGAATGGTTTTTACATTCCATTTCCTACAAATCCTACGTTTCCTACTTCCTATTTCGTAAAAACGCATATTTGATATCAAATATACGTTTTTACGAAATAGGAAGTAGGAAACGTAGGATTTGTAGGAAATGATTTGTAAAAAGTCAAATTGTCTCGTCCTGAAATAGTTTTACAGGAAAAGTAAACAAAAATCAGGACGAGTCAAAATCTATTAATCTTAACAGGACACCAGAATGATCTAAGTTCTATGCATTTCTAAATACGCTTCAATCATTAAATCATACCGATCCATTAATTGTTCGACAAAGGGGTTCTTTGATGGAAACTGAATCGTATCAATACAATGAACAGGTAAAACTTTGGGTGAGGTTCCGGTCAGAAAGACGGCATCAAAAGTTCCTACATCAGAAACAGAAACAGCTTCTTCAATTACTGGGAAATTCAATTCCTCCAGACATTCCATCACTTTTTTACGCGTAACACCTACCAACACCATCGCGGATGGAGCAGTATAAAACTTGTTACCCTTGACAAAAAACACATTAGAGCGGCTGCCTTCAGTAATCCTACCAGATCGATCAACCAGTAAGGCTTCATATAATTTATTCTCCGCAATCAGTCGAACAGCCCTTTCTCTAACTTTAATTTGAAGGATTTTGGCATTGGGATTTTCACGTTCTGCAAAGAGCAAACCGGTAGCCACTCCCTTCTGATAATCCTCTGAAGCTGGATAACTGTGGGGAATAAATGAAAATGACCATTGGGTTTCTGCCCCTATTCCAGAAAAAGCAAATTTCACATTACCGTTTTGCTGATTGTTGAGTTGAGTCAGTTCTGATATATTTTGTCGGAATTCAGAAAATCCCATATCAAGTTGAAGTCCACTAATCTTAACCGAGGATATTAAGCGTTCAAAATGGTCTTCCAAAAAAAGCGCAATTCCATCCATTACACGGATTACTTCATATATGGTGTGATCAGTATTGGCCTGCCAAATATTTTCTTCCGTATGGTTCAAAACCCCATTCTGAGTGATAATAAAATCCATATTACTATAATATTTAAGACTTTGCAAAATTAATTTCTAAGCTATTTCTGAAAAAGAATTAAAATTCAATCATTAAATTATTATCTTGTTGGCTCAATTACCTGAAATTTGC
>DMFR01000399.1:7651-13056 GCA_003450125.1 Prolixibacteraceae bacterium | reverse complement strand
GGACAACAGTGAAAATTAAACTAAAATCCTATCATTAAATTATTATCTTAGAGCCTCAATTACATGAAATTTGCTTTGTTTCTAAAAATAGTGAAATGAAAAATAGAATAGCAGTAAAAATAACGCTTATTTATTTTATCACTGGTTTTCTCTGGATTCTTTTTTCAGATATACTCATCCTAGGCATTTCTGGTTCGGCAGAAGTTGTCACTCATTTTCAAACCTTCAAAGGTGAGCTTTTTGTAGCATTTACCGCATTTTTATTATTTCTTTTAATCAATAATGAGATCAAGAAGAAAAATGAAATTGAAGCTGATTTATTAGCCGCTAAGGAAAAAGCCGAAGAATCGGATCATTTAAAGTCAGCTTTTTTAGCCAATATGTCACACGAAATCCGAACCCCATTGAACGGAATCATGGGATTTTGTGATCTAATCCTTGATGAGTCCTTCACAAAGGAAGAGAAACAAATATTCGCTAAACATATGGCTAAAAACGGAGATGATTTCCTCAAACTGATCAATGACATCATGGACATCTCTAAATTACAGGAGAACCAGATTTCCATTGTAAAAAAGAATTTTGATGTCAATGAATTGATGGAAAACATTTACAAGGATTATCGGCAATCTGAACTTCGGATACATCGTCGCCAACTGGATTTTAAACTCATTAAAGCGGAAGAAGGGGTGGAAACTGATTTGTTTTCGGATCCGGTAAGACTAACGCATGTTTTGCAAAATTTACTCAACAATTCCTTTTTCTTTACCAATGAAGGATTTGTTCATTTTGGATACCGCAAATTGGATAATGGGATTGAGTTTTTTGTGGAAGATTCGGGCAGTGGAATAGACGACAAGAGCCAGGTATTGATTTTCAAACCATTTTTTAAAGGGAAAGATCCTGTAATCGGGAATAAAGGTTTTGGATTGGGATTGGCCATCAGTAAAGGACTGGTGAGATTACTGGGGGGGGAATTATATTTCGTTTCCACTCCCAACGTCGGTAGCCGTTTTTATTTCACCATCGGGAATAAGGGGGCAACACCCCTTCTCCTTGAAAAAAATGACTGGAAAAGAGAATCCATAAAAGCAAATGAAATCAACGTTAATTCTTCTGATATTCATATCAGGCAAAACTAAAGTTGGAACTATAACATTCATTTCTTTACTGATTCAACTTCAATCACGTTAATAGTCCAATCTTCGCAAAGCCGATTATTTGATGCCTATATTTTCCCTTAATTTAGGATAAGACTACCCCAAAAAGTATTTTTTCAGTCATAAAGTCTCAAATTTCATCCTAAGACGCCGGCGCTAAGAATAAATAACAGACATCCAACTCTTTTATTCACTGATATATGGGAATGCTTTGGTCACACGATGACACTTCAATTTTCCATAAGTTTGATTTTTAGTAAGTTAGTGAGTATTTGTGTAATCTTTTACTGAAATAATATAACAATCTTCTATTAAAAGGTTGCGATATTCACTATATAATTATTTGCAATTAGAAATACTATTCAGTAATTATGGTGAAATGTTTCAATTTTTTAAACAATTTAAAAATTAAAGATTAAAGATTATGGAAAAAACAAATTTAAATTCTGAATTGGGAATACTTAACAAACCTATTGGGCGTTTAAATTTTCTCAAGTATACCAGCGCTATGGCAGCCGCCACCGGACTGATTATGGTAGGTTGCAAAAATGAAGAGACAACTAAACCTCCAGTAAATTCAAATGCTGTGAAGTTAGGCAGCGGTGACATAGGTGTATTGAATTATGCGTATGCACTGGAACAATTAGAAGCTGCATTTTATATGCAAATTGTTGCAACTCCATATAGTGGAATGACTGACGAGGAAACGCAAATTATGTCTGATTTGAGAGGCCATGAAATTATACACAGAGATTTTCTAAAAGCCGCGTTAGGTAGCAAGGCAATTAAAGGCTTAACTGTTAATTTCTCTTCAATTGATTTCACAAGTCGTGATAGCGTACTTAATACTGCAAAGGCTTTTGAAGATCTAGGAGTATCAGCTTATAATGGCGCGGGTAAATTAATTGTGGATGCTAATTATTTATTGATTGCCGGTAAAATCGTTTCGGTTGAAGCCAGACATGCTTCTGCAATCCGTGATCTGCTAAATCCCAAATCTGCTGATTTTGCAGGTGATGATGTAGTGACGGTGGATAATGGGTTAGACGGAGCTAAAACACCTGATGAAGTTCTTAAAATCGCGGGAAAGTACATTAAAGACAAGCTTGACGCAAGCAATTTACCTAAAAATTAATCTCTAAAAAAAAATCAAACATGAATATATACAGCATATTAGAAAAAATAGGTGATTTAAATACCGAAGGTTCACCTAAGACAAGACGCGAATCATTATTTGGTCTTGGATCAGTTGGAAAAAGTGTAGCAATGGCTGCAGTGCCAGTCTCGATTCTGGCAGCCATACCATCCGTTGGCAAGGCAGCCAACAATCAATCCATTACGGATGTACTTAATTTTGCCTTAACACTCGAATACCTTGAGGCAGAATTTTATAAAACGGGTTTGAGCTCAAATGTCATTCCTTCAGAAGACAAAACTATATTTACACAAATAAGTAAGCATGAAGACTCACACGTTGCTTTTTTAACAACTACGATAAAGGCATTGGGCGGAACTCCCGTAACTTCACCCAAATTTGATTTTACAGCAAATGGTGCATTCAAACCTTTTTCGGCCTATGGAGATTTTCTTGCTTTATCTCAAGGGTTTGAAGATACTGGAGTGCGTGCCTATAAAGGCCAGGCAGGAAATCTAATCAGCAACAATGATGTTCTTACAGCAGCATTACAGATTCACTCTGTTGAAGCTCGTCATGCATCAGAAGTGAGAAGATTACGCATGAAAAATGGTATGGATAAAGAGAATAAAGGATGGATCACGGGGGCGAGTCGGGGAACATTACCGGCACCAACCCAAGCCATCTATGATGGTGAGGATAATGTAACGCAGGGTGGAGTTGATGTGAAAACAATTACTAAATTTAGTGTTGATGCCATCACAGAAGCATTTGATGAACCTTTAACGGATACGCAAACTCTGGCAATTGCCGGTCTGTTTATCGTGAAATAAAATTTTGAATTTGAAGTTCATCAAAAACGTCGCAATAAAAAGGCTGTCCAAAATGTTCAAACTACGACAATTATTCTCTGTGAAACTCTGTGAATAACTCTATTAAACTCTGTGGTTCAAGTGTTTATTTTAAACCACAGAGTTACACGGAGTGAAACCACAAAGACCCACAGAGTTTTTGGACAGCCTCATTTTCAATTTTGAGTAATTATTACATTCTCACTGTTGGCAATTTTGCTCACCTCAACTAACTTAAAATAAAATGAATAGGCAATTAGCTTACACCAACAAACAACATCAGGCCTATAACAAATAATCTTTCTTTGTCACCTTCATTCGAACTACAATAATTAATAAAAAATGAAAATGAAAAAATCAATTTTAAGAAATCTTGCAGTGATTATTTTGACTGTGACTTTAAGCGGTGCAGCATCTGCACAAAGTGTTGACCCAGCACAAGACCCTCAAATCGAAAGTCACGTGCGGGCATTTTTAAAAGTCCTCAATTCAAAAGGAGGTAAACCACCGGAACAGCTGCCGCCTGCAGAAGCAAGAAAAGGATTGGCTGACGCTCAGGCATCCGTTAAGGTTGACCTCTCAGGGATTACCAAAACTGAGAAAACGATTAACTTGGATGGGCAATCAATTAAACTGAATATTGTAAAACCTGAAAACTCAAAAGGCCCTTTGCCTGTGTTTATGTTCTTTCACGGGGGAGGTTGGGTATTGGGTGATTTTCCTACACACGAACGAATGGTTCACGATCTAGTCGTAGAATCAGGAGTTGCTGCGGTGTTTGTCAACTACACTCCTTCTCCAGAGGCACATTATCCCGTCTCTATTAACCAGGCTTATGCTGCCACTAAATGGGTAGCTGAACATGGTGATGAAATTGGTGTGGACGGTAAGCGTTTAGCTGTAGCCGGGAACAGTGTGGGCGGAAACATGGCAACTGTGGTTGCAATGATGGCCAAAGAAAAGAAAGGTCCTGAAATTAAGCTACAAGTTTTATTTTGGCCCGTTACCAATGCTAACTTCGAAACGGAATCCTATAACCTGTTTGGTAAAGGACGTTTTTTAACCAAGAGTTTAATGATGTGGATGTGGGATAATTATACCACCGACCCAAAACAGCGTAAAGAAATTTATGCTTCGCCTCTCCAAGCCACTACTGAGCAATTGAAAGGATTGCCTACAGCATTGGTGCAAACAGCTGAAAATGACATTTTGAGAGATGAAGGTGAAGCTTATGCACGCAAATTAGATGAGGCAGGCGTAAAAGTTACTGCTACCCGATACAACGGAATGATACATGACTGGGGATTGCTGAATGGTCTAAGCAACGTACCCGGAACTAAATCGGCCCTGCTACAAGCTGCTGCTGAATTGAAAAAAGCACTTAAATAATTGACATTAAGTGTTTGAAAAATTTATAAATTTATCTATATCACTAAATAATAGCACTTTTAAGTTGTGCTAATATAATCGGTTCAGATTGAGTCTGGTATTTTAACTAGTGTCGTGTCTCACTTATTTTGGCGTTTATAGCATGGTAGAATCTCAATCAGCGTGTATGGTCTCGCTGGTTTCGCTGCTTTAGCATTTTGAATCATCACTGCACAATCCCTGGTTTTGAAGTGCATCTTTTTTAAACTAACCTGTCGAGGATTATCGAAAAAAAAGGAAAAGGAAAAAAGGAGTAATGGTAGTACAAAATGCGAAAGCAGCGAAACCAGCGAAACCAGCGAAACCAACAGCGCCGGGTCGCTGACGCATTAAAATAACTTTGTAACATTTAAGCTGAGACACGACACGAGTGCAGTGTCATTTCATAGTTGATAATGCTTTTTAGTCAGAAAGCATTCAATTTTAACGATCGATTATTTAATTCATGCCTTGATAAATTGACTTTCATAAGATATGGAAGTCTTTTTAGTTTTTATAAATGAGGTTAGTACCTTGTGCATAAAAGTGTATAGCGGCTTTTAATCAATGGTTCAAAACTGGTGATAATAATTTGAAATTTAAACCAATAGATGTAAAAAATGGGCAAACATCTTCTCATATATCAAGTTTGAATTTATGTAAGAGTTTTCAATTGTATTTAGGGGGTAGGGTCTATGCTTTCAATTAACTCATTAATCTTCCTAAATATCTGCTTATCATTAGTAGCCCACTCTTTGTAGTTATCAAATGCGATTGGAGAAAAAGTGAGGTTGTGTTTCATTCGTTGACCAGTTTTTCGGACAGATCCTCAAATTCATGGCTGGTAAATCG
>DMFR01000399.1:581-7534 GCA_003450125.1 Prolixibacteraceae bacterium | reverse complement strand
AATTCATGGCTGGTAAATCGAATAAGATTTTTATTCAGTTTTATTTCTTTGATCGCATCCAATAGATGCTTTTTGTTGGCAGGACTATTTAATAAATATTCAGTCTCATCTTGAATAGGTTTAATTGATATTTCAATTTCTCTATCCTTGAAAAGATTTTTTACTGAGTCGATAAATTTGCTGTCTAATTCTGCGGCTTTTAATTTGAATACTGTTTCCATGATTACAAATGTTTCAACAAATTTATAAAAGAAACAACGTATAAAACGAATTATAATTCAAACAATTACATGGATTTAAAAAAGGATTACGTGGATCCAGAGTCGGGATTTATATCCAACATCAAAGTCTATCTGGCGTTTCGTTAGGTTTTGTTTTATGTATTAAGGAGTGGTAGAATGTGACGTTTGGTCATAAAAACGCACCTTTAATCAATAAAGGAGAGTAAATATTTTATTTCACTGTCTGACCTATCTTCTTGCTCCGACTTGTCATAAATAGCAATTAAAAAGACATTACTTTCAATTACCCTAACTTGGGCAATAACCCTTGTTCCGCCTGACTTACCTTTGCCCTTGGATTTTATAGCCACACGGATTTTATAACAGCTATTGGATAAAGCAGTCCCTTGAATAGGTTCAGCCTCCAGATTTTCAATCAATTGGGCGTATTCTGTTTTAAGGGATAGATATTTTTAAACCAACCGTTTATAAGCTGCCTGTCAAAAGGCAGTATTGTAAGGACATTATAACTCATCGAGCAATTCTTTCGCAGGCCTGGCTTCCATCTTTCCTTGTTTTACAAGGTTTAGGTTTTCTACGGCTTCCTTTATCTCTTCAAGAAGTTGTGCCTTCTCCGGAGATATCTTTTTCGCATTTGCAAACGAAAAACTATTGAGCAATTCCAATATAAAATCTCCTTTGTTGTCATTTACATCTACCAATTCTTTCATCGCTATTAATTTGATTTAGAATTGTCAATAGGCAAGTCAAAAATACGAAACTTAAAACTTGTACATTAACCATTATTTTAAAAGTTTTCTGTTTTCAACCTCTTGTAAGACCTTCATTTGCTGAATAGCAATTAGGTTGAGTTTTACCAATCGTTCACTTTGCGGCATGTTCTCGTTGATAAAAACGGCATTAAGGTTCTCCATATTCGAGAGGCAAATAAGTTCGTTAATAGTAGCATAGTCGCGTATGTTTCCTTTCAAATCGAAGTTGGCATCACGCCATTGTTTAGCGGTAACACCAAATAAAGCAACATTCAATACATCGCCTTCGTTGGCGTACACATAAGATATTTGTTGCGGAGTAAGTTCAGCCGGAATGAGGTTTTGCTTTATGGCATCGGTGTGAATATGGTAGTTGATTTTTGAAAGTTCGCGTTTGGCAGTCCAACCGAGTTGGTTTTGCTCCTCTTCTTTGAGCCGTTGGAATTCTTTGATAAAGTACAATTCAAACTCAATGGAAATCCATGCAGCAAATTTAAAGGCAATGTCTTTATGTGCAAAAGTGCCACCGTATCGTCCTGATTTAGAAATCATTCCTTTGGCATTGGTTGCTTCAATCCATTTTTGAGGTGACATTGTAAAAGCGTTAAGTCCTGCTTCATTTCTAAACCTATCGAATTCGATAGGTTTAAAATTGAGATTGTATAAAGTTTCCCAAATACCCAAATATTCAATTGTATTACGATTTCGCATCCAATTACAAACTACAATAAAAGGGTCTGCGGTTTTAAATTTTGCTATATCGGTCAACGAAATATAATCATCCTCATTAATTTTCAGAATAGTTACATCTGTTTGTTGTACATTTATTTTAGCCATGATAATATTGGTTAGTGGTTAATGACAAATGGTTTGGGTTGCGAAATCTGTTTCGTGACCAAAGCCTTTCTGTGTAGCTAAATTACAATAATTTCCCAAAATGTGCTCTTCAACATTTCAATTTCTTAAAATAAACCTTTACCTTAGCAGCACAGTACAGGACAACAAAATTTCTGTTGCTATCGTTTCTAAATATACTATAAAATTATTTATATAATGAATCTAAATACCAGACTGATTGGTCGTTTGCCCAAGGTTGGCATCCGTCCTGTGATTGACGGAAGAGAACGTGGTGTACGTGAATCGCTTGAAGTACAGACCATGAATATGGCCAAAGCTGCGGCCAAGTTTATCGAAGAGAACCTTCGCTTCCCAAGTGGTGAAAAAGTGGAATGTGTCATTGCCGATACCACCATTGGCGGTGTTGCAGATGCTGCCCTTTGTGCCAATAAATTTGAAAAAGAAGGCGTGGGCGTATCTCTGACTGTTACTCCTTGCTGGTGCTACGGAACTGAAGTAATGGACACCACACCCATGCTGCCTAAAGCGGTTTGGGGTTTCAACGGAACAGAACGTCCCGGAGCTGTTTACCTGGCTGCCGCATTAGCAGGATATGCCCAGAAAGGACTTCCTGCTTTTGGAATCTATGGACGCGATGTTCAGGATTCAGGCGATACCAGTATTCCTACAGATGTACAGGAAAAATTGCTGCGATTTGTTAAGGCTGCTTTGGCTTCAGCACAAATGAAAGGTAAGTCCTACCTGTCTATTGGCTATTCATCAATGGGTATTGCAGGTTCTATGGTTGATCCTGATTTTTTCCAGGAGTACCTGGGTATACGCACTGAATTTGTTGAATCCATTGAGTTTCTACGCCGCATAGAACAGGGCGTTTTTGATCCCGAAGAATATACCAAAGCAATGGCATGGACCAAGGCCAATTGCAAGGAAGGCGCCGATCTGAATGCTGCTGAACTTCAGTCTGACCGCAAACGGAAAGATTGGGAATGGGAAATTGTGGTCAAAATGACCTTGATTGCCCGCGATTTGATGATCGGTAATCCGAAACTCAAGGCATTGGGTTTTGGTGAAGAGGCAAAAGGCAGGAATGCCATCCTGGGAGGTTTCCAGGGACAACGTCAATGGACGGACTATTATCCGAATGCCGATTTTACCGAAGCCATCTTAAATTCTTCCTTCGACTGGAATGGAATCAGGCAGGCGTTTGTATTTGCCACTGAAAATGACAGCCTAAACGGGGTATCTATGCTGTTTGGGCATTTACTGACCAACACTGCCCAGATATTCTCAGACGTACGCACCTATTGGAGTCCAGATGCAGTAAAACGAGTAACTGGTAAAGCATTGACCGGTAAAGCAAGCGGCGGTATCATTCACCTGATCAATTCAGGATCGACAACCCTGGACGCAACAGCACAACAAAAAGATGCAGATGGAAATCCTGTGATGAAAGCCTTTTGGGACATCACTGAAAAAGATAAAAATGCCTGTCTTGAACATACCCAATGGCCGCCAGCGAATAAAGGCTATTTCAGGGGCGGAGGCTATTCTTCTCTGTTCAAGACAGCAGGAGAAATGCCTGTAACCATGTCTCGCCTTAACCTGGTAAAAGGAATAGGCCCGGTTTTGCAGATTGCAGAAGGCTGGACCGTTGAACTTCCGGATGATGTGCATGAAGTATTGGACAAGCGAACCGATCCTACATGGCCTACCACCTGGTTTGTTCCCCGGTTGGCTGACAATGATGCCTTTAAAGATGTTTACAGCGTAATGGCCAACTGGGGCGCCAACCATGGCGCTATTTCCTATGGTCATATTGGTGCCGACCTGATTACTTTGGCATCCATTCTCCGTATTCCGGTAAACATGCACAATGTAAGTGATGACCATATTTTCAGACCTGCTGTATGGTCAGCTTTCGGAACCAATAAAGAAGGTGCAGACTACCGTGCCTGTGCCACTTATGGCCCTCTTTATAAATAGAGATAAAAGAATAAACACATAGACACATAGTCCACATAGAAATATTAAAACTATGTGTCCTATGGGCCTATGTGTTTAATACTAAAAACTGTCTTTTTATAAATATCTAGAAATATCTAGGTGCGTTGCACCTTTATTGTGGGGAATCCGTGTAATCCGTGTAATCCGTTTCAATCCGTGCAATCAATAAAACAAATGAAATTTGCTTTTAAATTGGATGAAGGTTCTCCACAGACAAAGTTACAGCAATTAATCCATGCTGTAAGTGAGGCGATTAATCTGGGGATACTCAAAGAAGGTGACTTTCTGCCCTCGGTTAATCAATTAAGCAAGGAAGGCGGCATATCACGTGACACTATATTTAAGGCCTATTCGATTTTAAAGCAGCGCAGTATCATTTCTTCCACCCCTACCAAGGGTTATTTTGTTTCATCAGAATCGTACCGTGTATTTGTATTACTTGACGATTTCAGCGCTTTCAAAGAACAATTGTATAAGTCCTTCCGTTCGAACCTCCCTGATAATTATTCAGTGGATTTGCTGTTTCACCATTACAATCCTGAGATATTCAACCAGTTGATATTAAACAGTCTTGGTCGTTACAGCATGTACATTGTGATGAACATTGACAACAAGAACATGGAGGAAGTAGTTCGGAAAATTGATCCAAAGAAACTCCTGCTACTGGATATGGGAAGCGACCCAAAAAATGAAATTTCCTTTTTGGTGCAGGATTTTAATCAGGCAGTTTACGATTGCCTGGAATCGGGCATAAAACTCATTCAGAAATACCAGGAATTTATACTGGTTTTTCCGCATGACACGCCCCATCCAAATGAAACCATTGATGCCTTTAAACGGTTTTGCAGTGATCACCAACTGAAACATACTGTACTTGACAACATTGACAGTCGTGAAGTTCAGCCAGGACAAGCCTATCTGGTGATCAAAGATTCAGACCTGGTGAAAATTGTAAAGGATTGCAAGAAAAATGGTTATAAGATCGGTTCAGAAGTGGGAATCATTTCTTATAACGATACGCCCATGAAAGAGATCGTGGGTGCCGGGATTACAGTCATTTCAACTGATTTTGTACGCATGGGAAGAGATTGTGCCAACTTTATTGTCACCAAAGAAAAGTTAACAGAAGTAATTCCAACTAAGTTAATTCTAAGAGGATCATTGTAGAAACTTATTTGTACCTTAGACCAGTAAAATCCTAAACTACAATCAATGAAAGCTACCAGTAAATCATTGTCATTACTAATTGTATTTCTGACAATTAACTTAATGGCCCAATCACAAAAATCTTTTTTTCCTGAAACAAAAAACGTAGGCGATCCTGCTATTTCAGGCAAAATGGTCTTCAATCCTGAAAGTCAAGTGTATGAAATGACGGGTTCAGGAATCAATATCTGGGCTGATAAGGATCAGTTCTTCTATGCAGCCCGTAAAGTAAGCGGCGATTTCATCCTGACATCCAAAGTTGAGATTGCTACAAAAACTGGAGATGCCCACCGGAAAATGGGTTTGATGATCAGGCAGTCGATGGATCCCAGTTCACCCTATGCCGACATTATCTTACATTCCGATGGTTTGCTATCATTGCAATACCGCAGTAAAGTTGGCGCCACTACGGAAGAAGTAAAGTTCACTGAATCTGGCGCACAGTATCTTCAGCTTGAAAAAAAGGGTTCTAAGATTCTAGCCCGTATAGCACAAAGCGAACAAGCACTGACAGCTGCCAAAGAAATTGAACTTCCGTTTGAAGCTCCTTTCTATGTAGGATTGGCCACTTGTTCACACAATCCAGCCCTTTCGGTAACTGGTTTGTTTTCGAATGTACGTTTTGACGTAGCTGCCGCAGAAGGTGTGGATGGATACAAGAATCAATCGCCCAGCCGCCTTGAAATTCTCGATATAGAATCAGGCAACAGGAAAGTCATTTATTCTACCACCGGACATATTGAAGCGCCCAACTGGTCGCGCGATGGCAAGTTCCTGATCTATAATTCAGGAGGCAAACTCTATAAATTTGATCTTGCAAAAGGTACCCCAGAGGTCATCAACACCGGAATAGCCATCAACAACAACAATGATCATGGTATCTCTTTCGACGGAAAGATGCTGGCAGTCAGTAATGCTGTTGAAGAAAACGGCAAGAACTATTCAATTGTATTCACCCTTCCCATTGAGGGAGGCACTCCATTTAGGGTGACTGAAAAAGGTCCGTCCTACTGGCATGGATGGTCGCCTGATGGAAAGACCCTGACTTATTGTGCAGAGCGTAACGGGGATTACGATGTGTACCAGAATTCCGTTAAGGGAGGTCAGGAAAAACAGTTGACCACTTCACCTGGATTGGATGATGGTCCGGAATATGCTCCGGATGGAAAAACCATTTATTTTAATTCTACAAGGACCGGAATGATGCAAATCTGGAAAATGAACACAGATGGAACCAATCAGCAACAAGTCACTTTCGACAATTACCAGAATTGGTTTGCACATTCTTCACCCAATGGGAAATCCATCATGTATATCTCTTATCCTTCAGAAGTTCCGGCAACCAGTCATCCTCACAATCAAAGGGTGATGCTGAGAATGCAAGCTGTAGATGGAAAAGAAGTCAAAGTAAAGGCTCATATTTATGGCGGACAGGGAACCTTCAATGTTCCATCATGGAGTCCAGACAGCAAGAAAATCGCTTTTGTGTCATACACCTACGGCGAATTGGAATAGGATGGAATAGATTGTAATATTTTAGAATTCGCTTTGAAATAATTTGATATAAAATAGATTACCCCTAAAGTGCAGTGATTCAAAAGAGATCACTGCACTTTTTTTTTCACCTCTTCTTTTCATCCATTTATTGGAAGCCTGATACTTTATCCTCTAATTGTTGGATGCCCCATACAGCTTTCCATTTACTACAAATCCTACGAATCGTACTTTCTATTTTGAAGTTTTATTCTGAAAGTCTTTTAATGTCTAATTGTTTCATTTTAGCTTTGACACAATAAAATACCCCTCCAACAACGATTTGTATCTGCTGGAATAGGGTATGAAAAGCTATCATCTGTAACTCATCTGTAACTCATCTGTAACCTTTCTGTAA
>DMFR01000399.1:0-350 GCA_003450125.1 Prolixibacteraceae bacterium | reverse complement strand
TATCAGATGATGGGTATAGCAAGATTAGGAAAAGGAAGAATGAATGACTCTCCGTCTTCCCCATATCGATACCCAATGCCTTTATTCCTCAGCCCGGATTATTAGCTGTTATTCAATAATATTGTCGTTGAAAACTATAAATTTCCCACTTATGCGTAATTTAGGGTTCTGCAACATAAATGTTTTTTAAAGAATTAGGCATGGTTCTTGTCAAGTATTCAATACCAAAGATATTTTTTATTGAAGTCAACAATAATTTTAAACATTATGGGGTAAAAATCCGTACGACAATATAACTGTCTCTTATACACATCTGACGCTGCCGACGATATGCAGTGTGTAGATCTCGG
>DMFR01000382.1:15726-16980 GCA_003450125.1 Prolixibacteraceae bacterium | reverse complement strand
GCTTACAGAAAGCTTACAGAAAGAAACAACAAGGTATATGGCACATAGGAGCAAAGTATGAATTTGGTGGGAGGAATAAAGGGTATTGGCTGTTTTACAGATCAGGATAGTTAATTATTTTCCTTTATCTGAAAGTCCCAGGATAGATTGGGGAAATTGGTATCGGATAGGTAAAGATACATAAATTATTGCCTATTCTTAGGTTTACTTCAGGAATATCTGAATTGGAACTGAACAGCCATGGAAGTTTATTATATTTACAACTTCAGCTTTAAGATAGGTTTCATTGGGTTAAAACCCTTATTATTTGATAGATATGTCACATGAAAGTTCTTCGGTAAAATCAATCTTCTTTGCCCTGCTGGCCAACCTGGGGATTGCCATTACCAAAACCGTTGCATCCGTCATCACCGGATCGGGAGCCATGTTGGCCGAATCGATCCATTCGTTTGCCGACTGCGGCAATCAGGGACTACTGTTTGTAGGACTCAAAAGATCGAAAAAAGCACCCAACCTGAACCATCCGCTGGGTTATGGCAAGGCCATCTTTTTCTGGTCATTCATTGTGGCGATTATCCTGTTCAGCATGGGTGGATTGTTTTCGATTTACGAAGGAATCCATAAACTCAGTTCCCATGAAGGCCTGTCAAGTCCCCTCATTGCCATTGTCGTCCTGGCTGTAAGTGCTGTAATGGAAGGGGCTTCCCTCTGGGCATGTATCACCCAGATAAACAAGGTCAAACACGACAAGAGCTTATGGAAATGGCTGATGACCAGTCGTCAAAGTGAATTGGTAGTGGTGTTGGGTGAAGATGTGGCTGCCCTTCTGGGCTTAACATTTGCATTGGCCTCCGTGGGCATGTCAATGGTAACCGGAAACCCCATTTACGATGCCATAGGCAGCATAGGGATTGGCGCATTGCTGATCGTAGTTTCTATGTTTATGGCCGTTAAAATATCTGGCTTACTCATAGGCCAAAGCATTGATCCTGAAGTTCAGGCTGACATCACGGCATTCCTGAATAAACGGGAAGAAATAGAATTTGTCATCAACGTGATTACCATTCAACTGGGGGCCCAGATCATGGTAGCAGTGAAAGCCAAGATGAATAACCCTGAAACCATTGATCAGTTAATCGAAAACATCAATCGCTGTGAGGCTGCCCTTAAACGGCACAATCCTTCTGTTCAATGGGTATTCTTTGAACCAGATGTGAGGTGAATCGGAGGATAATGGTTGGATGGTTAGATGGT
>DMFR01000382.1:9495-15512 GCA_003450125.1 Prolixibacteraceae bacterium | reverse complement strand
GTTGGATGGTTAGATGGTTGGATGGTTGGATGGTTTATTGCAAACTCCCCAATGAGGCTATTCCTTCGGTTCAGGTTAGGTATTCATTATTACCTTGTGTGTACCTTATGTGTACTTTGTGTGTACACTCTGTGTTTTTGAACACACAAGCTACACACAAGCTACACACAAGGTACACATAAGCTACACACAAGGTAATAACCTGGTATGAACCTGGTATAGACCCGCTTCAAAGAGATTAATAGAATCATAGAAATAGACTCATTGAGGAGTTGGCAGTAAACCATCCAACCCTCCAACCATTTAACCCTTTAACCATTTAACCCTTTAACCATTCAACCATTCAACCATTTAACCATTCAACCATCCAACTATTTAACCCTTCAACCATCCAACTATTCAACCATCTAACCATCTAACCATCTAACCATTACTCAGCAGGTGACCTGGAGTCACCAGCTGAAGTCACCCGTTTCATTTCAACAGTTATGGCTTTGCTCGCTTCCCCGGCATAAAGACTAACATGCGGGAATGGTATTTCGATGCCTTCACGCTCAAAGGCTTCCTTGATTTCGATGAAGACACTGTTTTTTACGGCCAGGTAGTTGGCCTTTTCAAACCATACCCCAAAGGAAATATTGATGCTGCTTTCGCCAAACTCCTTAAAGATAATCACCGGCTCGGGTTCTTCAAGACACAGGGGATTGTTTCTAGCCAAATTTTCAAGCAAGGCTTTTACCTTTCGTAAATCTTCCTTATAGGCAACCCCTACAAGGAATTCAAGCCTGCGGATAGGGAATTTGGTCACATTAACCAGCTCTGTGGAAATCACCGTCTGGTTGGGTATGCGAATCAGTAAATTATCGTAAGTCTTTACCTTGATGGAAAGCAGGTCGATTGAATAAACGGTCCCTGTTTTATCGCCAATGCGTACAACATCACCCAGCTCAAACGACTTCTCAGAAACAAGGAACAAGCCGCTGATGATGTTCCCGATGCTAGTCTGTGAGGCTACTCCGATGACAATACCCACTACTCCTGCTGCTCCGAACAGAGCAGTCAGATCATAATTAAGTTCACGGATGACCATCAGCACAAGACCGATGTAACCGGTATAAATAATGGTCCGCAATACCAGCATCATCGACTGTCGTGAAAGATGCTTGTACAATGACCGTTTCACCATAAAAGAGATCAGGTGAATGGAACCGATACCTACTACAAGGATAAAGGCGATCCTGACAATCTTATCGACCGTTTCATTGTTGAAATAATTGGAAAGTCCGAAATCCATGGCTTAGCTTTGATAGATATTTTTGATAAAAAAGAAACTTTTTCTCAACAGGTTCCTGGCCACCGTATTTCGTGCTTTAGCCAGTTGAAGGGGTTTCAGTCCATGGATTTCCTTTTTTACCGACAGATTGACGCTTCCTGCATGTTCAGGCCCTTTGAATTCGATGGAAACATGATTGGATAAAAGCTGCTTGCTTTTCAGATACAGTGAAAAGTCTTCTACACGCAGGATCAGGCGCTGAAGTTCAAACACCCCTGTGGTATTATTGATAATTTCAACGGCAGAAACAGCTTCCCAGGACAAGGCATTTACCTGAGCAAATTCGGTATCGTAATTGTTCCCTATCGAAAAGGCAGGTTCTCCATTGTCTGGATCACCAAACCAGGTATCCGACAACCGTTGCATCGGTATTTCAAACAACTTGTTTTCATCTTTCACTTCGTGGAAGTAAAACTGCATAACCAGTGGTATTCGGAAATACAGGTTGGCCGATTCGCCTGCACTGATTTTAATGTTTTTATTATTTCTGAAAACAACCGCCTTTTGTGGAAAGGCAGGTACCACAATCAAGACATTGGACTTCCCTGTCTGAAAATGGAAGACTTCCGAATCATTGGCAATACCTTCGATTTCCTCTACTTCCAGATCTTCTGAAGGCTGATCATGGATATAGCTCTTAATCAGCCATCCGTTAGTAAAGTGTTTCACCAGTACATCTGCAAATCCCGCCCTGAACTGAAGGGTTTGATTGTCAGTAAATTCATATTTCTTCCAGAAACTCTGAGGATTCATTTTCGTGGGTCTTATTTCAGAAATAAAAGTAACACAATTATTGATTGCTGCATGATAGATCTATATTCATTTTTTTCTACCACAAAGTTCACGGAGGATTTACACAAAGGACACAAGGTGTCTTTTTAAACTTCTGTGTTCTTTGTGGTAATTCACTTTGTGAACATTTAGATTTGTGGTAAATCTCTGTTTCCTTCCTATTTGGTCTTGACGCCCAAGTCGAGTGATCCGGTAATCTTGCCGATATCTTCTGGACTGATCACCCCCCGGATGCTGATCAGCGTATTGTCTTCACCCCCTACAACCAGCAACAATTCTGATAGTTTACCCTTTTCACCGCTGCGACCATAGAAGCGTACCACTTGATTTTTGTCGGTCACTTCCATCAGGGACTCATAGCTGTTGTTTTTGAAAAACCCATCTGCTTCCAGTTCCTTGTAGAAGTTCAGTCCCTTGTTCAGATCCTTGTCTTCGACCGACAGGATGCGGATGCCGCTGATCTTGTCCAGCATGGCTGATTCCTTACTATTCGAATCGTCCATTTTACTGGCGAAGTTGAGCAGTTTCCCGCTGATATTGACGGTTGAAAATCCCTCCTTATTGGCATACTTGTTAAAAAGCTTGTCAATTGGACTATTGTCCTGAGCCATTCCCCAAAAGGGAATCAGTAAGATTAATGCAATTAATAATCGTTTCATGGTTATTGTTTTTTAAGATTTTTATTTATGTTTTCAAGTTTACCTATTCCCTTGTTCCAGGCTGCCATTCCAGAATAAAAAGGTGTTGCGGCTGCTTCCACTTTCCCGAGCGGTTTAAGCATTGCCAATCCTTTGTTGTATTTGCCGGCAACAAATTCAAGGGTCTTACTGGCTTCTGCATAGGCCTGTTTGGGATCGGTAAAGGTGTCTTCCCATTGGCTTTGATTGCTGTAGAAATTCACCCCCAGCATTACCAAAATCACAGCCGCTGCCACTGCCGTCACCATTTGCCACATCCAGCGATACCTTACCTTTTCCTTGTGTTCCGACTCAAGGATATAGTTCATCAAATCCTCGCCCAATCCCTCGTCTTCATTCACTGCAAGATCTTTCAATCCTGAAAATATCGGAACAAAAGGTTTCAATTCTTCCTCCACCTCGCCAGAGTTGAAATAATTGATCAGGTCATTTTCCTCATCAAGGGTGGATTCCGCTTCAAAGTATTTTTGCAGCAATATGTGTATTCTCTGTGATTCCATAATTTTGAATTTTTAAGATTTCATCCCGCACTTTTTTTCTTGCACGCGATAAATTAACCCTGATTGCATTCACATTCATGTCCGTTGCTTCGGCTATTTCTTCATATTCAAGCTGTTCGATGTCGCGAAGATGAATGATGGTGCGTTGTAAATCGGGCAATTCAGCAATAATCCGCTTGGCAAGCCGAGCCATTTCTTCATTTCCCAGGTAATCCGTATCCGAACTTTCCTCCTCCGACTGGTTCTTCTTTTTCACCACCTCCAACGAAATTGTCCTGCGCGAACGGATCACATCCAAACAGCGGTTTCGCATCATGCGGAAGGCGAATGCTTCCAGGTTTTCAACCTTTGCCAATTCATCCCGCTTTTGCCACAGTTTCAAGAAGATATCCTGAAGAACATCCTTCGCCTCTTCTTCATCCTGAAGAATCTGACGGGCAAACCGCAACAACTTGTTGCTGATTGGAAGTACCTCGGTTTTAAAATCTCTTGCCTGCATGAACCTTGTTTTCGGTGTGTTTTCAAAGTTAAGACGAAGTGTGCTGGATTTCATTACATGGGACAATTAAAAATTACTCACCTGCCAAAAAGAACACTGATTTTAATAAAAAAAAGGAAATATTGATCTGGCGGATGTTACAGATTTACACCGATTCTTCAATTACGTATAAATCGTTTCAATTCAGAGAATTCGTATTTCTTTTAAAGATCAATGTAAACCTGTTATATCGGTTAGATCAGTGTTCTTTCACTTTTGAATTAAATCAGTGTTTTTTTTTCAGTGTTCATGGGTAAGGTGAGAAATTTAGTTAAAACATTACTGCCTCTAATTTATTGAAAGTTATTCTGTTGTCTCCATTTTTGAACAAGAGCTGTCATTGTCAATTTTCCTTTTCTTTTCCACTTGTGAAATGTATTTTCTTTACAACCTTTTCGATTCTCTACTTTCCTACTTCCTTCCTATTTGCTTTATACCAATTCCAGTATTTCTGTAAGATTTCTGTAAGCTATCTGTAATGTATCTGTATTGTTTATTACAGATACATTACAGATAGCTTACAGAAATCTTACAGAAATACTGGAATTGGTATAAAGCAAATAGGAAAGGAATATGGATTTCGTACTTTCGGTAACGAATTGAAGGCCTAAGGATCAAATGTGAAAATACTGGAAATGCATTGTAATTCCCTGGAAGTTTGAAATTATTTCCCGCTTCCCTACTCCGAATAAGCCATTCGGGTATAATTGAATAGCCCCATCAGCGAGGTGTGGAAAAACGTAAAAATAAAGGAGTAATTTAAAGTTTCACAAAAAATAAAGTTGGTCCTTATTTCGTTCAAATAATCAACAGGATGGCATGATGATTGAAGGGAAAGGCCACGGAATTAGCGTCAATTTAGAAAAAAGTTTCGATAATTAGAAATTGCTTTTTTTTCATACTCAATTGTGCAAATTTAATGAGGATTCATCCGGGCTTGCAGACCAATGCACCCGGATGTTTTTTAATCATAGGGGAAGAGAGAATTTCGTGGAAGGTATTTTTATTCAACCAAATCAATGATCTATGAGAATTTTAAACTTTTTAGTAAGTACGGCTATTGTTTTAAGCCTTTTTTCATGTAATACGAATAGCAAACTTGGCCAGCTTTTTCAATCAAGAAGGTACAAACAGACACTTGAGGAGCGCAATGAATTGTATGACAGAGCCCTGCAATTAAAAAAAGACACCACTGAAATGGGTATCAAATTCAGGGAACTAAAAAAAGACACCACCGAAATGGGCATCAGCCTCAGAAGGTCGGCCATAAATTATGCAGAATTACAAGGTATTTACCGGGATTTGATCAGCAAATCGGGTACGAAGCTTGCCCAGTTAAATGAGGATTTACTGGCAAAATCAAAGGAACTGGAAGGGAAGGAAAACATTCTGCAAGAACGGGAAATGAAGCTGAAAGAAATGGAGTCCATCATTTCAAAACAGGATTCCATTACCAAGGCGCTCAACCAGATTGTACAGAATGCCTTGCTGGGATTTAAGGCCGATGAACTTTCGGTGGAAATGAAAAACGGGAAGGTGTATGTTTCGATGACCGATAAACTATTATTTAAATCAGGCAGCGCGGCGGTTGAAGACAAAGGCAAACAGGCTATCAGGAAGCTATCCGAAGTGCTGAATAAAAACGGTGACATTGACATTGCCATTGAAGGCCATACGGACAATGTACCGATCAAAACAAGCCTGTATAAAGACAATTGGGATTTGAGCGTTGCCAGGGCCACCACCATTGTCAGGATGCTGAATGAAGAATACAAGGTAGATCCCAAACGATTGACGGCATCGGGCAAGGGAGAATATTTCCCTGTGGCTTCCAACGAAGACAACGACGGCAGGGCCAAAAACAGAAGGACTGAAATTGTGCTTTCTCCCAAACTGGACGAATTGTTCAAAATGCTGCAGAAGAAATAGAATAGGGGGTTGGATGGTTAAATGGTTGGGTGGTTAAATGTCAACAAGAATTCTACCATGGTTTGATTTTGTCTTATTAACAAAAACACATAGAGTTTGTGTGAGGCTTTAGTATTTTGTTAAAATATTCCTTAATTTTCCATCCATGAAAAAAGAAGAATCAAACAGGCGGAACTTTCTTAAATTCTCGACACTGGCATTGGGAGGATTGACGCTCTCCCCTACCC
>DMFR01000382.1:491-9346 GCA_003450125.1 Prolixibacteraceae bacterium | reverse complement strand
ACCCTACCCTTGGGGCAGCCGATAAGGAGTTCCATGAAAATAATGCTTCTTTGCCAGTAGAAAAGAAACTTACTATTTTGTGTGTAGGGGGTCATCCGGGTGATCCTGAATTTGGCTGTGGAGGTACGTTGGCAAAATACAGTGATGCCGGACATGCGGTCACCATATTATACCTCACAAGGGGCGAAGGCTGGGCAGGCGATCCTGCTTTATCAGCAGACCAGGCAGCAGCTATCCGTACCAAAGAAGCTGAAACAAGTTGCAGGATATTAAATGCTCAGCCATTATTTGCAGGTCAGATTGACGGCAATACGGAATTGAACAAGAAAAGAATGGAGGAAATGAATCAGCTGATCTTTTCGGTCAATCCTGATATTGTCTTTACCCAATGGCCCATTGACACCCACCCGGATCACCAGGTAACAGCCAATCTGACTTTCAACGCCTGGATCAAGTCAGGACAGAAATTCGATCTCTATTACTATGAAGTGGATACCGGGAGTGATACTTACGGATTTGCCCCAACTGATTATGTGGACATTACAGCGGTCAGAGAAAGAAAAAAGGCTGCGATGTGGGCTCATGTCTCCCAGGGGCCTGAAAAGATCTATGAGAAGGATTTTCTCAAGATGGAAGGCTTCAGGGGACTAGAAGCAGGCGTGGAAGCCGCTGAAGCCTTTGTTCACTTTAAACCCAAAGGGGAACGGGCCACTATCAGGGGCTTATAAAATACTTTACCTATTTTGAAAAACAAAACAATACGTAATACCGTTTACCGCTAAGTGTACGGATACGATCCAACCTTTGGATCAATCTGATACAGGGCCTAGCAATTTTCAATGTCCGTCAACTAATGTCAAATTTATAATTCGGGAATTCATACATGACTTTTCAATTGGCTGATTTAAAATCCACCTTCCGATCACTCCGGTATCGAAATTACCGACTGTTCTTCTATGGACAAAGCATCTCACTAATCGGAACATGGATTCAGCGGATTACTACCCCCTGGCTGGTGTATGATCTTACCCATTCAGCCTTTATGCTGGGACTGGTGGGTTTTGCAGGCCAGATACCTACCTTTCTGATTTCTCCCATAGCAGGAGTAATGACTGATCGCTGGAACCGATACCACCTGTTGATCCTAACCCAGATTGCAGCCATGATTCAAGCCTTTATACTGGCATTCCTTTATCTCTCGGGAACAATTGAGGTTTGGCATATCGTACTCTTGAGCGTGTTTCTGGGCTGTGTAAACGCATTCGATGTCCCGGTACGGCAATCCTTTGTCATTGAGATGGTAGAAAAAAAGGAAGACCTTCCCAATGCCATTGCCCTGAATTCCTCGATGGTCAATGGAGCCAGGTTATTGGGTCCATCGATTGCCGGTTTGCTCATCGCCTTCACCGGTGAAGGGATATGTTTTTTGATCAACGGGTGTAGCTATATTTTTGTGATCCTTTCTCTTTTGTTCATGACCATTGTACCCAAAAAACCAATGGTTCAAAACAAGCAAGTACTAAAAAATCTGAAGGAAGGCTTTAACTATACCTTTGGCTTTGCACCCATCAGATATATCATTTTATTATTGGCCCTGGTCAGTTTAATGGGGATGCCCTATACGGTGCTGATGCCCATTTTCTCCAAAGAAATCCTGCATGGGAGCGCACATACTTTCGGCTTTCTCATGGGAGCCTCAGGCTTTGGTGCCCTGATGGGAGCGCTTTACCTGGCTTCCAGGAAAAGTGTCCGTGGACTTGCCAAGTTAATTCCCCGCGCAACTGTACTCTTTGGCCTGGGGCTTATTGCCTTCTCCTTCTCCCGTTACTATTTATTATCACTTGCCTTGATGGTAGCCATTGGACTTGGCATGATGCTGCAGATGGCTTGCAGCAATACCATCCTTCAGACCATTGTGGAGGATGATAAACGAGGCCGGGTGATGAGTTTCTTTACCATGGCCTTTATGGGTACTGCCCCCTTTGGCAGTTTCATGGCAGGAAGCCTGGCAAGCAGCATCGGGGTATCCAATACCCTGCTCTTTGGAGGTGTTTCATGCATTGTGGGGGCCTACCTCTATTCACGCAAGCTTCCTGAATTGAAGAAAGCAATCCGTCCGGTCTACATCAAACTGGGCATTATTTCTGAAGCCAACGAAGGAGTTCAGGTTGTATCAGAATTAAGCGTGCCACCCGAAGAATAGGAAACAATAGCACGGTCATCCTGATCCCCTCCAATTTTGATTGGAATGGATTATAAGGATTTATCCTCTACGAACAATCGAATAATTCAGCAATAGGCGAATAGGAAGAACAAAACTTCGGCATTTGCAGCAAATGTCTTACACGGTTTGACTAATTGCTCACTCCACCTTAATTGTTAGCAACAAAACAAAATTAATCACAAATAAACACTCCACAGAATTGGTATTCACCAATTTATGTCTTAACTTTAAATGTGGAATAAAAATCTGAAGATGCTATTTAAATCACTTTAAGCGCTAATTTATGAAAATTCTTTTACACTTTTTTAGTGTAGCATTGATAATGATTACACTTGGCATTAGTAATTCAAGTGGGCAGTATCCGGGTTCCGGTCAGATATCTTTGGATCCTTCCGTAATTCCTCAGTTTGTTGACCCCTTACCCCATTTTGCAGGCTTGAGGGTGAATGCAAAGGAGGGCGGAAATCTGATCGTTAGGGCAGTTGAAACTCAACAGGTAGCGGTATCAACAGGTACAGTGCTTGATAATGGGATAGTAGGCACCACTCCGGGTGCAGGACTGGGTAATTACTTTGTTTACAGCATTTCTAAAGACGCAGGTGAAACGTGGACTTTGCCCTTATGGCCTGCCTTTACAATTGAAGCTCAAAAGGGCAGCCCATTGAATGTAGAAGTAAGAAATGAATTAAATGGACTCACCTATAAGGATGTCAATATCACGGCCGATCAGACCATTATGATGAACGGTGTTCCTTTAACAGGTGACCCGTTGACTGATCCTTATACAGGCCCCATACCGATTGCCATGCATCTGCATGGGGGTGAGGTGCAATCAACTTCAGATGGGGGCCCTGATGCCTGGTTCACGCCAGGATATGCCTTAAAAGGGAAAGGTTGGGACGAAGGAGTCGGTCCAATTCTTCACTATCCCAATCAACAGGAGGCTACCACCATCTGGTTTCATGAACACAGTCAGTTGGGTTTGACCAGGATCAATGTCTATGCAGGAATGGCCGGTTTTTATTTCATTCGGGGATTGGATGAAGAACTTCATCGTCTACCTGGCTGGTCAAAGGATGACCTGGTGCAGGAAGTAACGCCTGATGGAAAAGTAGCCGATGCATTACATCCGGGCCCTTATTTGCCTGAAATCGAAATTGCGATTCAGGACAGGTTGTTTGACACAAATGGACAATTATATTACCCTATTGATGAACCAACGAATCCTGATATCCATCCATTCTGGTCCCCTGAGTTTTTTGGTGACATTATTACCGTAAACGGCAAGACATGGCCCTACTTGAGTGTAGCCCCAAGAAAGTACCGTTTCCATTTTTTGGATGGGTCAAATGCCAGATTTTACAATCTGTGGCTCCAAAATCTAGCCACCGGTGAAATGGGCCCTGCAATTTATCAGATAGGTACTGACGGAGGAATGCTGGATAGACCTGTCGTCCTGGACCCTCAATCAGGGCAGAAATTGCTGTTGGGTTGTGGCGAAAGGGCCGATGTGATCATCGACTTTTCAAAAGTTGCTCCCGGTACAGTCTTTATATTGATGAATGATGCCAATGCACCCTTTCCAAATGGTGATCCTGTTGAATTAGGCACCACTGACCGGATCATGCAATTCATTGTCAACGGCAAGTTAACCGATGGAACAGATGCTAACAAAAAAGGAACGGACAGAAGTTTTATTCCCCCACATTTAAGGATTTCTCCACTGGTAAAACTCACCGATTTTGAAGGGCATGTAAATATCAATCCTGACGTAACCAGGCAATTAACCTTAAATGAAATACTGGGGGACGGTGGTCCCGAAATGGTATTGCTCAACAATTCGCGCTATGAAGATATGCCTGAAATGGGCATGTTTGGTAAGGTAACCGAAAAACCAACTGAAGGAAATACAGAAAAATGGCAGTTGATCAACACCACCATGGATGCACATCCCATGCACATGCATCTGGTTCAATTCCAGTTGGTAAGCAGACAGGATTTTGATGCCATGAAATATATGGAGGATTATATGGGTTCATTTACGGGAGTTAATGGAGGTACTCCCGGCATGTTAAACATGTTTATGGGAGCAGAAGGACCTCCGTTTTTATATGATGTAAAAAATGCTGATGGAGCAGTCGGGGGAAACCTTCCGATCATTAACACTATTCCTGCTAATAAGTACAATCTAGGTGCCCCGATACCAGCACAACCCAATGAAAGAGGATGGAAAGATGTCATCTTGGCTTATCCAAATCAGGTCACCACTTACATCGTCAGGTTTGCGCCCACGGAATTACCTCTATGGACCCCAAAAGCCATGTTAAGGTATAGTTTTGATCCCAGCTATGGCCCGGGGTACATGTGGCACTGCCATATTGTTGAACATGAAGACAATGACATGATGAGACCCCTGCAGGTGCAACCCAATCCTTCAAGAAACATATTCAAATCAGCTGAAATAGCTTCGGTTAATCCTACCTCTGTGGTTGAAGGATTTGAACTGGGACAGAACTTTCCAAACCCTTTCAATTCGGAAACAGTCATTCAATTCAGGCTTCCGGAAGATAGTCGTGTTCAGCTGAAGCTTTATAATTATCTGGGCGAGGAAGTAAAAACGCTCCTGGATGCCCATGCGAAGGCCGGAAATCAAACCATCAGGTTATCGACTGAAAATCTGGCCAACGGAATTTATTTCTATCAACTAAATGCAGGAACCTATTCATCGACTAAAAAACTGGAAGTTTCAAGATAACCTTTTTCAACTGACTCGTCCTGAAATAGGTTTACAGGAAAAGTAAACTAAAATCAGGACGAGTCTGCTGGAGATACGGTACTTAATATGCAGCAAACCCCCATTATCTTTCCAGATAATGAGGGCGGTTGCTGACTAACCTTTAATCACATTAAAACTTCCAATATTACTTATACTCCCAATTTATTTCTCCTGATCTGTTCTGCATTGGTAAAGTTGGATTTCACCAAATGGCCTTTCAGAGGAAGTATTTTTTCATGAATGGCATCAATGATCCAGTTGGCACATGGGAAGAACGAATCTTCGAGTTCATAGGCCGGAGTAATCCAGTTGCGAGAACCCACCACTACAGGGGAAGCATCCAGATCGTCAAAGGCCAGTTCAGAGATGGTTTGAGCCATTTCCTTCATGAATGAACCACGAGTAGAAGCATCGCCTGAAACCACAATACGTCCGGTCTTCTTTATTGAAGTCAACACTGGCTCATAATTAAAAGGACTTAAACTGCGGGCATCAATTACTTCAGCAGAAATACCATATTTATCCTGAAGGATGGTTGCAGCTTCCAGTGCACGGTATAAAGTTGCACCGATGGTCAGAATGGTGACATCTTTCCCTTCACGTTTAATATCCGGTTCGCCAATTGGAATCTCATAGTAACCTTCAGGCACTCCCCCTTTATAGAACTGCTCACCAATATCATACAAACGCTGGCTTTCAAAGAAAATCACCGGATCAGTACCCTGCAAGGCAGAGTTCATCAAACCTTTGGCATCGTATGGTGTTGCAGGGAATACAACTTTCAATCCAGGAATCTGGGCAGTCAACGCAGTCCAGTCCTGAGAGTGCTGAGCCCCGTATTTGGATCCTACAGAAACGCGCAACACTACAGGCATCTTGATCACATTTCCGCTCATAGCCTGCCATTTGGGAAGCTGGTTAAACACCTGGTCACCACAACGGCCAAGGAAGTCACAATACATGATTTCAGGAATCACACGACCACCACACATTGCATAACCAATAGCAGTACCAACAATCGAAGCTTCTGAAATTGGTGAGTTAAACAAGCGATGATAAGGCAATGCTTCTGTCAGCCCACGATATACGGCAAAGGCTCCACCCCAGTCGCGGTTTTCTTCTCCATAGGCAATGAGGGTCGGATCTTTGTAGAAACGATCAACAATGGCTTCAAAGATACCATCTCTATATGCATAAGTTTTTATCTTGGAATGTGCTTTGCCGTTTTCATCAAAGGCAAAGCGTTCTTTCTTTGCCAGTTGCTGTACACGGGCATTTTCAGCCATGGGATGATTGACTTCAGGAGTGCGGTCTTCCATACGGTCAACAGACTCATTGGAGAACATCATTTCACCAATCAGGTTAGGGTATTTAGCCATATCCATGCGAGGAGAAACATTATCATCGATGGCCAGCTTCATGCTCGATTCCATCAGACTGATGGTTGCGCCTTTAATCCCATTCAACTGGTCTTCGGTTGCTACTCTGCATTTTATAAGTTCGCGGCCAAACCAGGCAATCGAATCCTGGGCTTCCCATGCTTCAACTTCTTCTTTCGAGCGATAGGAAGACGCATCAGAAGGTGAGTGACCGCTATACCGGTAAGTCAACACATCCAGCAATACAGGTCCACGCTTTTCTTCCAGAATTATACGTTTACGTTTGTAGGCATCAATCACGGCCAATGGATTGTACCCATCCACACGTTCGGCATGAAGCTGGTCGGCATTCACTCCTGCCCCAATACGGGCAGCAATATTGTAACCCATGGTCTCGCCACAGGTTTGTCCTCCCATACCGTATTGGTTGTTCATGATGTTGATGATCAGCGGAAGTCCACCTTTCATATCGCCTTCCCACAATTCATTGAACTGGTCCATCGTAGCAAAAGCTAAACCTTCCCATACTGGTCCACAAGCCATCGAAGCATCCCCAATATTGGCTACCACAATTCCTGGTTTGCGGTTTACTTTTTTGAAGAGTGCAGCCCCCACAGCGATGTCACCAGAGCCACCCACAATGGCATTGTTCGGATATACTCCAAATGGGGTAAAGAAAGCATGCATTGAACCGCCCAATCCTTTATTGAAACCAGTTTCACGTGCAAATATCTCTGCCAGTGTACCATAAATCAGGAATTTAATGGCCAATTCCTTAACCGATCCGGTATGTCCGCTTTTTACAGGGGCAAAAGTAATTCCATCGAAATGACTTTCCATCACCTGCATCAACTGAACATCGCTTAGTTGAGCAATAGCAGACAGACCTTTGGCAAGTATTTCACCATGACTACGGTGTGAACCGAAGATAAAATCCTCAACTCCCAATGTATAGGCCATACCAACCGCTGCAGCTTCCTGCCCAATGGACAAGTGAGCAGGACCGGGATGATCATAGGTGATTCCATTGTAATCGCCACGTATTTTAATCAAATTCAGCATGGTTTCAAACTCACGGATCACCACCATATCGTGGTAAATTCGCAGCAAATCATCATTGCTGAAATTTGCTTTTTCTTCTTCTACCGTTTTGCTGTATTGGTTTACAGGAATAGGGCTAAATGTGATTTCACCAGCCTTCCTGACATCATTTGGATCAATAAATTGACTCTTTGGCATTGTATCTAGATTTTAAATTTTACTGAATTCATTACCACAAAGACACTAAGTCACAAATTAAGAATCCGTCTTAGAATCTTTGTTTCTTCGTGTTTAATTAAAACTGAAAAATCGTCTCCCTAATAATCTCACTTACAGTTGGGTGCGGGAATACAATTTCTTCCACATCCTGAACACGCATTTGAGATTCGATGATTGCACTGGCTCCCCATATCATTTCAGAACAGACTCCACCCACCAAATGGATACCCAGTATCTCACGATATTTCTTTCCAACGATTACTTTGCAGAAACCATCCTTGCCTTCATTTTCAGCAATAAACCTTCCTGCATAAGCCATAGGCAACTTCTGAACTTCGACTTCGATGCCTTTTTCAATGGCAGAAGCTTCGGTGAGTCCAACACCTGCAATCTCGGGATGGGTGTATACAACCCCAGGAATGGCATCATAGCGCATGATATCTTTGCGGCCCAACATATGGTTGACGGCCACCTCTCCTTCTCTACTGGCCGTATGGGCCAACAGGGAGAAGCCTGTCACATCACCTGCAGCAAAGACATTGGGTACATTGGTACGGCAATTCTGATCTATTTTTACGCCTCTTGGAGTAAATTCAACCCCTATGTTTTCCAATCCCAGGCCTGCTACATTGGCTTTGCGGCCAACAGAGAGCAAAACTTCTTCTCCGGTAATGCGCTGTTCCTGTCCATCTTTTTCGAAGACCACTTCTTTACCGTTGAGCCTTGTAACCCGCGCATTCAGATGGTATTCCACTCCTTTCTTTTCAAACTCCTTGCGAACAAAGGCAGCTATTTCCTCATCACAGCCTGTTAATATCTCAGGCAGCATCTCAATGACAGTGACCTTGGTTCCCATGGCATTGAAGAAATCGGCAAACTCGCTGCCAATTACACCCCCACCAATAATCACAAGGCTTTTAGGGCATTGCTTTAGTTTAAGTATCTCCCGATTGGTCATTATTTGTGTAGCATCCAATCCTGGAATAGGAGGAACAGCAGCTTCCGATCCTGAACAAATCAACAGCCGATTGGCCTGGTATTCTTCATTTTCTACATCTATAGTGATTACCTCTCCCCTCTTTTCCCGAATCACCGCATTGGACAGTATTACATCCACCCTGGCATGTTTCATTTTGGCTCCCACTCCGGCGACCAATTTGCGAACTACCTTATCTTTGCGGGACATGATCTTTTTAAAATCAATGCTGATGTTCTC
>DMFR01000382.1:0-261 GCA_003450125.1 Prolixibacteraceae bacterium | reverse complement strand
TGATGTTCTCTACCTTGATGCCGTATTTTTCGGCATCGTGGGCATATTCCAGCACCTTGGCCGAGTTGAGTAAGGTCTTGGTAGGGATGCAACCTTCATTGAGGCATACGCCCCCCAGCGCCCTTTTATCGAAAAGGACAACACTCATTCCCTTGGCCCCTGCCCGTTCAGCAGCCACATATCCTGCAGGTCCACCTCCTATTATTGCTAAATCGTATATTTTGGTCATTTATTTGTACTTTATATTTAATGAGTGTTTAA
>DMFR01000217.1 GCA_003450125.1 Prolixibacteraceae bacterium | reverse complement strand
CGGGCAATGGATTTGCTCCTGAACCTGTTGGAATGGTCGCGTTCACAAAGCGGCACGATGGAATTTAATCCCCAAAATATTGATATCCTTTCACTGATCCACCAGGTAACCGAAATGTCAAATGACACCGCCCGGCAAAAATCAATCACCATTTCTACAGAATTGACCGACAATGCCATCGTTTTTGCCGATATAGACATGATAAAGGTCCTGTTAAGAAACCTGATTTCAAATGCTATTAAATTCACTAATCCGGGAGGTGAGATTGTAGTTTCAGTTGAGCAGGAACAAAAAAACTGGAAGATAAGCGTAAAGGATAACGGGGTGGGGATAAAAAAAGATGCCATTGATCGATTGTTCCGCATCGATTCCAACTACAAAACATCAGGTACCAATGATGAGAAGGGAACCGGCCTGGGATTATTGCTGTGCAAGGAATTTGTAGAAAAGCATAGAGGAAAAATTTGGGTGGAAAGCGAAATTGCAAAAGGCAGCATATTTAGTTTTACTATTCCATTTACAACTGCTTTACCCCTTTAACTGCAGAAGTGGAAAAGATTGCACATTTTACCTTCCGGATAAATAACCCCTAAGGGCAAAGGTGACTTTTCAAATTAAAGTCCTTAAGGCTTTTTGTTGATATTTTAAATCGCTAACATTACTGCATATTCCTTTTGTGAATACTGCAAAGACATTTGAGAACGAATTTCCAGGAAAGGGTAACAGATGAAAAAAGAAAATAAGAATTCAACTAACACGGCTTCACTTCGTGAAAAGGCTGAAGAACAATTGAAAAAGAAGCATTCGGTAAATGGAAAGTCCTTGACTGTTCACAATTCAATCTCTACTTCCAATGGACTTATTGAAGGGTCAAAAGGAAGTGAAATTGAAATGATTCGACTCGTCCATGAACTTGAAGTTTATCACATCGAGCTGGAAATGCAGAATGAAGAACTAAAAATAGCCAGTGAAAAAGCCCAGACAGCTACGGAAAAATATACAGCCATATATGATTTTGCCTATACTGGCTATTTTACGCTTGACACCAAGGGCAATATCTGCGAATTAAATCATAGTGGCGCATTGATGCTTGGGAAGGAACGGTCTAAGCTGGTAAAAGGTAACTTCAAGCAATTCGTCACCATGGATACCAGGTCCGAATTCGATGATTTTTTCAAGAAGGTATTTGAAACCACTACCAAACAAAATTGTGATGTGAGGTTGATTGTGAAAGGCAATCCATCCATTTTTGCCCATCTCGAAGCCATCATTTCCGGAGAGGATGAAAAATGTCTGGTAACGGTGGTTGATATCACCAAACGCAAGCAAGCCGAAGGGATATTAGAGCTAAAAGCTCATGAATATAAGTTATTTAGTGAATTGGTACTTGTCAGTGATCAGCAAATGATTGAACTCAAAAAAGAAATTAACCATTTATTGATTAAGCTAGGGGAAAAAGAAAAGTACTTTTAACTTTGGGAAAGTTTTATACAGACTATAAAACTTTCCCAAAGTTTTTCTTATTTATTCTCTTCAAGTTCAGCCTGATCCATATCTGTACCCTCTAAATCGTATAGTTCATAGATGGCTAAACGGGCCGGATCATTGGCGAAGATAATCTTGGCATCATCACATATTTTTGACAAGATATCCCAAAGCGAGTTTAACAATTCAATTCGTTCACGGGTAATCATGACCTGCTGTCTTTTTAGTTTTTTCAGTTCTCCATAGTCTGCAGCCAAGGCGGAGGCTATAGTGGACAGCTCAAGTGGTAGCTCAGGAGGCATATAGGCTGACAGCAACCTGGCTTTATTATCTTCCTGCGAAATGGCTGCAAGGACTTGGGCCAACAAGGAGATCATTTTTTTTGCCCAACTGCGGGCTATGGTGAAATCGGAATATCCAAAGGTCTCATTGGTCATGGTCGCATCTTTAAATGCAATATCGACATAGTAGTTCAATTTCTCGTAACTGTGCCGGGCCTCTGCAAGCTGTAAATCAATCATGTTTTTGGTTTGCTGCATAGCCTGGTCCAGGCTTGCATCTGAAAAATCATTCATCCCTCTATGTATGCCTTGCAAAAGTTGAGCGTTGACTTTTGCCGTGAACCAGGAATCATAGGCGGCAAACTGTGCCAGATCGGCTGCAAAGTTTGGTTGAATCATCTGGGCCTTGGTAATTATTTCGTCGTAGGTCAGGTAGTAATGACTTTTGGGTAGTTCTTCCATGACTAAATCATTTATTTTGTAATGATCTAATTTACAACTATTAATTTAATAAAAGCCAGATTTGCCTGTAAAAAATATTGGTGTTTTTAAATATTACTTGGCTCCACTTTAATGATTGGCCACTGCACGATTAATTGAGATGCATAAATTCAACCTGATTCACATTCCAGTCTTCAGCATCGTAAAGGTCATAGATTTCAAGGCGATCAGGATCGTCAGCAAAAATGACTTTTCCATCTTCGCATATGCCGGACAATGTATCCCAAATCGAGTTGAACAAGTCTATGCGTTCGCGGGTAGAGAGCAAGTGTTGTTTTTTTAGTATTTTCAGCTCACTGCGCCCGGCAGACAGTTCTGCAGCGATGTTGGCGACTTCAAGAGCCAAGCCTTCGGGCATACCGGCAGCCAGTAACCGGGAAAGGTGATCGTCCTGCGAAATGGCAGCGTGGGCCTTATTCAACAAGTGAATCATCTTTCTGATAGAAGGGCGGGGTTTCTCAAAATCGGTATATCCAAAGGTTTCCATGATATCGCTCATGTCCCCAAATCCCAGGTCGACGTAGCAGACCAATTTCTCGTAACACTCTCGGGCGGCGGCAAAAGTCATATCAATCAGTTCGGTTACCCGTTTGATGTCAGCTATCAGGCTGTTTTCCGAAAAATACTTCAGCCCGATGTAAATGCCTGAAACCAGTTCCGTGTTCACTCCTGAGGTATACCAGGGATCATAGGCGGTAAACAGAGGCAGATCGGCTGCAAAATAGGGTTGAATCGCCTGGGCTTTGGCAATGACTTCATCATACGTTAAATAGCTGTTACTTTTGATCGTATCATCCATGACCTTTAATTTTGGAGAATGATCTAATTTACAATTATTAATTTAAAGAAAACTTAAATGGATATATTTTTTTAAGGGATCATGCACTTTTTTTTCAAGCACATATTGTTTGCCATAATAGGATTCTTAAAACTAAAAACCATGGAGAATTAATTCTACTTTAACAGA
>DMFR01000207.1:35800-35982 GCA_003450125.1 Prolixibacteraceae bacterium | reverse complement strand
ACAAGATTTGAACTTGCGACCCCACGCCCTATGGAGGTATCCGTTAACTTCCATTTAACCAAATGTATAGGCTTCTAAACTGCTTATGTAATTATCTATAAATACTTATAGCTTTATAGGTTTGTGTTAATAGTATGGTCGTTAACGACTTATACGGCTATAAACGCTGTAAAATAGAAAAA
>DMFR01000207.1:34617-35588 GCA_003450125.1 Prolixibacteraceae bacterium | reverse complement strand
ATCTGAAATTTTTTTTATGATAATGCATGGTTTTTTACTGTACTCTTGTTTTTGAATTTTAAAACCACCAAACAATGAGTGCAACCAGCACACAAAGCGCATTGAAGGTGTTTAGAAATGGAGAATACGAATACATATTTCTCTATTTTAGACTTGGCAAAAGCCAGCTCAGGATAAACACCAAAAACAAGGTCATCAAAAATGGAATGACCGGGGATAATTTGTATAAAGCAAATGTTCCGAACTTTGAACAGTTGAATGCCCAAACCATCGGGCAGAAAGAAATGGTAGATGCTTACATTCGTTTGAAGCTGCAAGACCACGATCCAACGTTTTCCTCCGAGGAGTGTCAAAAATTCATGGCTACCTATACTGACATGAAGAAGCTTCCGAAAGTGAAACAGCCAACTAACTTGTTTGATTCTATTAACTCAAACATGGAGCCGAAAGACACCGTTGACACTTACTTTAAGCGATTCTACGCTTTTAAAATTAAGGAGCTACCGGACCATGATGGAACAAAGGATTATGGGAGCCTTCAAAGTGCGCTGTTGGATTTTCAAAGGAAAGAGAAAAAAACCCTGTACCTGGAAGATATCAATTCCAAGGATTTCATTGTTGACTTTAAAACCTTTTTGGCAGAACGCCACCCGGCAAAATATTTGACTAGGGGAAATTTAAATGACAACACCATTGGCAAGAGGATCACAGGGCTGAAGACCTTTACCCTGTATTTGGAGGATAGCGAAATTTTCATGTTTAAAAAGAACATGTTCAATGTAGTTACCAACAAATACGACAATGAAATTATTGCACTCACAAAGGAGGATATCAAAAAGTTACTTGACCTTGATATTAAAAATGCACACTGGCAAAGGATCATTGATATCTTCGTTTGTAACTGTTTTATGGGTTTAAGGTTCTCAGATTTATTTTCTCTTTGCCCTACAGATTTTATCGAAGACTCAGAT
>DMFR01000207.1:22825-34588 GCA_003450125.1 Prolixibacteraceae bacterium | reverse complement strand
GGAAAATAAGAAAACAGGTATATGGGTAACCATTCCAGTTCAGAAAACTTCCCTGGAGATCCTAAAGAAGTACAAATTTAATATGCCTACCAGAGTAAGCCAGTATTTTAACCGAGAGTTAAAAGCTATTTTGGAGCATTACGATTTATTTGGAGAAAAAGTAATTAAAGTAAGAAGGGTGAACGGGATCAACAAGGATTTTAAGACAATCCGGCGAAAGCTTATTTCAACCCATACCTGTAGACGAACTTTTATAACTTTAGCCATTTCCCATAACGTGCCCCTTAATGTGATCATGCTTGCTTCGGGTCATACCCAGTTGGCAACACTGAAGAAGTACGCAAAAAAGGTGCAGGACAAAAAGGCATTCAAGGCAATTGACATAACACCCTTAGCAGATGAACCTAACGATAACAAATGACAACCAGGATCAGGCTTCTATTATCCTTAATTATGAGAAGCAATTCTTCACTATCCCTACAAGGATTTCCAGTACAAACAAGGAAAGGATTACAGTAATAAAAGAATTCATCTACAAGGCAGTTCTGCAGTTGGAAACAACGGAACAGGAAGTAACGGAAAGCGCAGTAAATTCCCTGGTCAGTTATTACAGGAATCCATTAGAAAAAACTTCCCTTGAACAGGCATTGCTTGCAATGGCATCCGAGAAAAAGGGCAAAGGGGCAGCACAGGCAATTAAGGCAATGGATGAGCTTAGGGAAAAGTTACACGGTTTTGGAATTTATGACGGTGGGGTAGTGTACATGCAGGATTTTAACCGATCCACCTTTAACCGTTTCGTACAATGGTTGGAATCAATCGACCCAGAGGAAGATATTCCAAATAAAAAAGTAAAACTTTCAAAGCAGCTCATTGTCGCAGCTCATATATCTATGCTACGAGAACTTTTAGAATCACTTGACAATAGATATATCTGGGAATTTGTGAACTATCGTGAAACTTTTTACAACCTGATCTATCTAACACAGGAAGAAATACAACAGCTCACCGAGGCTCATGGTTTGTATCCATACATGCAACAGGCAAGGGATTTATTTCTGATAATGATGTTCACCGGAGTAAGGTTACATGATGTGGATCAGATAAGCCATAAGAACCTGTCGCCAGGTAGGGAACATTTCAATATTTCCCTTAAAATGTCTGATAAGGTAATAAAGCCTCCCTATACCCAGGCTTTAAAACGTATACTGATGAAATATGGGGGAGTTCCGCCTCACATTCCTTTGGTAAACTTTAATGCTTACATCAAGGCAACGTTCCGATTTTTAGAGATGGACCGTCAGATAACTCTTTCCACCAATATAGAAGGAAAGGTGGTAACAAACCATTACCCTTTGTACGATGTGGTTACCTCATACGTGGCAAGGAAGACTTTTATTATGAACCTGTTTGAAAGCGGCTATAAGGCACAAGAGATACTGGATATGTCAGGGCATCCCGACTATAATTCCCTGAAACCTTATATCATGCTCTATAATCACATTGCAAAACAGAGGGCAAAGCAATTCGAGCAGGATTTATTCTGTATTACACCCTCAAAACCAGAGAAAAAGGAATGATCTAAAGAATTTAATCAGTATTTGATTTCGTTTAGAGTGTGAAAGGTATATATTAATACCTTCATATACGAAATAAAATTGCGTATAACTTGCTATTTGTATATCTTAGCAGTCGTTATACGCAATTTTCATTTTTATGCAGATCATCAAAGCAGGAATCGAGTACCGGTTGTACAATTTTGGATCAACCACCGATTTTCAGGAAGTTATCTTCACAGAAAAGCACCTAGGTGGATATAATCCAGGTACTACCAACGAAGAAGTGGTGAACATGCTTGTTGACCGTTTCTATGAATTACAAAAGCGCCGCTTTTCAGTAGAAAATCAGTGCATTATAATTCTCCTTCGCAATGTACGTGAACTGATGAAGCGTAGGTTAGAGAAAAAGCTGGAAAAAACAGAAAAGCATGGAAAAGTTATTGGTTAAAGTACCGAGTAATGGGCTATTCATAGAAAGATGGATAGAAATTACAGCCGGAGTCACAAGGCTTACAGAAACGCAACAGAGAGTACTGACAGAATTGCTTAGAGCAAACAAAATAGAGTGTACAACAGATGCCCGTAGGGCAGTTACAGATAAGTTAGGGTTTAAAAATCTGGCAGTAACTGCAAACTTCATAAAGATTTTAAAGGATAAGGGAGTACTGCTTTTGCAGGAAGACGGCAAGCTTACGTATTTGCCCCTTATCAATCCCCCGGCAGGGACAACAGCATTAGAGTTTTCATTTGAATAAGGGCTTAGTATGAAAAACAACAGTCTGAAACAAAGGATTATTCGGGAGATTGTAAAAGAGAATGGGGGCACTGTAACAGAAGTAGAGCAGATCATTGACTTCCAAGCCGCATTTGTGGCTAATACCATCAAGGATGGGGGATTTGAGGGAATATTTCTACCCTACCTGGGTAAGTTCCATGTGATACCTTATCGCATTCAAAAGTTTAATGATGCAATTATTCGAGGAAAAAGACGGAAAGGTGATCCTCTCTACGGAACTGAAGTTAGTCCCGGAATTTAAGAGGGTAATCACTGCTGACAAGGATATTGCCAAGCGAGGGGCGCTTAAAACTTTCACATATATATATTTTATGTATGATTATAGGTCTCCTTATAATCAAGCGTTAGCCCTGGAAGATAGACGGATAAAGGTTTGTACAGATTTGCAATTAGCCTCCGGGTGGAAGGAAGACCTACTCACCAAAGAGGCTATTTCGAAGTACATGGAGTTTTTAAATACTGCCTCACTTCAAATGCTGATCGCCCTCAGAGAAGGATTGTTCACAGCCCGTGAAGCGGTAGAGATGTTGACCTTCCAACTGCAGGGACAAATTTCCCTGGCTAAAAACGCAGGCAGTGCTTCTGAGATTGATCCGATGGATAAGGTAATGTCACTAATTGACAACCTTTTCAAAGTCTCCGACAAACTTCCCAAAATGCTCGATACCCTTACTTCCCTGGAAGAAAGAGTGAAGACCGAGCAGAGTAACACTTCCAAAATCAGAGGCGGTGGAACCAAAGGCTTATTTGAGGACTAATCGCTATGTTAGTCAACACAGAACTGTTCAGAACGGAAGCTCGTGAGTTTCTAAAGTACGGATACTTCTGTCCAGATCCTCCGGGGTCAATGGCATACATGGATTATTGGACTCAGCAGCTTCAGTATTGCATTGACGGTTATTCTGTAGGGGGAATGTCCATTACAGGGCACCATTATCACTACCTGAACTTCGGTCAGATAAAGCTTACCGATGATATCAACCAAAGCGAAAATATCACCAAGCACAAAAGGGGAGCCACCAAAAAGATTTCATTTCCTGACTTCTGGGATGGTGACTATGAATACTATTGGCTGGTGGATATTGCCCGAAATGGGATAACCAATGACAGACTTTTAAGTTTGAACCTGGAAACTTCGATAGATCCTGACTGGCTGGGCGGGGATCATCATATGATGGTTGCCAAAGCCCGGCGCAAAGGATTTTCGTTTAAAAACGCAGATATATCAGCCAATATCTTTAATACCGTAAGGGCATCAAAGGTACTGCAGATAGCGCACGATAAAAAATATCTCTACCCGGACGGCATTACCAAGATGACGGTGGATAACCTGAACTTTATGAATCAGCATACCGCCTGGTTCAAGAGAAGGCAAGTTGTAAACAAGCAGGACCATGTACGGGCTTCATATTTGGAGTACCTGAATGGTCAGGCAATTGAAAAGGGATACCGTTCAGAGATACAGGCTATCTCTATGAAAAATAATCCTGATGCCGGAAGGGGTAAGGACGCAAACTTTGTGGTTATGGAGGAGTTTGGAGCTTTCGACAATGCCAAAGATTCACTTATGGCGCTTCTCCCATGCGTGGAAAATGGAGGAATCGTAACCGGTATGCTTATCATGTTCGGAACCGGTGGGGATATGGAAGGAGGAACAATAGATTTTGAATCCATTTTCTACGATCCAAAGCCTTACAACATCATGCCTATTGAAAACATCTGGGATGAAGGGGCAAGCGGAACTTACAGCGCCTTCTTCTTTCCTTCATACAAAAACAAGGTAGGGTTCATTGACCTTGACGGGAACTCCCTGGTATCAGAAGCCAAGCAGTATGATCTTAACCAAAGGTCTGAGAAGAAAAAAGCGAAGGACCCTAAAACTTACGACAAGCACATCACTGAAAATGCCTGGAATCCAAGAGAGGCATTCCTGCAGCGTTCAGGTAACTGTTACCCTACGGGGGCAATCATGGAATGGAGAAACCAATTGGTCACTTCCACCACCATGCGCTATATGTCCACTGCCGGTTATCTTGTAGACACCCAGGGCAAGGTGAAATTCAAGCCTTCCGATAAGGTCAAACCCATAAGTGCGTTCCCTCACAAAAAAGGGGATGATCTTACGGGGGCTGTGGTAATTGAGTATCCCCCATTTTACGGACCAGGCAATGTAATCCCTGATAACCTGTACATCATTGTCCATGACCCCTACGCCCAGGATACAGGCACCGGATCATTGGGAGTGGCTTATGTGATCAAGAGGATCAACAACTTCTCATCCCCTGATGACTGCATAGTGGCTTCTTACATCGGAAGACCGGAGAGCCAGGATGAGTACAACTACAACTTATTTCTACTTGCCAGGTACTACAACGCAAAGATCGGTTTTGAAAATGACCGTGGCGAAGTGATTCCCTACGCAAAGAGATTTAAGCTCCTGAACTGGCTGTTGGAAGAATCTGAAATCTTCGACAAGTCAGATAATACCCGCATTCGCAAACTGGGCAGGAATTATGGAATGTCTATGGGTTCTGTCCAAAGATCAGAACAGGCAGATATTTACTTCAGGGATTGGCTCCTTACCCCACGGGGGATGAATGAAGATGGAGTCCGCAGACTGAATTTACACACAATTCACGACATAGCACTGCTCGAAGAATTGATAAAATACAATAACAAGAAAGGAAATTTTGACCGTGTTTCAGCAATGAAGGTCGGAATGTTTCATCTTAAAGCCTTGCATAACAAAGAGGTAGAGTACGCAGAATTGGAAGATACGTCTGATTCATTGTTTAACCGTAATTTATTTTAAACACTATGGCTACTATACCCAAACAAAGAATTCCCTTAATCGAAAAAAACGAGCAGTGGGGAAAAGATACGATTAATGCAATCATTGAACGTGCTTCATTTTCGACAAAAAGAAACCTGGAATTAGAGAAATTATACAATGCCTATAATGGGGTAATGGACCCGAATGAATATAAGTTTTTACTCAATCCATACAACACCAAGGATGAAAGATTTACACGCTTCCCAGCTGAACTTAGAAACTACAATATCATTAAACCTCCCATTGATTTGATGATGGGAGAAAAATCCCGCCGCCCTTTCAACTCCTCAGTGATTGCAGTAAATCCTGATGTGGTTACACGCAAGACAGAGTATGAGCAGAGAGCCTTGCAGACTTACACCCAGCAGGCAATGATTAATGAGCTGAATAAATCGGGTATGCAAACAGGTGTTCCTTCCCAGGAACTGCCCCCCCCTGAACAGGCTAAACAAGAAATCACCGCTTCATACAAAGATTCCCGTGCTAGCATGGGACAGCAGGCGCTGGATTACATGAACTATGATCTGGATATCCAGGACAAACACCTGGCAGCTTTCCTTGACTACATGATCTGCGGAAGACCTGTCACCTATAAGGGGGTGGAATTCGGGGATGTGGTGTACAATGTGGTTTATCCTGGGGATGTATACTCGGAAGGCTCTCCTGATGTAGAATTCCTGGAAGATGAAGATATGATAGCCGTTCGCAAGGTTATGTCCATTAACAGGATAGTGGATACGTTCTACGACCTGTTAAAACCCGAAGAAATTGACGAACTGGAAAGCCCATCCCTTCGGACAGACATAGGCACATACATGCCTTCCCAGAATATACAACCGGACGGAGACCGTCTTACAGAAGTTGTTCATGTATGCTGGAAGACATTCGGGCAACTAGGTATCCGGTCCTACATGGATGAGTACAACATGCCACAGGAAATGGAAGTGGATGAATCCTACAAACCAGAAAAAGATGAAAAGATAGAATGGTTCTGGGTAAATATTCCCTACGAAGGCTACCGGGTAGACAACAAATTTTTTCTTGGCATCGGTCCTTTATCACATGCCAGAGGGACAATGAACAATCTTTCCAAATGCAAGCTGCCTTACAACAGCCGGACATACTCACAACGGAACCTGACAGGGGAAGACCTTTCAATTGTAAAGATGGGAATGGTGTACCAAAAGCTGTACAACATCTTCCATTACCGTATGGAGCTTTCAATAGCCAAGAACAAGGACAAGATTGCCCTTATGGAAATAAATACCATTCCAAAGCGTCACGGGTGGACTGAGGATCAGTTCATGTACTACGCTGATGCTTTGGGGTTCGCCTGGATTGATTCCACCGCTGAAGGCAAGTCAAACGAAAAGGTAACTTTTAATCAGTTCCAGGTACTTGATATGTCCCTGGGCAAATACATTGAATCCCAGTTCCAGCTTTTGCAATCCGTGAAACAGGAGTGGGAAGATTTGATAGGGATAAATAGGCAGAGAAAAGGAAATACGTTCGCTTCCGACACAGTGGGGGCAAACGAGAGGGCAAACTTCCAATCCTCGATGATGTCAGAGGAAATGTTCCGGCGCTTTGAGAAGTTCCAGGAAAAAGAACTGCAGGGTCTGATTGATACCTCCAAACTTGCCTGGAGAGATGGAAAAAAGGCAATGTACATCACCAGTGATGGCAGGGAAGAACTACTCGATGTTGATGGAATGTCCTACATGGAATCAGAGTTCGGGGTATTCGTGAAGTCTGCCGGGAAGGAAAACGAAAAAATCCAAAGTCTAAAACAGCTTACCGCACAATTCGCACAATCCGGTTCTCAACCAGCCACGGTTGCTGAGATTTTGGATGCCAGCAACTTCTCACAGCTAAAACTTTTGCTGCAGAAAGTGGATGTCGCAGAGAAAGAATTCCAACAGGCACAACAACAGGCACAGCAGGCAATGCAAACCCAGCAAATTCAGGCAAACAGCCAGGCATTAGAACAGGCACAAGGGTTCGAGGCTAACCAGAACCAACTGGATAGAGACAAGGACATCTACATCGCAGAACTTCAGGCAGGCACCAAATTAGGCGCTACCCAGGATGGAGATCCGGGCATGAGTGAAACAGACAGAGAAAAACTATCCCTGGAAAGGGAGAAGATGAATAAGAAAGAGAAGGCAGACTCCCGAAAACTGGATATCCAGGAGAAAGTTGCCAACAAGCCGAAGGGCAAATAGCATGTAAAAGGTGTATATAATACACAGAGTAGTTAAGATCAGGGAGTTATAAAGATTATAATTTCATTTAATTACTTTTGATATGGCAGAGAAGTTAGATTTATCAACATTAAATATCCAAACCATCTTTTCTGATGGGGATACAGTGGGCACAGAAGTTCCGAAAACAGAGGAATCTAATAAAGATACTGATGATGAAAAGAACGGTGACAACACAGATGATAACCAAGGAGAAGATCAGGATACTGAAACTTCAGATACAGGTACTGACGGGGACGGCACAAAGGATGACGACAACAAGGACGACTCGGTAGAGAAGTCCATGTTCCAGGTACTGAATGAGAAATTAGGCTACGAGGTAGAAGGTGAGTTCAAGGAAGATTATGACGGACTGACAGAGTATACAAAAAAGGTAGCTGACAAGATGGTTGAAAGCCAACTGGGGGAGCTGTTTAAAGCCCTTCCTGATGTGGAGGAATACATGGCTTACAGACTGAATGGGGGAAACCCCAATGAGTTCTTTGGAACGGCTGAAAATTCTACGGATTTTACTTCAATAGAACTGGTCGAGGAAAATGTAATGACTCAGGAGCTGGTAGTAGCCACGCTTTTAAAGTCACAAGGATACGCCCCGGATGAAATCAAGGAAACTATTGAGGATTACAAGGATACAAATATCCTGTTTAAACATGCCCGCAAAGCTTTGCCTAAAGTAATTGCTATGGACACTGCCCGCAAGGAAAATTTAATGACCGAGCAGGCTAAACTCAAAGCAGACCAGGACAAGGACGCTGCCCAGAAATGGGAAGCCATCAAGACCACTATCGGTACAGGGGAACTAAAAGGGTTCATCGTTCCTGAAAAGGAAAAAAATGAATTCTACAATTGGATGTCTGCCCCCATTGATGCCAATGGCAAATCACAAAGAACTTTAGACAGGGAGACAATGGATACTGAAACCATGCTGGCTATGGAGTATCTGTTTTATAAAAAATTCGAGCTTGGAAAACTGGCTCAAAATGTAAAGAATACAACGCAGGCGAATACACTAAGAAGTAAGCTAAATAACAGTAATCAAGGTGCCTCAGCAAGAATGAATCAAGGTGGACAGAACAGCTCCCAGGGAGTTAAACTGCCCAAGTTGAGTGAGTTATTATGAACTTAATACTTCTTTCTGATGGCATCAGACAATTTAAAAAAGCTTCGTCTTTACGAAGATATTTGGAACCCGCAGGGCATGACGGACGAAAACTCGTTGTCTAGAGCACTGCTTACACAGCCGGACGTTCTCTCCCCTGTGTTGACACATTTAGCTGGTAGAGAAGACAAGAGGTTTCCACTTTCTTTCTTGACTGAAGGTATTGGTCACATCAAGTATATCAACGACATTGAGTATGACTACCCGGTTATGGGTCGTCTGAACAAAGCTGTTACGGCTTTAAAACTGATCGCAGGGAACGGTATTGCCCATTCCAGGTTCAAAGTAGGATTTGCTGAAAAGTGGTTCGTAAAACAATACATCATTGAAAACCCCAGTGGTCTTCAGATGAGAATCATGGAAGATCCGTACGAAGGTGATGGTGGACTCTGGATCTACACTGTACAACTAATCACAACTGATTCTGCTGATTTCGTTGTAGCTGCAGATATTGAAGGGCTGTCCTTTGTTCAGTTATTTGCTCCCGTTGCAATGTCCGGGTCTCGTGGTAATGAGTCCAATACGGTTGCTCCTTCCAAAATGAGAAACCAGATATCAATGATTCGTAAGAGTTATCGTTATGAAGGTAACGTTCAGAACCGGACAATCAATGTAGAATTCAACATCGGCGGCAGGGTTACTAAACTCTGGTCCGACTTTGAAGAATGGCAGAACATGCTTCGCTGGAAAGAAGAAGTTGAATACGCCTCGTGGTACTCTCAGTACAACCGTGACAAAAGCGGCATCGTTCACATGAAGGATGACAATGGGCAGATCATTACCCTGGGTTCTGGTGTGTTGGAACAAATCCCCAACTACGACACTTATTCCCAACTTACTGCAAAGAAGATCAAGAACACAGTTCGTGACGTACTCTATGGAGCATCGGACGCTTCTAACATGAATATCATCCTCTTTACTGGCTTAGGCGGTTTAGAGGAATTTGACACTGCAATGAAACAGGAACTCATTGCCGGGTCGTACATCAAAAATACTGATCCTTCTTCTTTTGTTACCGGGTCCGGGAATAATCTTACCCTGGGTGGATTCTTTACCTCTTACAAACACATTGACGGACACACTGTAACGGTACGTCATCTTCCTCTTTTGGATAGTGGTGCACGTGCGCTTAACTCTCCAAAGCATCCAATTACAGGTCTGCCTCTGGAATCTTACCGTATGATCTTTTTGGATATGTCATCCTATGACGGTGAAACCAACATCGCTTCCGTATCCCGTAAGGGCAGGGAAATGATCCGTTGGGCTGTTGCAGGGGCTACCATTCCTAAAGGATTTACCGGGAATGATCTTCGTGCAAACGACATTGACGGGGCATCTGTACATTTTATGAAAGAAACAGGTATTTCCATTCGAAGGGCAACAAATTGTATGCACCTGGAATGCAAGATATCCTAAGCTTCAGGCTTTATGAAGGGGGACTCAAGTGCCCCCTTTATTTTAACTAATTAAAAAAGTTTATGGCATCAAGAATTATTGAAATCCGTAGAAAAGGAAACACTTCCAGGTTACCTGACGAGGTGTATGATGAGTCTAAACAGAACATCGGTTCTACCATGACCCTTTCGGGGGACACCAGAACTGGACTCACCAGGGACGAAGAAAGAAAATATATGCCCGAAATACTGGGTATGTCGTCTTCTGACCTAAATTTCCCAAGAGAAGTAAAAGAATGGTTTAAATCCCTGACTGTTAACGTACTTAAGAAAGGGGTGAAGCTGGAGATAGGTACGGACATGGAAGGTCATCCACTTAACGTGATGCAGTTTATCCAATATAAATATGCAATCTCCCACCCAGATGTTGGAGAAATGGATGAGAACGGAGTAATGAGTAGGCGAACTCCTAGGTTCCATATTTATGACAAGACTTCAACCCTTGAAAAAGCGGCTACCCTTACAACCTCCCGCAAAGAAGCGCTCACCCAATATATCCAGCTCACCGGAGATCCAAAACGTGCAGACATGGTACTTAGGGTTCTGGGGTACAATCCAGAAACTTTAAATGAGTTGGAAAAAGAACCGTTACTGGAAAAAGCTGCCCAGGAAAATACTGCAGAATTCATGCGCATTGTAAAAGACAAATCCCTGGAAACAGTTGCTTTCATCCAGGAATGCCTTACCAAAGCGATCTTACGCAAAGAGGGCAATACCATCTTTGATACAGACGAAGCCATTGGTGCAACGATGGAAGAAGCAGTAGCATACCTTATGGATAAAAAACATTCTGATGTAATTATCAAGCTTCAGGCAAGGCTAAAGGGAGTAAAATAAGCTATGGGCATTATAGCGATTACCAAACGAGTAGGAGCCGGTGTCCCTGTAACGGGGTATACCATTACCCAACCGGGTCACGGATTTAGCGTTGGTACGGCTGTAAAACTTTCAGATTCACTCTGGGTAAAAGCCTGGGCAAAAGATGTAGACAGTGCAGGCACTGTAGGAATCGTAGCCGAGATGTATGACGTAAATACTTTTAGGGTAGTTACTCAGGGGTTAGTTGCAGGGAATTATTTACAAGGTAGAAATTACATACTGTCCACCATTACAGCCGGGACACTGACAATTTTGGAAGCAACAACTCCATTCTACCCAGGTCAGGTTTATGAGTTCATTGGTACGGGGGTTCCTGAAGGGTTGTTGGTGGAGATTGCTGTAGGGCAAGAGGTGATGGAAGATGTGTTCGAGGATCACGATGTTTCAAACATGCTGTTTAATACCCTTCAACAAAAGTTAACTCTTAGGCGCAATGGCAAGGAGGCAATTGATTTGATCCTTACCAAAAAGTTTAATCAGCTTACAGATGTTCCTGACTATACAGGCAAAGGGGGATTCTTTGTAAGGGTAAAACCGGATGAGTCGGGATTGGATTACTTGTCTTTGGGGCAAATGAAACTATTACTAAATCCAGTTGATTGATGGCAACAGGGAGAGCTGTAAGTAGTAAGATCGTTGTACTGACCAATGCTATAGGGGGAAAGCTTGTAGACCTGACTTCAAGGGTTGATCAGTCTATTGTGGTATTTGACCAGGCTCAGGACAAGTATATCCATGTGCAGGAAATTCAAACGGTGTCTGGTGCCGCTTACAGGCATGTCCAGTTATCTCCATCGAGGGTATGGCTGGGGGCTCATT
>DMFR01000207.1:21950-22656 GCA_003450125.1 Prolixibacteraceae bacterium | reverse complement strand
ATCGAGGGTATGGCTGGTGGCTCATTCGCTTGGAAGGTATCCGTCTATAAGTATTCTGGATACGGATGGAAACGAGTATGAAGCCAATGTAAGGCATTTGGATCAGAACAACACATTATTAACCTTTTCGGAGCCCTTCTCAGGGTATGCCGATGCAAATTAAAAAACAATGGCAAAGAAAACATTTTTAGTGGACCTGGACTTAGCGTTGAATCAACTGCTTCAGGCACGACTTGAAAATCTAAGCGCTGCCCCAACCGGAGCCGCAGGGCGTATGTACTACAATACCACTGACTTTAAGATTTACTATCACGATGGTACTTCATGGCAAGTGGCAATCATCGGCACTGATACTAGGCTGACCGACTCCAGAACACCAAACGCCCACGTTATCGCAACAAACGCAGCACTTGGAGCGCAGCATACCATATCAGGCGCAACCGCCGGACATGTGCTTAGGGCATCAGCCGCCACCGCTGCCAACTTCCAGCAATTGAGCCATACTGATCTTTCTTTAATAGGGACTAACACCCATGCACAGATAGATACCTTTATTGCCACTGGAGCTGCTGCCGCATTTGCACCAATAGCCAAAGGGGTAACAGGTGGCGATGCCCACGATCACAACGGAGGCGATGGAGCAACAATAGACCACGTTAACCTGTCAAACAAAGGAAGCAACACCCATGCACAAATTGATACCCAT
>DMFR01000207.1:20936-21774 GCA_003450125.1 Prolixibacteraceae bacterium | reverse complement strand
ACAGGTGCTTTGATTTACAAGGGAGCCTATGATGCCGCTACCAATGCCCCTCTTTTGGATGCAACGCCAATCGGTGGGATAAAACAAGGATGGACCTACGTTGTTACGGTAGCCGGTACTTTTTTTGCTGAAGATGTCCAGATTGGAGACATGATCATCGCTAAACAAGACACTCCAACTACGGCAGCTCATTGGACGGTCGTTAATAAAAACATTCCAGACATTATCTCTGCCTCGGAAACCGCCCAAGGGATTATTGAGATTGCCACCACAGCCGAAGTTACCACTGGGACGGATGATGTAAGGGCAATCACCCCACTAAAACTAAGGCAAGCCCTGGGAACCAGCGGTACACTTGCCAATGTTCGTAAATTTGTAGCCACCCTGGGAGATGCAGCCGCATTAACATACGCCATTACTCACAATATGAATACGGTAAACACGAACTGTTCAGTTTCCAGAACTGCAGCCCCATTTGATGCCGTTGAATGCGAAATCATTGATACGAGCGCAAACGTTACGACCTTTAATTTTAATGTAGCACCAACCGCAGCTCAGTACACCGTTACAATAACAGGATAATATGGCATCAAAAAAGATACTTTGCCAATTTGATATCCAGGCGGTAACCAGCCTAACAAATCCGGGGGCTGGATATGTTGGATTTTCTGCAAAGACCGATGGACTTTACCAAAAAATAGGAGCCGCTACAGATTTACGACTGCTCACCACGGCAGATAGTTATCAGCCCCTTAGTACCAGCCTAACCAATATTGCAGCGTTAGGGGGAACCTCCGGGTTTTTAAAGAAAACGGGAGCAAGCACCTGGGTATTGGAT
>DMFR01000207.1:414-20789 GCA_003450125.1 Prolixibacteraceae bacterium | reverse complement strand
GAGCAAGCACCTGGGTATTGGATACAGCTCAGCCGCTGCACGCATACCTTACTGCAATTGCCGGATTGCCTCCAGCACCGGGGTTACTTAGGACGGATGGCTCTGGTAACTGGACTCTTGATGCTACACCTTTTGTAGCAGGAACCCCCTGGCAGGGAGAAGGCTATCTGCAAGATTCGGAATTTACCAGCAACGGACTCATGACCAGAACAGGAGCCGGTACATATTCAATTACAGCAACAACAGCGTATAGCTTGGCTGCACATACCCACGCTGGGGTTTATGCAGCATTGGCAGGAAGCCTGACCCAAGCATTTAATGCTTCGACTTTAACAATTGAAACAGGAGCTTATGATTGGATTATTGGAAATAACGCAGGTGGTTTATATTTTAGTTCACCTCCTACATCAAGTAGTGTTTTATTTAATGGGAATGGAATAACCGCCGATGGATTTATTAATTCAACTGCAACCGCTGATACGTTAGCTTATTTTGATGTAAATAAATTTTTAAAAAGCCTTCCAACTGCATCCTATCCCAACCTTACTGAACTGAGCTATTTGAAAGGCATCACAGGTGCGATCAACTCCACCTACGCCCAAATAGCCGGGAGCGCAACTCAAGCGTTTGATACCTCCCAATTAAATGTCGAAGCCGGGACATATCCATACCAGATTAAAAAGGTAGGCTCAGATTTGACTTTTACCCAATACACGGGAACTGCGGCAACATTTAACACTACCAACGGAATCACCACACCAGGAATCACCATAAGCGGAGAAACAGCAAGTCAGATCCTATGGCTGGACGCATCAAAAAGGATAAGAAGCCTCAGTACGGCAACTTATCCCACCATTGCCCAATTAGCATTCGTGAGAGGGGTAACGAGCGCAATTCAAACCCAAATAACAGCCAGGGCATTACTCGCAGGGGCAACAACCCAGGCGTTCAGCACCGCAAGTTTAACCCTTGGCAATAGCACAGGGAATAGTCCAATCCTTACTTTATATGGCTCTTCAGCGTCCGTTTTTTCAACAATCAAAACAACGAATGGAAATTTACACATAGATGCCTATGGAGGTGGTAATGCGCTTTATCTAAATTATTATACAGGATCGGGAGGTATAAATTTTGGCAATGGAGCAACAGGAACAAACGCGAACGTATCTGCAGCAGGATTATATACCGGAACCGGATTACAAATCAATGGGAATGCAAACGTCACAGGCACAATCGAAACATCTGGAACAATTACGGGTTCTGAAATTTACAGAACTTCTTCCAGGGACCAAAAATATGACATTCAAAGTTTCAGTGGAAGTGCGATGTGCATAATCAACAAAACCAAAATATTGAGCTACCGGATGAAAGCCGATTACTCATTTGCCCTTGGATTCATCGCTGAAGAAACTCATCATTGGCTTTCAGGTGACGAGCAAAAGCACCACATTTTCGGAAATCATTTGGCTATTCTAACTAAAGCGGTTCAGGAAGAAGATACAAAAATCATTAAGCTTCAAAAAGAAGTGATTGAGTTAAAAACCCAGATAAAAGAATTGAAACATGGCAGGGGATAAAAGAGGGGTAACGGAACTTTTTTTAAGGAACAATTTCTTTATGAAGGCGAAAGCCGGGGTAACTCCTGGTTTGGATGATTTGAAAATGATGAGTTACCTCCAAATCAGGACAAGGTATGCCGTTGAAATTATTAAAGCAGATTCAGATAGTAGAATTCCTTCACAAGATGAAGTTATAGCCATTGGTTATCCATACTTAGGGGGAGTGGTTGCTTACATTTATCAAAGTGGGGACAATGGATACGTAAGCGGTCAGATGCACGGAATAATTGCAGCCGCCACAGATGAAGCTGCAACCCTATCTTGGTTTACAAGCAGCAGTTACACAAACGCTACGGATTCATATGCAGGCGCAGGAGCCATAAATACACCGAAGATAGTCTTGGCTTGTGGCAGGGTATATACTTATGCAGCTCGCCAATGTGATGAAAAATCCCTAAACGGTTATTCTGATTGGCAACTTCCTTGCTATTGGGAATTGTCAGCCATGTATAATAACAGGGTAGCCATCGGAGGATTTGCAGCCGGGAGTTATTGGTCTTCAACCGAAGATAACGCAAATAACGCCTTTACTATAAATTTCGCTGTAAGTGCCGCCTACATTTCATCTGCCAAAACCTCCCTAACCAAGGTAAGAGCAATAAGATATTTTTAAACAAACATAAAACAAGAGTATGAAATTAGAACTGTCACGAAATGAAGTACCCTTTATTATAAGTGGACTATCCCAATTAAAGGGGATGAAGGATTGGAAAAAGGCAATAGCCCTTGGGGATGATTTGCGTAAACTTCGTAAAATTCAGAAGGAAACAGAAGCCGCCGCCAAAATGTGCAAGCCAGAAAAATATGACGAACTGGCTATAGAGTTTCAAGAAAGATGCAAAAAGAAAGCCGCTGAATTAGGAGAGCAGGAAGGCGAACTTTTAAATGATTCTGAGATCGGGTCCCACGTAATGCTGATCTGGAAAAGGTCAATGGAGTGGACCACCAACAACAGACACTACCAGGAAGCAATTAATGAATTAAGTGCAGAGATGATAGAAATTGATCTACAGACTGAAAAGCTGAGTGAAGAAGATTTTGAAAAGAAAGCAATTGATTCATCCCTGGGAGAAGTACTAAGTTATTTTCGGTAAAATTTAATAACTAAATCACAATGACAGCGTTAGATATGCACAATATGGTTACGCTCAAACTGCAGAAGCTGAACACTTTTGCTTTTGATGAAATCCACCCTGAAGAAATTGATCTGATTTTAAATGATGCCCAGGAAAGGATTGTCAAACAGAGGAGCGACAAGGTAACAGATCCAAAACAGGTAGGGTTTGCCGGGAACCAGAAACGGCTCAATGATGTAAGGGTGCTCATTACCCCTTATTCCAGTACGATAACTCCACCTACGCCACCGCCTGGTGGAGAAGCCAGCTTTTCCCTGCCATCCAATTTCTTTGTAGAACTTTCCACCACGATAAGAGCGAAGTTTGATGTCGCAACGGCAACTGCCAGCTCCATTGTAAGGGTGACGCCTGTGCGTATCATTGAGAATGACCGCTACGAGGATGACCAGGAGAATCCATTTCGTAAACCTACCATATCTTCACTTCCGGGGAAAATGGTTGGAAACAATTTAGTGGTCCAATGTGACAAAAGGTTTATATTAGTAGGTCTAAGGATGAACTACATTAGGATGCCTAAAAAAATAAAGTTAGGTTTGAGTTCAAATTCAACTGATTGTGAATTGCCGCAGCACATACACGCAGAAATAGTAGACTTAGCAGTAAGTCAAATCTTAGAAATTATAGAGTCACAAAGATACCAGAGCAGTAAAATAGAAGCAGCCCAATCGGAATGATGATTTTATTTTATCATTAAATTCTACTGTCATGGTTAAGAATCTATTTATTGTCAATGATGTTACCGCCTTTGCAGCCAACGCAGCAGAAGCACTGGCTGGTAAATTAGGCATAGTCTCGCTTACCGATGGGACTGCCGCACTTGTTTTCGCAGCTACCATTAGTGCCGGTCAAACCGTTTCGTTTACAAAAGGGGGTATTACAACCGGAGATATTAAATCCAAAGAGTTATTACGTTCCCAGGTTTCTGCCTACAATGCCGGGACCGCCCAGAAAGTAATTGTAACTCTTGCTGCCCCTGTAGGTGAGACAGAAAAGTTCATCAAACTCATTGATGTAACTGTAGGCACTTTCAATGTACCTGTTAAGAGTTATTTCGGAGCCAATGCTGAAGAAGTTATTGCTAAGATAAATGCAGATGGTATAGATGACAAATCCGCTTTCAATGGCTATTCAGCTACAGCCGCTTTGGAAGTGATCTCTGTATTCGCTCCATTGGGTAGGATATTCAGAGTTGCCGCTTCTCAAACTTCGGTAATTGTATATTCGGTAGTGCCGATCCTTCCAGAAGGAACATACGCTAAAGTGAAAGCTTTGGAGGATGAATGTTCAGTTTATGAAGGAGTGACAAACAAAGTTGGATTCCCTGTTTCGCGCCCCCCTTCGGATGCCGTACTTGGAAATACCTACGATATGGTGTACACGGAATTCTTGCTGAGCAATTCTGTCAAGGACGGATCAAAAACAATGTCCCTGGATAAGATCAAAATAATCTTTGCAATTAAAAGAGCTGGTGTTGTTACCGCTGCTACTTTGAACACTGAGATTCAGAAGTTGGGTTAATCAAGACTCTCTTTAGGGGTTACTTCATGCCCCTGAAGATTCTTTTTTTCTCATCCTTAAATCTTTCAGTGCTATGAGTATTCCAGCTAAATTCGAGATTCGTTTTCTTGAAGATCAACTATTGTTCCTAAATACTACAAATCTTTCACAGACTCAGTATCTGGGAGGAGAGAAGCTACTTCTTATAGATGACATGAACCTGAACAGCGAACAGGTTACCGAGTTATCTACCCACGGGTTTGTCTTCTTTACCTCTGTAGGTGATAGGGTAATGCTGATCAACAAACGAAGCATTTCCCATGAGCGCTACCTTTTTTATCAGCAACTGGGAAACGAGGTGGATCTTCCAACAGTTGACTCGATCAGCCTTAATATCACTTTTCCTTTAGGGGAACAACTTCTTCTTAGTGAAGGCTCAGGGTTATCTGTTTATAGTCAGTCTTTGGTAAAACCATTCCTGGAAGCTGATTTTGACAAGGAAACAATTATTTCCTGTGCCAATATTGCTTCGGTTGTAAATGGCAATCCTCAGTCTGCTGTATTCACTATAAACGGGAGTTATTCCCCATTTAATTACCTGACCTTCCCAGACGGGGTTTATATAGCCCGGATAGATTTTAATGTATTTCCAGACAATTACATAGGCGAAACAATAGTGCTCAACACGGATAATGTTTACCGTAAGATACTTGAAAAGATAGATCCGTCAGCGGGGTTTTATACCCAGTTCAGGGCTAGTGAATCGGAGAAGCGATCAATGGAATTAGTATCCGAGCTGCTTATTCACCTGGAAGCTGTAAAGCTTGACTTCGCCTACGGATACCTGGAGAATGTAAAGATGAAGCTTGGAGTTATAAACAAGCTTTTAAAACTGTACCCAATCTTTAAATGTGGCTCAGTATGAATCCTATAAGACATCCAAAAGACTTCAGTTCCCTCGCCGCTTATATGGCAGACATTGCCAGGATCAAAGAGAGATTGGCAAATGAGATGTTGGCTAAAAGAAGGCGGGGAGATTGTATTAAATCCATACTTCATATTCTGAGGTATTTAAGGGTGATGATGTTTTGGGTCTCTGGTCCGGTAAAGACAGTTTTTGATACCAAGGCGATACAGAAACCACTAACAGGCAGTCTTAGTATTGGAGTCTTTGAATATCCTGCCCCTAATTCCAATACCTACGGTTCTCTGGCTATGGTGCTTTTAAAGGATGACACCAATGATTATGTGGGTAATTTAAGCGTTGGGGTTTTTGAGTACCCGGTTCCTGACCCTGCCAATTATGGGACATTGGCAACGGTACTTCTCAAAGATGATACAAATGATTTCGTAGGCAGTTTAAACGTTGGGGTTTTTGAGTATGATGTTCCCGATGCTACCACCTACGGCACTTTAGCTATTGTCCTTTTATATGACGATCAATTATAATTACTTAAAAACTTGAAATTATGCCTCCAAATTCATTATCAGAAATCAGGATTGATTTATATGCAGCCTCTGCACCAAATGTACTTTTACAATATGCCTTTACTTCTAACCAGGGAGTGTTTCAATTTGATGATCTGCCTGTTGGTGAGTATTTGATTCATGTAGCGGTTCCATCCCCTTATGTGTATGCTGAAGGTAATGAGGCGAATGGAATTTTCGATGTTGACGGACTACTGGATGGTGTGGGTGAACTTATGAACTACGTCAAAAATGATGAAACTGTCTACATATCAGGAATTAACATAGCTGCTGAAAATACTTCATCTGTCTTGGTCGCCCTTGTAGCTGGCTACATTGTGTCTATTATCCCTGTGCGGATAACAGCAAACAGGTACGAGGTGCAAATGATTTGTCAAAGCGGAATCGTTACTGAGGATATTAATTTTAGTAGCATGGCAGTGATAAAGAAAAACGATGTTGCTATTTGCTCCATTAATGCAATCAGCCTTTCAATTCCTGCCGGAGAATCGGTTAGTAATATTCAGTCAGTTCTTACAAATGCTTCCCAGGATATTGTAGGGGGACAGTTGAGTTTTACCGGACTTGAATTATCTCATTACAGGATGCTCTTATCCCCGGAATCTTTTGCTCCTCCTATCAGTTAAAAACCTTAAAAACTAAAGCGATATGATAGCTCCATTAGGTAATACTCTTATAGAGGTTTTGAAGGACAATGTGGTGGTAATGCAAAGACTTACCGCTAATGTAAGTGGGCAGGCAAATTTCTTTCTCCCGGCAGGCAATTATACATTCCGTATAACCAATGCGCCAGAGATTACAATGGAGAGCGTTCAGTTTTCAGGTCCTGGTGGAACCACAACTTCGCTAAGATCTGCAGGGGCAAGCCTTCCTTTACCAATTACGGTAACTTCTCAAACTACACAGGCTGCAATTATAACTGTTAGGACAACACTTTGATATTATAAACAGCCAAATAGTTTGTATAAATGTATTTTATAAGCTACATTTACGATTTATTCAAAATATAATTTGGTTTAGTCTAAATTCAGCGTATGTTTTAACCCCTGGGATTTAGATTCCGGGGGTTTTTATAAAGGCAAAAACTTATGCGCTATGAAATACATTTTAAAACTTTTAACCTGGGTGGTAGTGCCAATTCAATTCCTGAGCTCTTTCACCAAGCAGCACATTACCGAAGATTACATTAGGAGCAGGAGTTTTATAGAAAGGAACAGTGAGTACTGGCTTACGTTTGTTGTTGGGCTTACACTGTTTATTGGTTTTGATTGGATAGGAAAACTGTTAAATTGGAGTACATATCCCCTTGGAATCTATCAGAAAATTCCTTTTGCCGTTGTGTCTGTATCTGCCTTCATCGTGACTTCCCTTTTCTTATTAAAAGCATTATTCCCAAATATGCGGAAGTTCATTGATAAAGATAACACGGAAACATTTAACAAACTTGAACTATGGCAAAAATTTGCGTTCTCATTGGTTGTCTTCTCGCTTCTTTTTTGGGGCATGGTCAAGATAGCATCAGGGCTTTAAGGCTAAAAGTTGTGAAGCAGGCAGAGAGCCAGCTTTACGTCAGGGAATTAACAGGACACAATGATGGTTTGGAAGTTGAAATTTATTTAAAGCTTGTTGGCATGGATAAAGGACAGCCCTGGTGTGGAGCTTACGTATCCTGGGTATTCTTTAAAGCCGGAGTCAAAACAATCAGGTCAGCTCGTGCAGCAGATTGGTTTAAAACTAACATCGTGTACAAAAAAACAAACTTGGGGCAAAAGGTTCCTGATTTACTGCCAGCACAAACAGTGGCTTTTTGGTACAATAATTTGGGTAGGATTGGACATATAGTAATCGTGGAAAAGGATATGCAGAATTCAGTAGCTACAATCGGAGGCAATACATCAGCTAAAGGCGAAAGAGAAGGGCAGGGAGTATCGAAGAAGATATTCCCCAAATCAATGATCTATGCAGTCTCAGACCATGTACAATACTCAAAGCAATTACAATGAGTATAAAAGAATTATTACTCAGGGCGTTAGTGCTTGGCATAGTTATACTGGCATTTTGGGTTATTGCACTTTTGATCAGTAGTGTACTGCCACAGCCTAAAATTGAGCCTGTGCCTGTCCAATTAGAGTTTGGTCCATATACGGATATTATCAACCGTCAGAATGATGTAATTGAACAGCTCAAAGTACAGGTAGATAGCCTTAACAATGAACTTATACAGATCAACGAACAGAAAAAAAAGATACAATATGAATACAAAAATAGTTCTGTTGCTGCTAAGCCTTCTGACTTATCTACCCTTCAGGGGTACTTCTCAAAACGCTACCCTGAACCTCCAGCAAGGCACCGCACAAAAGGTGGTAAATGATCTGGAGAGGTTAGATTATATGGAAAAGCTTGTAATCCTGCAAGGCTCCCAGGTTAATTTTCTGGAGCATAAATTAATCTTGAAGGATTCTATTGCAAGTGCGATGAGTATAAAAGTAGATGCAATGCAAAATATAATGAAGATTCAGGATAGGGGATTAAATGATTTGAATACTCAACTTGGGATACAGAAGGCAAAAGCCCAAATGCTTAAATCCCAGAGAAATATATTTACAGGGGCGGGATTGGGAGTTGTGTTACTTATTTTAATTGTAAAGTGATGGACACATTTGAAAAGCTGGTTTATAACATAGCAGAAAACGTACACCAGGAACATGACCTGGTATTTTTGGAAAGACTCCGGTTCATGGTTCAGTACTACCGGGCAACCCTGATCCGTAGGGATGATGAAAAGGGTAGAAAACTTGACTCCGCATTTTTACAGATTTATTTAGGCAGCGATGACCAGGGTATTGCAATGGAAGAAAAGGTAGATCACTCATGCCTTATTATGCAATCCACTGAAAAGATTCCAAACCTGATACGCCTTCGATCCGGTCCCGCAATTAAAGCGGTCACCAATCTTTCAACTCTTAACGTAATACACCCCATTGAATTTGAGGCAGTCAGAAGTTATGCCTTCAACAAACACACAGGCTTTGAAGCTCGTTACTACTATCGTGATGGATATCTGTATACAGTCAATTCAATTACAGAACATCTTGCACTGGAAGGGGCGTTCGAATATCCTACCCTGGTAAACCCTAACGAAGATTACCCGGTGCCCCTTGACTTCGTACAGCAAATCACCACCGCTATTTTGGCGGGAGAACTAAGAGGGATACAGCCAAATGAATCAGGAGACAGCGTTACAGTTAACGGATGAGATGTACCGGGTTATGGACATGTTCAAGGTATTCAAAAAACAAAACCCCGATACAACCATTACATACCCGCTTTTTAAATTTGTTCTTTCTCAGTACAACAAAAAGGTATCCCGTGAGATACTGCAAGGAGAATCCTTTAGCCTAGGTTCGAGGATGGGAGTTATAAAGATCAAAAAGATAGAGAGAAAGAACTTTACACGCCCTGCCGTAGATTGGGGAGAAACCAATAAACTACTCAAACAGGGTATACGAAAAAGAGTATTTTTTACAGATCGGTTTTACTATCGGTGGTGTTGGGAAAAGAAAGCCTGTAATATTCCCAACAAGACAGTATACAAGTTTTCTCCCACAAAGGGGGAAACAGGGAATAAAATGGCGCTCATTAAACTGTTGAAAACAAATGAGTTTGCACAATTAAATTTTAAGTCATGAACTATAATACTATTTCATCACAGGCAGTAATTGCTAAAATATACAGGGACCTTAAACCCAGGGATTCCGCATGGGAAGTAGATGCAATTGAGTGGATCGGGGAAGCCCTTGAATTTATCGGCGGCTTTTATGGCTTGGAATTAAAGGAGATGACCAAACGGGTTGTAAACTTTCGGGCAGATCTTCCCCCTTCCCTGTTTGAGCTTGTGGCAGTAAAGTCGGGAGATCGTAAACTACCCTACGAAGGAAAGACATTACAGACATTCTCCAGGTACAAGGATTATATTTTCAGAACAGACCCTACGGCTAAAGACTTTGGCTTTACCCAGGTTACTGAAAGCACGGATGCTTATTACTTTCTACAGCCGGGTTACATTAAGACCAGCTTCGAGCAAGGTACAATCAGAATTCAGTACCTGGCTTTCCCTGTAGATTCCCAGGGATACCCTGAAGTTCCTGACAATATTTACGTCACAACTGCCCTATGGTGGTACATCGTTCGGCAGATGCTTATGGGCGGGTATGAATCTAACATTTTCAGATGGGAGACAGCAGATTACAATTGGAAAAAATACTGCGTATCGGCAGGCAACGATATGATGATGCCTAATCCTGAAAGAATGGAAGCCTTTAAAGAGAAGTGGATAAGACTGCTCCCCTTTGTCAAGGCACAAGAGGCAAGCGTAGCAGATGTTCAGGAAGACCTGCTCGATGTTAACCCCAGGGGGGAGATAGAATGAATTAAAACCCTGTTTTTATGAAACCTACCCGATCACTTTTTTTGGACTGTCTTCCTGAAGATCAACCTGAGGGAACTTACCGCAGAGCGAGAAACATTGTCCATGACAGGAACGCCAAAAAAAATGAACCCGGCATGAGCGTACTCCGGGATCTGGGATTTTATACCCTGCACCAACAGGCAATTGACGATGGCTGCTACATTTTACTTGGCACCACAACCTCCGGCAGCTCTGTTGGCTCCCGTATCGGTGTGCTCGACTCAGCAGGAGTGTTTACCCTCAAACTGAAGACAGACCTTTTAAATTTCATGCCCGGATCGGTGTTTAAGGTGGTGTACTTCAGAAATTTCAAAGGTGAGCTGATCGTTGTTTTTACTGACAATATCAATTCCCCAAAAATACTTAACCTGGACTCTTTACCCTTTACAGTGGATCAGGGAATGGCTCCCGCAAGTGCAGGCAATTTTATCTTACTTGAAATGTTTGGACAGTTCTTTTGCCCGGATGTAGAATTCACCAGGCATTCAGATTCTGGGGGACAGCTTTTGTCGGGGGCTTATTACTTCTGCTTTGCTTACGAATTCCCGGACGGATCACAGACCAACAAATCCCAGGTTGTAGGTCCGATAATGATTACCGATGACACTACGGCAAAGGGGGTAGATTACTATGACGGGTGCGAACCTGGCACCCTGACTTCAAAATCCATACAGATCACAATTAACCAGCTTGATACCCGGTATAAGTTCTTACGGATCTTTGCAATAAGAAAAGTATCAGGGGTGCATTCTGCTGAGATGGTTGCCAGGAAAGAAATATTCGCAGACAGTTTTACCTTCACATACACAGGGGGTGAACAGGCTGATGCGGTGAGTATAGAGTCAATACTTATAAACAATCCAAGCTATACAAAGGCTAAAACCCTCACTATACTTGGAAAGCAGTTACACCTTGCGAACTTAAATGAAGATGCTCCTATTAATTACCAGCTATATGCCAACAACATAAGGTTAAAATGGGTAAAAGAAGAAGTTTCAATTTCATCTGTTCGGGGGAGTTACAAGGATGAAGTTACGATTTTCAACAAGCGGGGATTCTTTCCCGATGAAGTGATGGCATTCTATATCCGTTTTATGATGCTCGATGGCAGTTCATCGCCAGCATTCCACATTCCGGGAAGGGTAGCTACGACATTAAATTACGAGGGGGTAAATATTCAGGAGACTGCTTTTGTAAGTGATCTGATTGCTAATTCTCCTGCCCTCTCGTTTTTATCCCATGATGCAAAGATTGATCCTAATGTGAAATTCTTTCACACCAGGGAAACTGCCCGGTCAGATGGTACAATGGGCTTCTGGGAAAATGAATCAGAGGTTTATCCCAATACCGATGAATGGGGAACCCTGAAGGGGCAGAAAGTGAGGCACCACAAATTCCCAGGCATTCCCCTTGTAACCCCTACAGGATTGGAATCAACCACTACATACAATATCTCTGTACCAATTGCACAAAGAACGGTTACAAGGGAATTAGGATCGCTAATAAGTAGCCAGACCGTTTTTCAGCTTACTTCATTGGAGGGAACCGCAGCTACTTCACCCCTTGGTACATGGAACGGCAAGAGATATACAGCCAGCGTAAAGCATTCGATAAATGTTGTGGGTAGCGTGAATGCAACCTTGACTGCCCAAAATACCAACTCGGTTGTAATGAACCTCTCGATAGGAATGTTTGCCGTTACAAGCGAAGGGGATTATCTCTATACCCAATCAGGGGGGCAGACAGTTCCCCGAAATGGCTTTGTTGGTACTATGACCTCCAACGCATCGGCTTCTAAGAATGTGAATAGTACGGTAGATCTTGAAGCCGGGCAGTGGGTTGAGTTCACTCAATACATCTCAGTAACAAACGTGAATTACTATTACTACTATACTGAGGTGAACCTTGAAATCAAAGCCTCGAAGATCAAAGACTTCGAAGGATTTTTGGCACCTACGCTGGGTATTTCGGTAAGCAACATTTATATTCCCCAGGAAATTAAAGATAAGGTATCAGGCTTTGAAATCCTTTATGCAAAAAGAACTTTCAACAACACAAGGGTACTTGGGCAGGGAGCTGTATTTCATTACCAAAAGGACCATGCTTCCTTTCAGACAGGGCAACTGGTTACGGGTGATCTTGGTCCTGGGATCGGATCAATGGGCGTACCTGTTATGAGTAAAACCGTCTTTGGGCAATTTGATCCCACAGGCTCGGTTCTTGATGACCGTACACTAAGGTTTCACTGCTTTGATATGCTTGCAGACAGGATTGCCGCTTCTCCATCCTACATCAAAGAGCAGTTCTGTCTCAGGACAGAGTATAGGGATTTGACCTACCAGGAAAGGGTGGCTGGTGTTCATACTCCTACCTTAAAAACTGACAACAAAGATCAGGTTCACTTTATAGCAGATTTTGTGTCTGGTGAAGTCGAACATCTTTCCCATTATTCCCAGGTAAGACAACTCAGGAAGGTAAACTCTTTCAAGTATATTCCAGGGGATACTCTTTTACAGGCAGATGGGCTTATCTTAAATAATTATTTGGGAGAAGGACATGCCTATGCCAACATCGAACAGGATGGAGAGCCAACCAATCAACTAGGCGCTACAGCCTATGGATGGGGAACCGGAGGGGGATTTTTGGATATAGCTGACTATCTTAATCCTGGTGGGAATCTGCTTGAACTTATGGTAGGGGCGCTGTACCAACACCGTTCTGATGTTTACAACAACCTGTACTCTCAGGAACTTGTTTCAACCGGGCAGTTTGTTAGGCTTAGTGGGTTTTACACCTATCAGGTGCCTGAAGTATTTGGGGGCGATACCTACATCTGTCCTTTTGCAACCAGGCTTACAGCTCCCCTGTGTCTTTCTTTTGCCCTTGCCCCTGAAGAAACTAAGCCAGAGGAGAAGTTTATTGCCATCAAAGCCATTTACAATTTTCCCGTATATTCGGTACACAATATTTCTCTCAGGCATTCAGGGGTACTTCCCAAGGATAGTTATTACCCCAAGGTGGGCACTACATTTGACGACTACAGGACCTGGCTCAGAAGATCGGTTGACATTTCAAACGACAATACTTTCTTTTACAACAGGGACTACACTTCTGTCAATGATCTGACAAGGGCATTCCCCTTTTCGACCAGCGAATCCTTTGCTGCAAAGTTCCCTTACCGAATTATACGAGCCAATCCTTACGTAACTGAATCAAAAGAATTCTCCATGCGGGAGTTCCTTCCTCTGAACTATTACGAACTTCCCAATACAAGGGGCGAAATTGTCAATATAGAGGCAGTGGGCGATATTCTGTACATCAACACCCGTGCAAGCGTTTATCGTACGCTTGGATCGGAAACAATGGAAACTTCATCGGGTCAGGTTGCCCTTGGAGTTGGGGATATATTTCGGGTTCCGCCAAAGGAAATGATTACCTCGGAAAACGGTTATGCAGGATGCCAGCACATGAGTTCCTGTTACCTCAGTAAACTTGGATACCTGTTCACAGATGCTGAGCAAGGGAAGATATTTCTGATATCTGCCCAATTGGATGAAATTTCTAACAAGGGGCTTAGAAACTTCTTCATATCAAAACTAAAACCCATTGGGGCAAACTTAACGGATCAGTTTTGTACAGCTTTTGACGAAGACTTGAATAGGCTGATCGTTAAGCTGCCTACCGGGGATACTCTCAGTTACTGCCCAGATGTTGCCGGGTGGCTAAGTATGCATGATTATTCACCGGATCGTATGTCATCTTCCAGGCGTGGTGTGGTTTCAATCAAGGGGACCAAAGTATATAAACACAACTTGGTTAATAACCCTGGAAAGTTTTATGATTCGGTTGTATTCCCATCGGTAATAGACATCTGTTTTAATCCATCACCTAACGAAACTACCTTGTTTGCCTCTTTCAATTGGAGGTCAGTGGTTATAAATAATGCGTTGGTGTCTATGCCTCGTGAGACCTTTAGTAAAGCTATGGTGTATGATGATGCCAGATGCTCAGGGGAGATTGATCTTGTCTGGATGCAGAATATACGAAGCGCAGAAGGCGAATTCAGGTTCAATAACTTTAGGGATATGGTTAAAAATCAAACACATCCATTCCTTACTCCACTAGGAGGAGTAATTGCTGTCAATATAGATACGGGCAAACCGTGGATGAATCAGCGTAGGTTTGTAGGCACTCATGTGATTTTAAGGCTTACTTATAGCAACATATCACAAAATACAATATATTTGTACTCGGCTGACGTAAATTACAGGCTGTCAGCCAGATAGCATATACAATTTATATACGCCTCATAGCTTACCCCCATACTACAGAATACTTAGGAGAGGCGACCAACTTTTATGGCAGATGTACCCGCAAAAATGTTCTCTAACAAGGGCATGACGGATAACAGCCTTATTAATGGCGGTGACGGAGGTATTTATTCCGCTATTGGAAATGCAGGGGCAGGGCTGATAAATTCCGTTGACAACATAGACGGCAAACCTTCAATGGGTGGATCTATAGCAACCGGGGCATTGTCAGGGGCTGCAATGGGATTGAGTATCGCAGGACCCTGGGGTGCTGCCGTTGGAGCAGTAGCCGGGGGAGCGATCAGCTTCTTTACTGCAAAACACAAGGAGAAAGAAAAAAGACTTGCCGATCAAAAAATCAAAGAGCAGCAGATAAAAGGGCAACGCCGGATGGATGAAATGTCATCGGCTTCCAACATTGCCAATCTTCCTGTGCTTGGGGTTCAAAGCTCAGGCTATTATGCCAAAGGTGGATTTGTTCCCCCCTCATACCAGGTGGAAGATGGCGAAGTACTGCTTACAGATGACAGGATGCCCCCAACGGTAGATCAAAATGGACAGGTTGCCCAGATCGCCCCCAATACTTTCAAATTTAGAGGTGATAAACACTCATCTCCTTCAGGGGGAATCGGTGTAAGTGGTGGAAAGGGTTTTATTCTTTCCAACAAACTGAAAACACTTCCCTCACCATACCTTAAAAATATTTAATCATGGCACTTACCTACGCACAAATAGGAAATAAGCTGGCAACTGCTGAAAAGAAATTTACCAAGCAGTTAGAAACTCCGGGTGGTCGTGGTTCTGCCAACTCTGCCCGACTCATGCTCGACAGGATTGCCCACCGCAAAGAGCAGTTGATGGCAGAAAACAATGCTGCAGCTCAGCCTGCCAACTCTGGTAATATCCCGCAATTTGGTGGCGGTGGTGGCGTTATCAATGGCTTTGATATTTCCAGGTATGCAACAGACCCGGCACATGAAGTTAAAATTGCTGCCATTTATGAAAAAATAAAGAATTTAAAAACTCCAGAGCAGTTAGATGCCTACATTAAAAAAGTAGCCCCAGGGACACCTCTCAGGGGTGATTCCATTTATAAAATAGCCAATCAGCAGGGAGTAGATCCACTATTGATTGCAGCATTGATGCAAAACGACAGCACCTTTGGCACCAAAGGAAAAGGAGCACGTACTTTTAATCCCGGTAATGTTGGTAATGATGACACTGGCAGAGAAGTAAATTTCGAAAATTGGGATACAGGTGTTGAAGCGGTAGCTAAGTGGGTAAATAAAAACAAAAGTAAATCAGATGCCTCTATTTGGGGAACTGAGTCAACCAGGAAATTCACACCCTCAGATTTAGTTGTGAAACCTAATCCCATTGACCCAGATCCAGACAGACGATTAAATGAAGGGCTTAAACCATACCAGCAGATTTCCCCAAATAAGATAGGAGAAGCTGAGAATTTGAGCAAGTATTTTAAGGCTGAGCAGGATAAGCCTGGAAACAATAACCTGGCAGACTTCCTTAGGGCTGAAAATAACATGCCCGATAACAATAAGGTAGGGAGCTTTAATTACGATCACTATAATGGAAATAAACTCTTGTCCAATACCGTAGGTGAAGGGACAGTAAATACGGCAGACTTCCAACAAAATAAACTTCAGGCAAATGCCGAAAAGACAGCGCTCAAAGCGGCAGAGATGAAAAAAACTTTTGATTTGGAGAAAGCAAATAAAAGTCAGCTTAATACCGCCGGAGTAATGCAAGTGGCAGGCTCGATGGGCACATTTGTGGATAACATCGCCAACAGCTATGCCATTAATAAAATGCAATCGCCAGCCGCCCCCGTGTATCAGAATGGAGTGAAGTTGAATACGAACTTTAACATCGAACCACAATTGGCTGATCTGAAATCGCAGGGCGCAACGTTCGATAAAAGCGTTGATCACTCCCTTACATCCAGGGGAGCTGGCATTGCCTCTAAGCTGGCTGGACTCTCTGCCAGGATGAAAGGTATCGGGGAGCTCAGGGCACAGAAAGAGAATGCTGAGAACCAGATGCTGAACCAACAGACGGGGATGAATCAACAAATCAATGCCCAAAATAACGCAATTGGAAATAACTACCGTCAACAGCTTGTTGATTTCAATAACTCCAAAACCCAGGTAGGAGCTGCCAACTTCGCCAACTTCGGGCAGGATCTGATGGACATCAATAACGATTATATATCTAATGTAGTAATGCCTAAAAAGCAGATGGAAATAATGATGCCTTACCTGAACCGCTATGGGGTGGCTGACCGTCAATACGCAGGACAGGCTGAACTGTATGGGCTTCAAAACCAGTTAAACAGAAAGAAAAATGGCTATTAACCTTTCATTCAATCAATATAAACCCCAATTCGCAAAGCTGCCCGTGGACGATTTTGCCCGGTCAGTGGAAGGATTTAACCAGGAGTACCTGAAGGGGGTTCAGAGTATGGACATGACAGATCAACTTGCCAGAAGTATCAAGGTATCCGATTTGGATTCACAGGAGAAAGACAGAAGGCTAAAGGGGGTTTCTCAGGCTATCGAGCAGTTTGCCAAAACAGGGAACTATGAGGATGCCCCGATAGCGGCTATGAGGCTTGCCGCCACAATCAGAAACGATGAGTGGTTGCAGTCTTCCCAGGAGCGCTACATGGGTATGACAGAGGATATGAAGAAAGCCAACGAGCTTGACGTATCAGATGCCCAGCGTTATGCCATGCAAAAACACTTTAAATCCCAGGGTGCAACTCCTACCCAGAAAAATAAACTTGGGACCTACGGCAGATACTCCTCATTTGATGTATTCAAGGAACCAAATATCCAGGAGGAGCTGGGTAAATTTATGAAGGACGCTGAAGCTTCTTATAAACAGGAAATTCAGGACGATGGCACTTACCTTTATGTACGTGGAAACGAGCGCAAGACAAAAGAAGATTTGCTCAGGCTCGGTATGCAGTACATTTCCAATGATCCTAAAATGGCTAAATTGATGGAGTACGAAACCGACATGCACGTAGATTCAGCTCCCCCTGAACTGAGAGAAAAGATAGTGGGGGATCAGTTGTCAGAACTCCGCAAGACCCAGAAGGCTTACGCTGATGCTGGGCAAACCAAAGAAGCTGACTACTTAACCCAGTTGATCAATCAGAAAAGTGACCAGAGATCAGCCAAAGGCGGTGTGGATAAAATGTTCTACGATCTTACCAGGGAACAGGTAATTAACAAGCACACCGGAAACATTGCAGAGGCTTATTCAAAGGACAGGGAAACGATCAGTAATTTGCGGCTTCGTAATGAGTCTGGTTCTGGCAGTGGTGGTAGTAAAACTAAAGCAGGCGGTATAGATTATTTTGGCTATACCGGCAGGGGAGGTAATATTTATACACAAAAGGCGGCAGACGAATTACAAGTGGCAGAGAATTCAAAATCAATATGGACCGATGAAGCTTTAGCCGGAACTGGGGACACTACTTTTGGAGCCGCGTACCGTGATGATTCCGGGGTTAACGTTAAAGGGGGAAACATGGCAGACAAGCACCAGAAGGAGGTAGACTCTTATTATAAATCCAAAGACTTTACTGCCTCAAAAGCATTTTTGGAAAGCATAGGAATTGCAGTAGCGACCCCTGAGAATACTAAGAAATCTACCAAACAGATAGCAGAAGAAGTACTTGCCAGTTCTGCCAATATACCCGCCCCAAAGATTCGACTGGGAGACAAGTCAATGAGCCTGATAGGGGTACAGGAAGATGAGAATGGTCGTCCTATCGGTGGAAATAATTCCTTTACCTTGATGCTCCCCAAAGAAAACGGCGGGGGAAGTTATGCCAACCTCGGTAACTTACAGGCATTGGAAGCGGGGATCACCAAGACCATGAGTAAAGTAGAAGATTTGAAATTTACTTACACCAAGCAGGGAATATCTCCAGCGAATCCTCAGGGAATGGCGGGAGCTGTTGTATATACTGTCACTGCAACGGGTAAAGACTCTAAAGGAGCAGAAGTCTCAATGGACTTTGACATGTTACGCTCGAACGACAACAAGCGTATGGGGCAGGCATTTGAACCACTTCAAAACATGGCAAAATTTGCATACTCAGGTAAACCGGGCACTGAGACTATCAACCTGGGTGGGGAAATACTAAGGATGATCAATACCCCCACAATAGGTAGCGATGGAACGACAGTATTAAGTACCACAGTCACTTCCTCTAACCCGGCAAGAAAGCCAATGACCTTTGAGAATTTTGTCAATGAGTATGGAATGCAAATCTTTAATACCCAGAAGTAATGCTAAAGCCAGCCGAACTTACCCAGTATCTTAATCCTTCTGCTCAGACAGAAACCAAGATAAATCTGCCGCCAATGAAAATGGATGATAGTGGCTGGGGTGACCTTACCAAAGCCATGATTGATTCTTCACTGGAAGGGGGACTAAAACCAGGTAACCGCTATCAAGGGGGCACCGAATATGATGCCACCATGAATGAAGGCGCTGACCAGGGGGAACTCAGGGGACAAATGCAGTCCGGCTGGCAACAGATCCGCAGGGGCGCTTTAAGCAGAACAGCCTCGATTGTACCCAAGCTCATTCAAGGAATTGGGCATGTAGGTGGGTTCATCGGGGATATCGCAACAGGATTTCAAAACGGATACACTTTTGACAACGCCCTTGTTAAAGAAATGTCTGAGCTGGATGACGGTCTAAATGATAACGTTCTTGGGATTGATACCAGGATTTACACTACAGCTAAATATACAACAGGCTCACTGCTGGATCAGTTGGGAACTTCCGCATTCTGGGCAAAGGATGCCTTTGACGGGGTTGCTTTTTTAGCCTCTGCCTTGATCCCCGGTATGGCTGCTGGTAAGATCGCCAAGCTAGCCGCAGGGATGAAAGCTTTAAAACTTGGTGAGGTTATTTCCACCTCTCTTAAAGAAATTGAAGTGGGTAAAAGATTGGGAGCTATTTCCGGTATACTGGAGACAGGTAAAATCGGTGAAACGGTTTTGACTGCCAAACAACTTGCAGATCTTCGTGGAGTGGTAAATGGTGTACAGAAACTAACCGTTGGCGCAACAACGGCTTACAATACAATCTCAGAGGCTGGGTTTGAAGCCTTCGATACCGGGCAGCATTTGCGTGATGAACTATCGCTTAAAAAATACGGGCAGGCTTTTGATGATCTTCCCGATTTGTGGAAACAAGAAATCAAGGACGAAGTTGCCCCACGCCAAATGGAAACTTTCCTTTGGAATGCAGCCATACTTGCAGTCCCAAATTACATACAGAGCAAATTCTTTTTCGGTAAACCCAATGAAGCCAGGGGGGTAGTTAAGTCAATTATTGGAACCGGTGTAACTGATGCCGCAGAATTGGCAAAACAAACGGCTGCAAAATATACGGGAACGCTTGGTAAAAGTATTGGTAAGAATGTAGCTACCGGGATTGTATCGGAAGGACTATGGGAAGAAGGAATACAGACAGCCATTCAGGATTATGAGTTGCGTAAGGGCAAAGGATTAACTGACTCTAACCAGGTAGCGGGAATACTCGATTCCTATGTAGATGGGTATTCTACCATAGATGGGCAAAAGTCTATGTTCCTTGGTGGACTGCTTGGGGGGTTAGGTGGTACAGTTGGTGGTTTCCGTGAACAGCAAGGGAGAAAAATGGAAGCTGACTTTGCCTTAAAGCGTGAAAAATCCCACCTGGATGTAATGGCAAATATCCGTAAGCAGTACCAGGATAACCTGGCAAAACCTGTTAAGGGATATGATGAGAGTAATCAACCAATCTACGATGATGATGCCCTTTCTCGTGC
>DMFR01000207.1:0-176 GCA_003450125.1 Prolixibacteraceae bacterium | reverse complement strand
CAATACCTTCCATGACGCTTCAAAGTTCAATGAGTCAATGGCTGCAAATTTAAAAGCGGATAATCTTCATGCCGGGTTTGTGAACAGGGAAACACTTAGCGAACTTGCCTACAAGCGCTTCAGTGATCCATACTTTGACTCCCTGGATGATGCAGAGAAAGCTATCAATACAGACC
>DMFR01000411.1:7384-10707 GCA_003450125.1 Prolixibacteraceae bacterium | reverse complement strand
GGTATACACAAGGTACACACAAAACAATAACCTGAACCCTACCAATACCCAAGTAAAAGCTGACCCCGGTATACCAAAACAATCTTTTAATTATTTGGAATTGAACAGTCCCTTAAGCCAGTTTATGGCTGGACTTAGATCTTTTAGTTCCATCATGTAATCCAATAGACTAAAGTTCTTGGGAATGTGAATTAAGCTGTTGATATTTATTTCGATAAATTGCTTTTCTGTTCTTGCAGCAGTTCAATGATCTTATCCAGTTTTTCCACTTCAAGGGATTTCAGCTTTAAGGACAAGGCTTCTATTTCAAGTTTTGCATCAATGTTGGTTTGATAATCCTCTTCTGCGTGCATCCGGTCTCTTTCATTCTGCCTGTTTTGGGACATCATGATAATAGGGGCTGCATAAGCGGCCTGGGTGGAGAAAAGCAGATTCAGCAAGATGAATGGATAAACATCCCAATGATACATGAAGCCAATCACATTTAAGCCCATCCAAAGGACAACCAAAATTGTTTGCAGGATAATGAATTTCCATGAACCCATCCCCTTTGCTACGGCATCAGCCACACGACCACCAAAGCTTAATGTCTGATGGTGTTTCTCGTGCCATGTCTTTTGAGCTTTCATGTTTTTTTGAATTAAGTTTTGTGAAGATATACATTTAATCATTCAATCCTGCTTTGAAAAGAATGACAGCAACTCAAGGTATATAGACACCTGGATTACAAATGTACTCAATTGTTCGATGCGCAAGTAGGTAAGGTTAAGAGTTACACAGAAATATTAATTTATATGCATAATATTCAAAGGGAAACTGGGATGTAATTATCTATTCCCAATTGAAAGAATAAGGCCTCAATTATTTCATTTTGTTTCTTGCTATCGGTTATTTCACCATAAAATTTGGCAAATCTTTTTTTATCCAAAGTTCTTATCTGATGACATAAAGCTATGGATTCTTCAGTTAAACCATACAGGTTAGAGTTAAGTAAAACTTCGTTCGGATAGATTACCCTATTAATTTTTCTGGTGGTTATCGGAATTACATTTACTGTATTAATCAAATCATTTATTGAATCATCGCTGATAATCAGCACTGGTCTGGTTAATCCTTGTTCAGAACCAACAATTGGATCAAGATTTGCTCTCCAGATTGTCCATTTGCGGAACTTCATAGCAAATCATCGTCAATATTTCTATATTCATCAGAAATAGTAGATATGTCCGACTGAAATAATGGATCCTTAGAGGCTTTTTTCATCAGATCCATTTTTTTTGCTTTTGTATCTACACAGTCATCCAAGACCACCAATATGCGATTCTTTCCTATAAAGTTTTCAGGAAGTTTGATCATTAATTGACTCTTATTTTTTGTGTTATATATTTGTTTTACAATCATGGGATTACAATTTATACAAATATAACCAATTTCTGAATTAGTCCAACATCTGAACTATTTTTGAAAAATTCCTTTGCTGACAAAGTCCTTAACGCAATTCTTAAAGGGGCTTTTTACGTGCTCTTTATTTCCTATATACCTAAGTGTAGATGTAGTGACGGCAGCTATCAATGTTCTGGTTCTATCTCTAAAAATAAAAGAGAATAACCCTTGCGGATTATTCTCTTTTTAATATCAATGATTTGCTGAAAACAGCAATTCTCGAACAGTTACTTTCTGTGTTTGATGTTGGCCTGGGCTGCAGCAACACGTGCAATTGGGACGCGGAAAGGAGAACAACTAACGTAGTTCAGGCCTAACTTGTCGCAGAACTCAATAGAACTTGGTTCGCCGCCATGTTCACCGCAGATACCCACTTTCAAATCTGGTTTTACAGAACGTCCTCTGGTTACACCCATTTCAATCAACTGACCTACTCCGTTTTGGTCAATGACCTGGAAAGGATCTTGTTTGAGGATGCCTTTTGAGAGGTAATCGGGCAGGAATTTGCCTGCATCATCGCGGGAGTAACCCAAAGTCATCTGGGTAAGGTCATTGGTCCCAAATGAGAAGAAATCGGCTTCTGTGGCAATGTGATCAGCTGTCAGGGCAGCACGTGGAATTTCAATCATCGTACCCAACAGGTAGTCGATGCGCATTCCTTTTTCAGCAAACACTTTTTCAGCTGTGCTGCGAATGATGTCTGCCTGGTTTTTCAGCTCTGCAACAGTACCAACCAGTGGAACCATGATTTCAGGACGGGCGTCGATTCCTTTTACCTTCAGGTTCAGGGCAGCTTCAATGATTGCCCTTGCCTGCATGGCGGTAATTTCAGGATAGGTGATTCCTAAACGGCAGCCACGGTGACCCAACATGGGGTTGAACTCTTCCAGGTCTGCAATTTTATTCTTCACCATATCGATGGAAATGCCCATTTCATTGGCCAGTTCTTTTTGAGTGGCTTGTTGGTGAGGTACAAATTCGTGTAATGGCGGATCAAGCAGACGAACTGTTACGCCGAATCCTTCCATGGCTTCAAAGATACCTTCGAAGTCAGCACGTTGGTATGGTAAGAGTTTAGTCAATGCCTTTTCACGTCCCTTGGTATCGGAAGAGAGAATCATTTCGCGCATGGCTTTGATCCTTTCGCCTTCAAAGAACATGTGTTCTGTGCGGCATAGGCCGATTCCCTGAGCGCCAAATTCACGGGCTACACGTGCATCATGTGGAGTGTCGGCATTGGTACGCACGTTCATGCGGGTAAAATGATCGGCAATTTCCATGACTTTACCAAAATCACCAGTCACGCCAGGATTCATGGTCTGAACTTTTCCTTCATACACTTCACCGGTTGAACCATTGAGTGAAATCCAGTCACCTTCACTGAAGGTTTTACCGCTCATGGTCATTGTCCGGGCTTTGTAGTCAATCTTAATGGATCCTGCGCCTGATACGCAACATTTTCCCATTCCACGGGCCACCACTGCAGCGTGTGAAGTCATTCCTCCACGGGCAGTTAAAATTCCCTGTGCAATGTTCATTCCTTCCAGGTCTTCAGGAGAAGTTTCAATACGAACCAACAGCGATTTTTCATATTTCATGGCCTCATCGGCAAAAAATACGATCTGTCCCGTAGCCGCTCCCGGAGAGGCGGGTAACCCTTGTGCCAGTACAGTGGTGCTTTTCAAGGCATCGGTATCAAAAATAGGGTGTAATAATTCATCCAGTTTGTTGGCATCAATACGTGCCAGTGCTGTTTTGTCATCAATCATGCCTTGTGCGAGCATGTCGACGGCAATTTTTACCATCGCAGCGCCTGTGCGTTTCCCGTTGCGGGTTTGTAACATCCACAGCTTGCCTTCCTGGATGGTAAATTCAATATC
>DMFR01000411.1:392-7202 GCA_003450125.1 Prolixibacteraceae bacterium | reverse complement strand
TATTCAATATCTTGCATATCACGGTAATGATTTTCAAGCTTTTCCTGAACATCATTTAACTCGTTAAAGAGCGATGGCATGGTTTCTTCCAGTGATGGAAAGTTTTTGGCCCGATCAGCTTCGGTCACGCCAGCCAGGATGGCCCAGCGTTTGCTTCCTTCAATGGTGATCTGTTGGGGGGTACGGATACCAGCCACCACATCTTCTCCCTGTGCGTTGATCAGGTATTCACCGTTGAATACATCTTCTCCTGTTCCGGCATCGCGTGAAAAGGCCACACCGGTTGCAGAATGAAGGCCCATATTTCCGAATACCATGGACTGAACGGTCACTGCTGTTCCCCATTCTTCAGGGTAATTGTTGAGTTTACGGTAATAGATGGCCCTTGGAGTCATCCAGCTGTCGAAAACGGCGCATACGGCACCCCAAAGCTGTTCCCATGGATCATCCGGGAAGCTCTTGCCTGTTTTGCGCAATACGGCTTCCTTGAAACGGAAAACCAGGATCTGAAGATCTTGTGGGGTAAAGTCAGAGTCCAGAGTAATGCCTTTTTCCTCTTTCAGGTGCTCCATGATTTCTTCAAAGGGATCAATGTCCTCTTTGTTGTCCGGTTTCATTCCCAAGACCACGTCTCCGTACATCTGTACAAAGCGGCGGTAGGAATCCCATGCAAAACGTGCATTTCCAGACTTCTTGGCAATTCCCTGAACGGCCAGGTCATTTAAGCCCAGGTTGAGCACTGTATCCATCATTCCGGGCATTGAAACGCGAGCTCCTGAACGAACAGACAACAAACTGGGGTTATCTTTGTCACCGAATTTAGTTCCGGTTAAACTTTCGATATACGCAACAGCTTTTTCAACTTCTGCTTTAATCAAATTGACTGCCGCGTCTTTGCCTTTCTGGTTGTAAACGGTACAAACTTCAGTAGTAATGGTGAACCCGGGAGGAACAGGAACACCGATAAGGTTCATTTCTGCAAGGTTTGCACCTTTACCTCCAAGTAAGTTTTTCATGTCAGCTTTTCCCTCGGCTGAGCCATTTCCAAACGAGTAAACGTACTTTGTCATAGAGTGATAATTTATAGATGGTTGATACTTAATCTTTGTAGTAAAAATAATATTGACAAAAATAGTTTTATTTCCCGGAATTTTAAAGTCTTTTATGAAAGCTTTGATACCAGTTATTCACAATTTACCCAACGAGGCTTTTTTTTATTTATTTTCCCTGGCCTACCGTGTTCTGCAATGAACGTCCCATTGAGGCTGAAAAAAGTTACCTTTTCCAGTGCAGAAGCAACAACAATGGAGGGTGTAGAATCCTGTAATTTATTGTTTGATACCAAGCCCTGCAGAAAAATAGATTTCGCTTCCAAAAATAAAATAAAATGCTGAAAATCTTAACAATAGTTAACGATCATTCATCGAAGTTAACTTTATTTTTTCGTATATTTGTATTGTTGTAAGTGACAAGAAATAATAAAGCGATTAGGTTTTTTTCATAGAATTAGGTTTGGTTAGATTTGAAAAGGGTGGTAGGGGCCACCCTTTTCTTTTTGCTTAAAGTCTCAACTGTTTTTTTTGAGATTTTATATTGTAAAAATGCATTTAAGTTTCTTTAACGTTGGTTCAGATGTGTTAACTCATATTCCCCTTAATTTTGAATCGTGCAATAAGAGTAAAATAATTTATTTTTTCATAGAAAGTAAGTTTGGTTTTGTGAAAAAAGGATGAAGCAATTCATCCTTTTTTTGTTTCACTCTTAAACCGGAGACTGCATTTTTTGATCCGATGACCTTTTTTGCTGGGAAAGCAAAGAGAATATATCGTTATGATTTATAAAACCTTATGCTCCTTTTTTCAACCTTAGTAACTCGGCAACACCCCAAAACCCAACCTTATTTATCTTATTATTATTTGTCTGATAAAACTTCATGCAAAGCAACCTCATTCCTGAAGTTTCATCAAGTTGAGTCCAAAATAAGATAAATAAGGTTGGGTTTTGGGAGTATTGCCGAGTTACTAAGGTTAAAAAAAAGGAGGTGATCTCCCAATTTACATCCCAATAAATTGGTTTTCAAACTCCGGCAAGCCAATGCAGAAATCAAAATAATTCGGCTTACATTGTTGATAGCTAGGAGTTAAAAATTGTTAATTGGCCAGTCACTTTGGTTCGTGGATTGTTATCCTGTTATCTTTTATTCAATATTTATTCACTTTAAAATTTCCGATTTTATGAAACAACGTCAGGAAGTTTATCAGGAAATTGAACAAATGATGGGTTTGGTTCCAACAATGTTCAAGATGCTGCCCGATTCTTCTATTGAGCAGGAATGGGAGCTGTTTAAAAAAGTGCAGATCGAGGAAACTGCAATTCCAAATAAGTACCGTGAACTCATCGGGGTGGCCGTGGCTGCCATTATGAGGTGCCGGTATTGCTCTTACTACCACAGTGAAGTTGCCAAATTGTATGGCGCTACCGATGCCGAAATTGAGGATGCCGTTCATTTTGCCAAATCAAGTGCCGGGTGGAGTACCTATATCAATGGTCTTCAGGTGGACTACGAAACCTTCAAATCCGAAATGGATGAATCAGTCGAGCACATTCGCCATTCTCAAATGGAAGAAGCCCATAGCCATTAATTGTTGTAACGCAATAGATGTCAGGGAGGTTGTACTTCAATGTACAACCTCTTTGATTATGCAGCTGGCAACTGGTTGCTAGCTGCCAGCAGCCAGTATCCAGTAACATTTACCATTTTAGTTCAGCCTTGTCCCTGAAAAATTTACCCGTCATGCTTTGTGGCGCTTCCGTGGCCAGCCATACCGGGCCTTCTGCCCCCTTTTCAATGGAGCGTGGAGCAGATTGACCGCCCATGGTGGTTTTAACCCAACCGGGACTAATGGCATTCACCGAAATATGCTTTGCCGATAATTCAAAGGCGATGTGCCGGGTAATGGAATTTAACATTGTTTTTGACACACAGTAAGCCGGGCTCCACCCACCAACAGGTTCACTCATTGAGCCTCCTTCACTACTTAGATTAATAATTCTGCCGGGTGATTTCATCAGCGGAAGAAAAGCATGGATAACCCTTACAGGTCCATAACAATTGATGTTGATGGTCGTTTTTAATACCTCATCATCATGCCCGATCAATGATACATCTTCCCTGAGCAGGATGGCTGCGTTGTTGATCACCACATCCAGTTGAATGTTTCTTTCTGCAAGTTGTTGGGAAGCGGCCTTTACGCTCTCAAACTTACCAACATCCATGACCACCATTTCGGCGGATGAAGATTCTCGCTCTAATTGCTTTAAAGCCTCCGCTAATTTCAATTCATCCCTGCCTGAAATAATTACATGGGCTCCTTTTTTCAGCAGTTGCCTTGCAATTTCAAAACCGATTCCCCGGTTGGCGCCCGTAACAAGTATTGTAGGTGTTGGTTTGTCATTCATGGCCTGTCATTTTAACCTTGGTGATACTTTTCCGTGTCCAAGATATCCTTGGCCGTATAGGTGGTTAATTGGATTATTTTTGCTGTCGATCGGTACAGGGGTGGAATGATCAACCTTGCCTCTTCTTTGTTTTCAACTTCTACAATGATCCAGGCTTTGTGTTCACCATCCTGGCAACCCCATTCTGCATGGGTTAAAAAATGGGAACCTGTCTGCAGAAAAACCAAAATAGCCTCATCGCACGACTCTTTATCCGCGCCATGAGGAACTTCTATCAAAAATCTTTTCATAATTTGATCCCTTTCTTTGATTAAATTATTATGAATTACCATTCATGGCGATAGCAATCTTACCGGCCACACTTTCCGCTTCATATAGCCTATGAGCCCGGATTAGCGCCTCCAGTTCAAATGTTTTTGAGATGATCGGTTTAACCTTTCTCTCCGAAATTAATGCTGAAAGTCCATTAAGCGCATTTCCATCAGCCTTGACATTCAGTAGAATTGACTTCGTGGACGAAAATAAATTCGATAGTTTAATGAAAGGCATTTGCTGGGGATTAGCGGCAATAACGATTTGCCGGCCATCCTTTTTTAGCAGCTTTTTCCATTGTCCAATCTTTGAGCCTCTTACACAATTCAAAATCACATCAAACCGAAGATCTGACTTAAGGATATTTTGCTTGTGGTAATTGATTACCACATCGGCCCCCATTCTTTTTGCAACTTCAGCTTTCGCTTCACTGCATATGGCTGTCACCTGAGCCTCCATGGCCTTGGCAATTTGGATGGCGAAGATTCCCACACCGCCACCGGCGCCATTGATCAATACTTGCATCCCTTTTTTTACCGGGGCATATTCCGTAAAGGCCTCGTAGGCGGTTAATCCCACACAGGGTACCACCCCTGCCTGTGCGATGTTCAGGTTAGAAGGAATCAAAGCTGCATGCGCTTCGGGAATGGCAACGAATTCGGCATAAGCCCCATTGAACTGAAGACCAAGGAAGGCGTATACCCGGTCGCCTACTCTAAACCTGGTGACTTTTTTGCCCACCTTCTCAACAATGCCGCTCACATCTACGCCCAGTACAGCAGGTAAATCCAGTCTTATGTATGGGTAGAGATCCCCCCGCCGAATGGCGCAATCCACGGGATTTACGCTTGAACCATAGGCTTTTACCAATAATTCATCGTCTTTTATCGGTGGAACATGAATTTCCTCCCATTCAAATACATCGGGACTTCCATATTTATAAATGAGCATGGCTTTCATTTCGAACCTCCTTTGCAGGGTTTGTAAGGTTTATATTTGGAAGAGTTCAAAGTTTAAAGTTCAAAGTTTAAAGTTTAAAGTTTAAACTTTGAACTTTAAACTTCAAACTTTAAACTTTGAACTTTGAACTTTAAACTTTAAACTCTAACCGTTGATGCCTCCCGAAACTTCAATGCGCTGGCCGTTGATCCATTTTGCATCTTTGGTACATAGGAATGATACCACGCTTCCGATATCATCTGCTCTCCCAACTCGTCCCAAGGGCGTTTGGCTTGCAATGAATGATTTTACCTGTGGATTATTGCGCAATGCGGCATTGTTGAAATCAGTTTCAATGGCTCCAGGTGCCACAATATTGGCCCTGATGCCCAGGGGACCCAACTCTTTTGCCACATACCTGGTCAGTACTTCCAAAGCCCCTTTCATGGATGCATAGGCCGAATATCCGGGCAGGCTAAAGCGGGTGGTTCCCGTTGAAATGAATACGATCCCTCCATCGCCATTTAGGAAGGGTATTGACTTTTGGGTCAAAAAGTAAACACCCTTGAAATGAATATTCATCATCCGGTCAAACAGCTCTTCCGTCACTTCCACAAAGGGAACCATGGCGCCAATCCCTGCATTATTGATCAGGAAATCGAACTTGTCAGTATCCCATATTTCTTTCAAGGCAAAGGACAGGCGGACAATAAAGTTATCCAGGGATGCAATGTCCGAAATGTCAAACTGCAGGGCTACGGCCTTCTGTCCTAGGTCCTTAATTTCATTCTCTACCTTTTCGGCCTCTTCCTTGCTGGTATTGTAGGTGAGCACCACATCAATTCCTTTTTTAGCCAGTGAAAAGGCCATATCCTTACCCAACCCCCGGCTGCCCCCTGTTACGAGTGCGATCTTTGTTTTCATATTTTTATATTTTAATCCTGCCACAAAGGCACAAAGAGACAAAGCTTCTCAAAATAAAATTTTTATTGTAACTTGGTGTCTTAGAGTCTTTGTGGCAGAATTTCATGTGTGTATGTTTAGTTTTCTGCCGAACTTCTTTCCTTTGCCCGGGTCGTAAATTCTTCCTTTGTCTGTTCAGGGAAGCGGCCTTGCAGTTGCCTGCCTATCATCCAGCCAGGGTATTCGGAAGCCAATACACTTACTTCATTGAGTTGCTGCATCTCCTCATTGGTCAGTTGCAAAGTAACTGCTGCAATGTTCTCATGCAATTGCTGCAGGGTTTTAGCCCCGATAATGGTACTGGTGATGCCCGGTTGCCTGATCACCCAATTCAGGGCAACTGTTGCCACTGACACATTGAGACTTTTGCCGATATCGCTCATTACATCAATAATGTCGTATGCTTTTAGTTTGTCAATGGGAGGAAAGTCGAAAGAGTCACGCCGGCTGTTCCCTGCCACCTCGTTGTCCCTGGTAAACTTTCCCGAGAGAAATCCCCCTGCCAGTGGGCTCCAGGGCATAATCCCAATCGATTCACTCAAAGCCATGGGTATAATTTCCCGTTCAATGTCCCGGCTGGCAATGCTGTAGTAGTTTTGAGAGGCGACAAATTTGGTCCATCCCATCTTTTCTGCATAGCTGTTGGCCTTTACCACCATCCATGCCGGGTGGTTGCTTACCCCGATGTACCTGACTTTGCCTGAGCGTACCACATCTTCCAGACCCCGCATGGTTTCTTCAAGCGGAGTAATGGGATCTACTCCATGAATGTACAGCAGGTCAATATGCGACATCTGAAGCCGTTGAAGGCTGTCGTTGACTGAGTCCATGATATGAAGCCGTGACAGGCCCACCTGGTTGGCTCCCGGTCCCATTCTCAGCCTTACCTTGGTGGCAATCACCACTTCCTGACGGGGGATTCCAAGCCTTTTCATCGCTTCGCCCAACATGGTTTCAGAAAGTCCTTCTGAATAGGCATTTGCGGTGTCAATAAAATTAATCCCGCTACTGACTGAAGTTTTAACGATTTGGTTCACCTCGTCCTGCGGGACCTGCCCGACGGCTTGCCAATAGCCTTTTCCCCCAAATGTCATGGTTCCGAGGCACAATTCAGAAACCAATACGCCGGTCTTTCCT
>DMFR01000411.1:0-293 GCA_003450125.1 Prolixibacteraceae bacterium | reverse complement strand
CATACGCCGGTCTTTCCTAGTTCATTGTATTTCATGGTGTATATTTTTAATGTTAAAATGATATCTTAATGACCAAAATTCAGTTCTGCTGCTTCTATTTATACCAGATTGTAGAACAACCAGGTAACATAAAAGGTTTGTATTTCATTTTTTTACTTCTCATATTTTCTCTTCTTGTTTTATTTATTGCATGGCGTGATTTCTAATTGTTCTCGCTGCTTTATTTATTGGGACGATATAGCCCCTCAAGTAATTGATCTAAGTTAATGAATTTCATTTAATTATCTATAATT
>DMFR01000091.1 GCA_003450125.1 Prolixibacteraceae bacterium | reverse complement strand
GTAGAATCTTTCTCTTTCAGGGCCCCTACAGGACATACTAACACGCATTGCCCGCAATTGGTACAAACTGATTCACCCAGCAATTCATCTTCCGAAGGACCTATAAAGGTAGAGAAACCGCGATGGTGTGGATTCATCAGTCCAACACCTTGAATATCGTTACAAACGGTCACACAACGACGGCAAAGAATACATTTAGAACTGTCGCGGACGATGGAAGGACTTGAGCTGTCAATCACATCTTTCGATTTGGCACCCTCGTATCTAAATTCACTGATTTGAATCAGATTCCCCAGATCCTGCAATTCACAATTCTGGTTTCTCCAGCAACTGAGGCATTCTTTTGGATGATCGGAAAGCATCAGTTCGTAAATCACCTTCCTGACATTCCTAACCCGTTCAGAATTGGTATGGACTTTCATCCCTTCCTTAACCTCGGTTACACACGATGCCATCAGTGTTTTTCCACCTTCTACTTCAACCACACAAATCCTGCAAGAGCCTATTTGGTGGACGTTCTCCATGTAACAGAAGTGTGGAATTAAAATATTGTGCTGTTTGGCAGCCTCAAAGATGGTCGTTCCTTCTTCAACCTGAATGACTTTATTATTGATGGTAATATTTATCATGGCAATTTATTTTTCGGCAGTTTAACGTCTTGAACATTGTAAACATCTCATCGCTTCGGCAATGGCATTCAGTTTATGAAAGCCAAGGGGAACTTCATTAAAGTTACCCTTCCGCTGTTCCAGATCGAGGTACCGCATTTGAAGTCGCTCATGTTCAACCGTATTGCCTTCTTCCGGCCCTCTGGATGGAAGTTCAATCGGTTCGCCAATGTTTAGAATACCTTTTCCTCCAAGGTATTTGTCAATCGATTTTGCAGCATTCTTTCCATCTGCAATGGCCGTGATTACAACATCCGAACCTCGGGCCACATCTCCTCCCGCAAAGACCCCGTGTTGAGTAGTCATTTGTGTATCAGGATCGACTATAAATGTTCCCCAATCGGTAATACCAACATCAGCCTTTGTTATAAATGGGAAATCGGAGTACTGGCTTACTGCTGGAATTGCCAGATCAATATCCATCCTGAAGGTGGAATCAGGAATGACAATTGGCATCCGCCTACCATCTTTCCCAAAGCTGCCTGGTTTCATTTTAACACATTCAATGCGTGTGACAGACCCATTTCCCAGAAAACGCACTGGAGCAACCAGTTCATGCAGGATTACTCCTTCCTCAATGGCATCCTGAATTTCACGCTTATCTGCAGGCATCTCTTCTCTTGTTCTCCGGTAAAGCAGGTGCACCTTTTGAGCCCCCAGGCGTAGAGCCGACCGGGCTGCATCTATTGCGGTACTTCCACCACCGATCACGGCAACAATTCCCTTTACCTCGACATCTTTTTTCAGATTAATGTCCCGGAGGAAGTCAAGTCCGTGGTAAACACCTATTTTCTCTTCTCCTTCAATTCCTATTTTTCGCGAAAGCTGAGTTCCGGTGGCAATGTAAACTGCATTGTATTTCGACTTTAACTCATTAAAAGTGATATCCGTTCCAATCTTTGAATTATAGATGACATTGATGCCCGCCCTTGTGATAGAGTCAATTTCCTTGCTGAGTTCCTCCTTTGGCAGCCGGTATTCAGGTATTCCATAAGCCAGAATTCCTCCCGCAACATTTTTCTCTTCATAAATATCAACCGTATAGCCCAGTCGTGCCAGGTAATAACCGCAAGTCAATCCTGATGGACCGGCACCGATAATCCCTACCGACTTTCCATTCTTCTGAAAAATGAGGCTCATAAATGGCTCTCCGGAATTCAACACATAATCCGCAGCATAGCGTTTCAGGTCTGCTATTGCAATTGGTTCATCGAGCTGAGCGCGTCGGCATTTGCTTTCGCAGGGGTGTGTACAAACCCTACCGCAGATGGATGGGAAAGGATTTTCCTGTCTGATCAGGTTATAGGCATCGCGAACCCTTCCGGCAGCAATCAGGGCAATGTATCCTGGTACATTTACGCCTGCAGGACAGGCATTCTGACAAGGAGATAGGAAAAGATCACTGCAAACGCCGGCACGACAGTATTTATGCCTGATATGCTCATCGTATTCATGCCTGAAATATTTAATTGTGCTGAGAACTGGGTTCGGAGCAGTCTGTCCCAGGCCACAAATAGCTGATTCTTTGATGGAATTGCCCAATTCTAACAGTATTTCTACATCTCCTTCTTTCCCTTGGCCACGGGTGATTCGTTCGAGGATTTCCAGCATTCGCTTCGTTCCTATGCGACAAGGGATACATTTTCCACAGGACTCATCTTGAACAAAATCCATAAAAAAACGAGCCATGTCAACCATACAGGTATCTTCGTCGGCACAAACCAATCCTCCCGAGCCCATGATGGCGCCATGCTGAATCAATGAATCATAGTCAATAGGCGTATTGAGATGCCCCGCCGTGAGACAACCTCCAGATGGCCCTCCTGTTTGGGCCACTTTAAAGGTTTTTCCTCTTGGAATTCCGCCACCGACTTCGTAAATAATTTCGCCCAAAGTCACTCCCATAGGTACTTCAATCAGTCCTTTGTGTACGATATCACCGGCAAGGGCAAATACTTTTGTTCCTGCACTTTTCTCAGTTCCGATGGATGAAAACCATTTGGAACCATTTAAGATGATGGGTGCAATATTTCCAAATGTTTCGACATTGTTAATGACTGTGGGTTTACCAAACAGTCCGCTCTGCACCGGGAATGGTGGTTTCTGACGTGGCTCGCCTCTTTTCCCTTCCACTGAATCCATCAATGCGGTTTCTTCTCCACAAACAAATGCACCAGCGCCGATTCTAATTTCTATATTAAAATTGAAGTCACTCCCAAGGATATTATTTCCCAAAAGACCTACTTCCTGGGCTGCCTTGATGGCCATGGTCAACCGTTCGACGGCAATTGGATATTCTGCCCTGATATATACAATTCCTTTGGAGGCTCCAATGGCATAACCACCGATCAGCATACCTTCAATCACAGTATGGGCATCGCCTTCCAATAAGCTGCGGTCCATAAAGGCACCTGGATCACCTTCATCAGCATTGCAGATGAGGTATTTTTGATCGCTTAAGGCAGCATTTGCCATGGCCCATTTAAATCCAGTTGGGAAACCGCCTCCCCCACGGCCTCGTAGTCCAGATTTTTTAATTTCGTCTATCACTTCAAGTGCAGTCATCGAATTGAGCACTTTCCCTATGGCAAAATATCCGTCATGGGCAATGTATTCATGGATAGATGCATAATCAATTGTGCCGCAATTCTGAAGGACTATCTTTTTCTGGTGCTTGAAAAACGGGATATTGTTTAAATCAGGGATGATCTCTCCGGTATCGGGATGTTTATAGCAGAATTTTTCGGCTATTCTTCTTTTTTTGATATGTTCATTCACAATGCTGGCAGCACTGGCCGGATTGAGGTTACAATACAAGGTATTCCCCGGATTGATAATTAAAGTGGGTCCAAGAGTACAGGCCCCCATACACCCGGTTAATTTTATTTTGACTTTTGACTGAAGTTTTGTGTGCTCCAAGGCGTGTATGAAAGCCTCTTTAACCTCTTTACAATCAGAGGATATGCAACCGGCAGCATAACAAATATGAGCGGTGAACTGAAATTCTTTCTCTTTGTTCAGAAAATCGTTCTTTATCGCGTCAAGATCATTTAGACCATTGATTTTCATAATACGTACATTTTAAGATTAAAAAGAAATATCCCTATTTCAGCATACCCAAAATTCGCTGAATCTTATTGGGATTCACCTGTTTGTACACTTTGTTGTTAATGGTCATAGCCGGTGCGAGTCCGCAGGCTCCGATGCAGCGCATGACAGAAAGGGAGAATATTTTGTCTTCGGTAGTGGATCCCACATCGATGCCCAATACCGATTTTAGCTTGCCCAGAACGTCCTTGCCTCCACGTACGTAACAGGCTGTTCCCAGGCAGACAGAAACTGTATATTTTCCTTTGGGTTGGGTTGAAAAGAAGGAATAGAAAGTTAAAACACTGTTGACTTTCGAAACAGAGAGTTCCATTTGATCGGCAATAAAATGCTGTACCTGAGCTGGAACGTAACCAAATATGGCCTGTGCCATGTGCAAAATCTGAATCAGGTTACTCTCTTTACGCTCGTAATCGACGATGACTTCCTTAAGAAGGGCATATTTTTCCGCTTCAGTCATGGTCTGAACATTGCAAACTTCATCTTGTGTAATCATTTTCTGTTCTCCTTGTTTAGATTATCAGAATATTTTATGGAAACGAATGGTCTGCAGGATTGCTTTGAACTTTTTATCTTTATGATCCTAAGTAAATGGAATCATTTATT
>DMFR01000030.1:11829-12016 GCA_003450125.1 Prolixibacteraceae bacterium | reverse complement strand
GCTTCCATGATTTTGTATTTTAGTATACAAAGATAGTGTATTTAAGTAGAAGTAGAGTTCTTAGATTTTAAGGGGTTAAATTCGACCCCTTCCTCTTAAACCACCCATAAAATTAAAACAAATTATTCATCTATCCAATTTTCCTTCAGACATTGGTTTCAATAAAAAATGCCCGGCTAGCCGGGCA
>DMFR01000030.1:7764-11638 GCA_003450125.1 Prolixibacteraceae bacterium | reverse complement strand
AATGCCCGGCTAGCCGGGCATTTTTATTATCTATGAGTTATGGAATAACTTCTTAATGACGGTCACGGTTACCACCGCGATCATCACGACGATCACCGGCACGGTGGCCACCACGATCACCACCACGGTCTCCACCTCCACGGTTGTCATCACGACGAGGTGGACGGTCATCATTTGAGCGTTCCGGACGGTCAGGCATGCCTTCTGGTTTTGGAAGCAATACGCGGCGAGACAATTTCATCTTGCCATCACGGTCCATATCCAATAGTTTAACCTCGATTTCCTGGCCTTCCTGAAGGGCTTCTTCTACTGTATTCAGTCGTTCCCAGCTGATTTCAGAGATGTGAAGCAAGCCTTCTTTTCCGGGCATGATTTCAACAAAAGCGCCAAAAGAGGTAATCGATTTGATCTTGCCTTTGTAGATGGCTCCCTTTTCAGGAATGGCAACGATCAGTTTAATACGCATCTTGGCTGCTTCCAGGTTTTCACGGTTGATACTTGAAATTTCAACGTAGCCAATGTCGTCTCTTTCTTCAATAGAAATAACGGTTTTGGTTTCTTCCTGAAGTTTCTGGATGTTCTTTCCGCCTGGCCCAATAATTGGCCCAATGAATTCTTTAGGCACCTGGATCACTTCAACACGTGGTACGTTTGGTTTATAGTCTTCACGTGGTACAGAAATAACCTTTAGGATTTCACCCAGGATATGTTCGCGGCCTTGTTTGGCCTGGTTCAATGCACTGGAAAGGATTTCATAAGAAAGACCGCCTACCTTGATGTCCATCTGGGTGGCTGTGATTCCTTTAGAAGTTCCTGTTACCTTGAAGTCCATGTCACCCAGATGATCTTCGTCACCAAGGATATCCGATAGGACAGCAAATTTATTGTTGGCAGGATCGGTAATCAGACCCATGGCGATACCTGAAACAGGACGTTTCATGTGCATACCTGCATCCAACATACACATGGTTCCGGCACAAACTGTTGCCATTGATGACGAACCGTTTGATTCCAAAATATCAGATACAACCCTTACTACATAAGGGAAATCATCTGGTATCATTTTCTTTAAGGCACGGAAGGCCAAATTTCCATGACCGATTTCACGGCGTCCGGTTCCTCTTGGTACTTTGGCTTCACCTACCGAGAATGGAGGGAAGTTGTAGTGAAGCAAGAAACGCTCAGTTCCCTGGAAGGTGACACTGTCAATCTTCTTGACATCCATCTTGGTTCCAAGGGTGATCGATGAAAGCGACTGGGTTTCACCACGGGTGAAGATAGCCGATCCATGTGATCCTGGAAGGTAATCCACTTCGCCCCAGATAGGACGAATCTGAGTGGTTGAGCGGCCATCCAAACGGATACCGTCATCAAGAATCATGCGGCGCATAGCTTCTTTTTCCACATCGTGGTAGTATTTATTGATCATCTTAACGTGGGCGCTAAGATCGATTTCTGTATTTTCAGCATTGGCTAATTTGTACTCAGCAACGTATTCCTCAACGATGGCATGGAAACTTTCCATCCGCTTGTGTTTGTCGTTGATCATCTGTTTGGCCAGTGCATAAGCTTTTGGAAGTAAATCTTCAGTCACTTTGGCTTTCAGGGCTGCATCGTTTACTTCATGGCAATAGGTACGTTTGGTTTTTCCAACCATTGCAGCCAGTTCTTCCTGAGCCTTGCAATGAATTTTAATGGCATCGTGGGCCACTTTAATGGCTTCCAGCATCACTTCTTCTGATACTTCATCCATTTCACCCTCTACCATCATGATGTTGTCATACGAAGCGCCTACCATGATGTCCAAATCGGCTTTAGCCAATTGAGAATAGGTTGGGTTGACGATGAACTTGCCATCAACACGGGCAACACGAACTTCAGAAATGTAGGCTTCAAATGGCACATCTGAAACTGCAAGTGCAGCTGATGCAGCCAGTCCTGCCAGTGAATCGGCCATCACTTCAGGGTCTGAAGAGATCAGGGAGATCATCATGGCTGTTTCAGCATGGAAATCGGCAGGGAATAAAGGGCGCAGTGCACGGTCTACCAGACGTGAAATCAGCACTTCATCGTCTGAAGGGCGGGACTCCCGTTTCAGGAAGCCTCCGGGAAAGCGACCTGCGGCAGCAAATTTCTCACGGTAATCCACCTGAAGGGGCATAAAATCCACATCTTCTTTGGCTTCAACGGCAGATACCACCGTTGCCATCAACATGGTATCACCCATTCTAACAACCACCGCACCATCGGCTTGCTTGGCTAAACGACCGGTCTCAATGGTAATTGTACGACCATCGCCAATGTCAATTGTTTTAATAATTGCTTGATTCATAATTTCTTTCAATAAATAATTTTTTTTATTGGTACTCTACAAATGGCGTGGTGGGGTATTTGATTTCAGATAAAACAGTTGATCTGAAAGTGTTGCATTTAAAAAATGGTACCATTCAATTTTTAAACGCGTATAAAAATAAGAAAAGGTCCCGATAATCGGGGCCTTTTCTGTAATAAATTATCGACGTAAGTTGAGGTCTTTAATAATTGCGCGGTAACGCTCGATGTCTTTTTTCTTCAAATAATCCAGGAGGCTTCTGCGTTTACCTACCAGGGTGATCAATGCCCTTTGTGTGCTGAAATCTTTTTTGTTCAATTTCAGGTGATCGGTCAGGTGGCTGATGCGGTATGAAAACAATGCTACCTGTGCTTCAGACGATCCTGTGTTTGCTGCTGATTCTCCGTATTTTTCGAAGAATTCAATTTTCTTTTCCGGTGTTAAGTACATTTTAATGTTTCTTTTTTGGTTATACAATCTCTACGCTGCAGCATCGCTTTCAATAACAACAGCTTAGAATTATTTATAAAAGCTGCGCAAAAATAAACAAATATCTCTGAAATTCAACAGGTCAGGTGATTATCTTTTCCAAAGTTTAAAACTTTAACTTTACCAAAGTTTTAAACTTAGTTTAAAACTTTGGTAAAGTTTCAGGGATGACCTCCTCTTTCTGCTTCTTAAATCCAATCACAAAGCTGATCCGCGTGTAGTTGGAAGCATAGAAATTGGAGAGTTCGCTTTTTGTCCACAGGTAGCTGAAATTAAGCCCTATGCTGGTTCTTGCATCTACCATGGACTCAAATAGGCTCACTTTTATTCCGAATGAGGGTTGGTCAAAGTAGTCGCGGTTGAGTCCCTTGTCCCGTTTTTCACCTGAGCTAGGAGGGTTTGTAAAGTGGGTGTAATATGCGATATTCAGATTGTTTTGGCCAATAAGCAGGATTTCAGCCTCGGGACCAACCCCGAAAGCAAAGGTTTTATTGATACGAAAACGTGCCAACATTGCAACATCTGCAAACAGGCTGGTAATGTTACCTGTATATTCATTACCTGCACCAAGTCCAGTTGTTAAATTATGGATTTTGGCGTATTGCAAATTAAGTCCGGCTTCTTTCATGAGTGTCAGCCCATGGTCATTGTACCAGCTTTTAGATGCATTCAACAAAAAATATGTTGGAGGATCTTCCTCCCAATGATGGTCATAATCGGGGGCAACTATTTTACTGATACCAAGAGCAAAATTGGTCTCACTGATTTTCTGTCCGAATGTGCTGAGTGAGAGAAAGGAAAATAAAATGCAGGCAATTAATAAAATGTTCTTCATGACTTTTGGTTAATTGATGATTAGCCTGTTTAATTTTCTGGATCAGGGATGACTTCCTCTTTCTGCTTCTTAAATCCAATCACAAAGCTAATCCTGGTATAGTTGGTAGTATAAAAATCAGATGCTTCACTTTTGGTCCACAAATAACTAAAATTGAGCCCTATACTGGTTCTTGCATCTACCATGGACTCAAATAGGCTCACTTTTATTCCGAATGA
>DMFR01000030.1:3995-7684 GCA_003450125.1 Prolixibacteraceae bacterium | reverse complement strand
CTGGTTCTTGCATCTACCATGGACTCAAATAGGCTCACTTTTATTCCGAATGAAGGTTGGTTAAAGTAGTCGCGGTTGAGCCCCTTTTGACTTATGTTTCCTGCTGAAGGAGGACTGGTCAGCATGGTTTGGTAGGCATTATCCAGTTTGTTGCGGCCAATGATCAACACTTCTGCCAGTGGGCCAATGCCGAGGGCAATGGACTCATTGATGCGAAAACGAACCAATAGATCGGCATCTGCAAACAGGCTTGTAACGTGGCCAGTGAGATGGTTACTTGCCCCCAGTCCCCCGCTTTCAAGGTTAACGTTTGCATATTGCAAATTAAGGCCGGCATCTTTTACAAGGGAGATTGGCTTATTGCTGGCGTACCAACTTTTAGCAACATAGAATTTCAGATAAGTGGGTGATGGGCCATCATTCCAATGTTGTTCCTGGTCAGGTGTAGCTGTTTTACTGATCCCAAGTCCAAAAGTCGTTTCACTGATTTGCTGACCAAAGGAGCTCAGGTTGATTGAAAATAACAGGCAGGCTATGATTAAAACGTTTTTCATGACCTTAGATTTAGGACAGTGCAATTTAAACAAATGGATTATAGTAATCAAGTAATGTTGGATTTATATTCAATTACGCGATGATGAATGAATTGTTGAGGAAGTTATTAAACAAATAAGTCAGCCAAACGGTATTTAAGAAAATGAGTACTGACAGCAATCGTATTTTAAGGGACATTCTCATCCTGTCAAATAGGATGAAATAAAACATTGCAAGCATCAGGAAGAAATAACCCATGTCTAAATAGGAGATGCCATGTCCATAGGGACCCTTGATGAGTAAAAGAAAACCAAGTATAACCAAGGGAATTAGAATCCTTAACTGAACTTTCAGATCAATGGACTTTAGTTTTGAGGGCAGCATGAACAGGAAAATATAAAAGAAGGGCGATACCAGTATATAGCGGTGCAATCCATTGAGGTTACCCCCTTGAGTGAATAAAACAAATAGAAAATTTCCAATAAAGTAAATGATGGAAAAATGAAACAAATATTCTTTCCTGGTATCGGGTGAAAATAAACTGACCGATGGACTCAGCTTATCCTTTCTATGTTTCAACCAATTGGTATAAAGCAAGATGCTGGCAGGAATTGCAATACAAAAAATTGAAAAAATACTCATGCCATAGCCTTCCAGTGACCAGTCACTGATGGTGGTTGGCAATTGAAAATTGTGATTCCAGAAAAGGCTATGTACTTCAAACATTCTAAAGAAACTTCCGCTATATAGGTATTGAATATAAAAAGTAATTGCCATGCCTATAATAATCGGAAGCAGTTTGCCCGCCAGTTCTTTAAGAAATGACTTGTGTTCCCTGTTCAGGATCAGAAAATAGATATCTGTACAAATAAAGGCAAGGCCAACAAGCATAAAAGAAGGTCGGCTTAATACAAAGAGAACCATTGCCAGATAGAAGGGCCACACTTTATTTTTGAATAAGGCCCATAAGGCGATGCTCATGGTAAAGATAAAGGTAGATTCACTGTATGGGATATAAAAAGAAAATACGGATGGTAATGTGGATGCAAGGGCAAAGAAACAGATGTTGTCAGTCTTACTCATTTCATTTGAAGGCAGAAAGAGAGAAGAGAGCAGGAGTATTGAACAAGCAAACATCAGGTAATTGACGATACACATGTAACTGGCAGGTAAATGGGTCAATTTCCAGATAAAAGGAAATAAGGGCGAGAAGGCATAGGTACCGATTCCCGGCCAGGTATCATCTTTCCCATAGCCGTTCTCCTTCATATAGCTGTAAAACGCTACATCCCAACGGTTGAAATTGGCCTCATCAAAAGTAGTGTAAGGATGTTTGGTCTTGATGATGTCAACATCTTGAACAAAGGAATTTGCCTCACCTACATGCTGGTTGGTAAAGGTAATTACTCCCAGGGTATACTTGAATACAGATGGGTTTTGAAGACCTTTAAAGATGACCAGTTCAAACAGGAACAGGGAAATTAAGATGACAACTTTTATTTGAAAAATAGATTTCATAGCAGTGAGTTATGATTATTTTCAATAAAAAATATTTCTGATCATCCGTACGAGCTTCCCCGTCTGTCTTGTCGTTGTACGGTATAATATGATGGCCTAATTTAGATATTATTTGTGAAGGTACAAAAAGCTAACGGTTTTATTTTAGAACATAAATTTCAACAGGAAGCTGCACCAACCATGAACAGCGCATAGCATACGGATGCCTGATTTTATGCGATGATGTATGAATTGTTCAAAAAATGATTGAACAGATAGGTCAACCAAACTGTATTGAACACAATCAGCAAGGTCAAAAGAGAAAGCTTAACGGGCAGTTTCATCCTGTTAAATAATATAAAATAAAACAGGGTGCCTGCCAGTAGGAAATAACCCATATCTAAAAATGTAATGGCATGTTGATAAGGTCCATGAACCAGGGCTAAATAGCCAATGATGACCATTGGAACCAGGATTCCTAACTGAACCTTTAAATCAATCGTCCTGATTTCTGATGCCAGGATGAATAGGAAAATATAAAAGAAGGGTGAAACCAGGATGTAACGGTGCAGCCCGTTGAGGTTGCCTCCCTGGGTAAGAAAAACAAACAGGAAGTTCCCGGCAAAGTAGACCATGGAAAAGATGAATAGATACTGTTTCCGGGTGAGGGGTGAAAATAAGCTAATTTCCGGGGTCATCTTCTTGGACCGATGTTTCAACAAATGGGTAAAGGCCAATAACCCTGTCGGCAATACAATGCAGACGATTGAAAAGATATTCATGCCATAGCTTTCAGTTGACCAGTCGGTGATGGTGGTAGGAATCTGAAAATTATGATCCCAGAATAGGCTATGCACTTCGAACATCTTGAAGAAACTTCCACTGTTCAGGTATTGAATAAAAAAGGTTAAAATCATTCCAATAAAGATAGGAAGCAGTTTTCTGCCCAATTCCTTATAAAAGAGTTTTACATCCTTGTTCAGGATCAGAAAATATACATCGGTACAGATAAAGGAAAGGGCTACAATCAGAAATGATGGACGGCTTAGTGCAAATAGAACCATGCCCCAAAAGAACAACCAGTATTTCCTGTTAAACAATCCCCACAGGGCAATGCTAAGGGTGAATATGAAGGTTGATTCACAATAGGGAATATAGAAGGAAAATACTGATGGTAAGGTTAATGCCAGGGCAAAAAGGCATAACTTGTCGACCGGGTTAAAATCTTTTGCAGACAGGAATAAGGAGGAAAGTATGACTATTGAAAATGCAAACAGGAGGTAATTCAGAATCCCTATGTATCTTGCCGGAAGATGAGATAGCCTCCAGATAAATGGGAATAAAGGAGAGAAGGCATAGGTACCGATCCCCGGCCAGGTATCATCCTTCCCATACGAATTCTCGGCCATGTATTTGAAAAACTTCACATCCCAATGAATGAAATTGGCCTCCTCCAGGGAAGTATATGGTTTGTTGGTTTTGATAATGTCTGTACGCGGGGAATAGGTATCCGCTTGCGAATTATTCTGGTAAGTAATGGCAAATTTCCCTAGGGTGGCCTTGAAGATAGACTCGTTTTGAAGACCTTTAAAAATGATCAGTCCCAATAAGAAGACGGAAACAAGGATGACAATTTTTATTTGAAAAACACTTCTCAT
>DMFR01000030.1:0-3903 GCA_003450125.1 Prolixibacteraceae bacterium | reverse complement strand
TCTCATAACAGACGAATATGATTATTCAGGCGAATGTACAAATAAAACGCTTAACGTTTCTTTGCAACTGCAAAAAGAGAACTGCCTACAGGAAATCCAAATCCTTGTTTGATACACCAATTTTCTAATCTTCCATAATTGAGCAGCAAGGTGTTGATCCAAACCGGAAGTTCCTTTAAATCAGATTTCGATTCCATTGTCTGGCTTTTTGGTTGGAACAGTTTAACAACCAAAATTATAAAATACAGCAGAGCCAACCTGTAACTAGACTTCATCAATGTAAACCCAATTTCTTTTAAATCCTTTTCGAGGGCTTTTTTACGATACCTCTTTTTGGTATGAACGACAATGTCATGCGACCTTCTTAAGGATTCAAAAGCAGGAAGGTCAATGATCAGCATACCGCCCTTTTTCAGGGTGTGATAGAACTTTTCAATAACTGCCCTGTCATTCTCAAGGGCTGAATGGTAGAGAACATCCAGGCAAACAACCACATCATAGGTGTTGTTCTCCAATGGATAGTTGTTTAAATCACCTGTTTCAACGTTCTTCAGTCCCCTTTCCCTGGCAAAATAAACGGCATAAGGCGAATAATCAATCCCTCTAACCGTCCCGTACTTCTGACAGATTTCCATCATCCGGCCAGTTCCACATCCTGCATCAAGGACAACGATTTCACCTTCCGGTTTGTTGTTTCGGATGGTATTATCCACCAATTCATGCAATGTCCTGTACCACCAGTAGCTGGTTTCAAACTGATAGATTCTCAGGTACTCACTTTTGTCCATCGGGCGTTCTCAGGTTAAAAGATTTCCTGATTGAATACTGGGGCTTCTTATTTTGAGACATAAACAGGCGTCCAAGATATTCTCCTACCATCCCAATGGCAATCAGCTGAACCCCGGCATAAATGGAGATGACAACTACCAGGAAGGTATATCCCAGTGGAACTTGGGGGTTGTAAATCTTTTCAATGATGGCATCAATGCCAATGAGGAAGCCTATGATGGAAAAGATGAACCCTGCCAGAATGGATAGCCGTAAAGGCAGAATCGAGAAATTGGTAAACATGTTCATCCAAAGCGAAACCAGCTTGCTCAAGGTGTAATTCGATTTCCCTTCCTCTCGGATATTATGGCTCACTTCTATTTTCCCAATGTTGCTGGTTGTGCGTAAAATCAATCCATCAATATAAGGGTAGGGCAGGTTATATTTGATCACTTCATCAATCAAAAAACGGTTGATGATTTTAAAGCTCGAGAGGTAGAGGTTCCTTGGCTTTTTAAGCATCATGTTGGCCACCTTGTCATTAAACCGGCTGCCCAGGTTTCTGAACCAGGAATGTTTTTTCTGTTTATACCAGGTGTAAACCACATCGTAATCATGGCTGATCATATAGCTGATCACTTTCTCTACTTCGCTTACAGGGTTCTGAAAATCATCATCCACAATAATGGCATAATCGCCTGTTGCTTTATTTAATCCTGCCATTACTGCATTGTGTTCCCCTACGTTCATGGCCAGACTGTAAAAGGAAACAAAATCAGGGTGTTTTTTGGTGATCCCGATACAGACCTCTTCCGAGTTATCGGGAGAACAATCGTTCACCAATACAATCTCTATCCTAAATACAGGGGAAAGTCGTGTAATCAGTTCATCGACCAATCTTCCGATAGAATGGGCGCCGTTGTATACAGGTATGACGATGGACGTTTTGAGAGGTTCAGGGTTTGAAGTCATTTACAGTCTGGATTATTTGGTCAATGTGTTGTTTCGGCAAACCCGGATAGATGGGTAAACTTAGAATGCTATCTGCAAATAGCTCTGAGTTTTCAAGGACTTCATCTTTTTGCCACCCAAAGGCTTTTTGCCGGTTAACAGGAATAGGATAATGGATCAGGGTCTGTATGCCATTATTTTGAAGGTGCTCCATTAGTTGATCGCGATGGGCTGATTTTACCACAAACAGATGATTGCACGGAGTGCCGTAACTTTCTTGGGAAAGGCATTTAACACTTTGCAGGTGTTTTCTGTAAGTCATCGCGATCTCCTGTCTTTGCTGGTTAAAGCCATCCAGGTATTTCAGCTTTACGTTTAAAATGGCTGCCTGAATTTCATCCAGCCTGCTGTTGATCCCCTTTGATTCGTGGTGATATCGCTTGGTCTGGCCATAATTGCGTAAGGCCAATAATTTCTTGTAAACCTCATCATCATTGGTCGTAATGGCCCCTCCATCCCCATAGGCCCCCAGGTTCTTGGTAGGGTAAAATGAAAAGGCGCCACAATGACCAATTGACCCGCATTTCCTGTCATGGAAAGTGGCTCCGCTTGCCTGGGCACAATCTTCTATGATTCTTAGGTTATGCTTGTCAGCAATGGTCTTTATTTCAGCCATGTTACAGCTTTGACCATATAAGTGAACCGGGACAATGGCTTCTGTCCTATGCGTAATTTTCTGCTCTATTTGGGTGTAATCGATCAGTCCATTGCTGTCAAAGATGTCAACAACAACCGGTTGAGCTCCTGAATGAAGGATGCCTGAGATGGTAGGAAACGCTGTCAGGTTGGTGGTAATGACTTCATCACCCTGGCCAATATTCTGGGCCATTAAAGCAAGTGCGATTGCTTCAGTTCCTGATGCCACACCAACACAATAGCGCGTGCCTATATACCGGGCAAAGTCAGATTCAAAAGCTTCCAGCTCTTTGCCCAGGATAAACCATCCGCTGTCTATTACCTTTTGAATGGCAAGTTGCACCTCCTGCTTTAACAGGGGTGACTCTAATTTAAAATCATTAAATAAAATCATTGCAATCTGTTTTAGATAATATCTTAAATGTAATAATTGTAATTCTTTATAAAATACTCAAGTGTTTCTTTTATTCCTTCGCGGGTTGAAACCTTGGGAGTCCAATCCAGCATCTGCTTTATTTTGCCAAAATCGCTGTAGAAATCACCAATGTCAATCTTCTTTAAATCTGCAGGGAATTCCTTAAAAATGTAATTTCCTCCATTGTTCTCTTCAATCATCATTTCGGCTGTGGTCTTTAAGGAAATGGGTTGATCGTTACCCAGGTTGAAAATTGAACCCTTCCATTGATCGGAGCCTGCAACCATTAAAAAGGCATCTACCACGTCGTCGATGTAATTGTAATCCCTGATCTGGCTTCCATCTCCAAAGATAGTGATGGGCTTGTTCTCAATAAGGTTGCGTATCCAGATGCCCAGAAACGTTTGGCGGGCATCTTTAATTCTCATTCGAGGTCCAAAGGTATTGGTGAGCCTCAGTATGGCAGTCTTGATATCGTATACATGATTGTAGACAATGTGGTACCATTCACCTGAGAGTTTGTTGATGCCATTGACATCTACAGGAAATAAGGGATGTTTCTCATCCACAGGCAGGTATTGTGGTTTCCCATACAATTGACGGGTGCTGGCAAAGATGATTTTAATGCCAGGGTTGTATTTCTTGCAGGCTTCAAGTATGAAAAGTTGTGCCTTGGAGTTGATTTCAAGATCTGTATAAGGATTTTGCATCGAGTCCAGGTGACTGGTCTGTCCGGCCAGGTTAAAGAAATAGTCCTGTCCTTGAATCAGGTGCTGGATGGAATGCTCGTCACGGACATCAGAAATGTTGATCTTGACCTTATCCTTTACCGGTTCGATGTTCCATAAGTTGCCACCATATTCGGGTATCAGGCTATCTACAATGGTTACCACTGCTCCACAGTCAACCAGCTTTATGGCTAAATTGGAACCGATGAATCCCAATCCGCCGGATATAATTACTTTCTTATTCAAGAAAACCTCTGCATTCAATTTCATAAATCAAATTGTCTAAATATTCAATGGGAGCCTGGATACCGTGTAAAAAGTGCAGTCTAAAAATACATATTTATA
>DMFR01000467.1:7559-29249 GCA_003450125.1 Prolixibacteraceae bacterium | reverse complement strand
CATATTTCATCCGCGTTCTATTTAAATATTTATTCGATGCCTTCCCTGAGGTGTCATCCCTTTATCTTATCGAACCCTTTGCCATAAACCCCCATCACACTGGCCATGGAGATGAAGGCATTGGGGTCAATCTCCTTGATTTTACGGAACAACATACTGGTTTCCTTTTTTCGGACAATGGTCATCAATATTTGCACATCCTGCTGGGTGTACCAGCCTTTTCCGTTCAGGACTGTGGCACCACGCAGTGATTCCGTATTTATAAAATCGGCTATTTCCTCACATTTGGGCGAGAAGATAAAGATCTGGGCCGAAGCATTCGAGCCGCTCAAAAAGGCATCAAGGGTATAGGATACCACGGCCATGGAGACAAACCCGTAGACCATCTTGTCAATGGAATGAAGCAGAAAGTAAGAGGAGCCGATGATAATCACATCGCAGTACATGATGATCCTGCCCGGGCTAATGTTGCGGTACTTGTTGATAATCATAGCAATGATGTCGGTTCCACCGGTGCTTCCGCCCCTGGAAAATACAATCCCGATGCCCACTCCGCCCATCATCCCTCCCAGGACAGCAGCCAGGAAATTGTCATGGATCACATACTCGGCAGGCAAGGTGGGCAAGGCGCTCAGGGTAACGGACAGCAATACCATGCTGTAAATGGTCTTCACCCCAAAGCTGGCCCCCAGCACTTTTACGGCAATGGCCACCAGGATCAGGTTGATCCCGAAAAAAGTCAAACCGATCGGAATCTTATAGGCGTAAAACATCACGGCTGCAAGCCCGCTGACCCCGCCACCGGTAATCTGTGCCGGAACCAGGAAAAAGGTCCATGAAAGTGAGTACAGGATCAGCCCGAAGGTGATAATGGCGTAATCCTCAATAACATCCTGAAGTCTTTGTTTTGTCTGAAGCGTCATAGGAACTGAATGTTTGGATCCGATTTTGAACACAAAATACGAATATATTTTCCGGGTACAAAAAAAGGTCCTTTCGCAGGGCCATTTTATGTGAAAAATCATCAAAAGGAACACTTAACGAAAAGGTCACATTCAGGAAAGGTTGTAAACCTATCACCACGTCCCTTCTGAAATTGATTGGTAGCCTTGGTAGGTAAGTTGAAAAGGATGCAAGTGATCCCATCGAAATGAAATTTGTTCATCATAAGATGCTATTTTTACCCTGATTCCTTCCTATTCAATCAATACTAAGTCAATATCAACTCAATACCAAGTCCAGTGTTAATAGGTACATTACGGGTAGATAATGGGTACATTACGGGTACATAGTAGGTTCATGAACCCGTAATGTACCCTTAATGTACCCATTATCTACCCGTAATGTACCCATTAACTCTTGACTTGGTATTGAGTTAGTATGGAATTAGTATTGACTGAATATTGATTGAATAAGACTCAATCCGGAGAGAATCAGCAGGAAGAATAGAGGAAGTCTAAAAAAAAGTCTTGTCTCAGCTTAAATGGTGCTTCTTGTATTAGTGGCATCTCAATCAGCGTAGTCATTGCATGGAACGAAACAATCCATAAATATTTAACTGATAAGGGATTGCTTCGTTCCTCGCAATGATGATGATGATTGATGTTCAGGCCATTTTAGAGGCGACATTTTAAATGAGAGAATAGATTAAAAATAGGTTCTGCTGAAAGCCTATGCACTTAGCACATCTGAATTTATAGGAAACAAAAAAAGCACAGAACTTTCATCCTGTGCTTTTTTATTATTTTGAAAAAAGGGTTTAGATCACGATGTTCACAATCTTGTTGGGAACGATGATCACCTTTTTGGGGGTATTTCCATCGAGCCATTTGAGGGATGTTTCATTTTCCAGAACGGCTTTTTCAATTTCTGAAACCGGAGTACCTACGGCTATTTCAAGCTTGAAGCGTACCTTTCCGTTGAATGAAACCGGGTATTCGAATACATCTTCGGTCATCAGGGCAGGATCAAACTCCGGCCATGGTTCATAGCTTAAAGTGCTGGGATGACCGTATAGTTGCCACAGTTCTTCAGCCAGATGGGGCGCATAAGGGGCCAGCAAACGGGCGAAGATTTCAGCCGTCTGCTTGCTGACCTTTCCCTTTTTCATGGCCAGGTTGTTGAACACCATCAGGGCCGATATGCCGGTATTGAATTTCATGTTCTCGATATCGAAAGCAACCTTCTTGATGGTCTGGTGCAACAATTTGAGAGTTTCCTTGTCGTCCTCCTGATCAACTATGTTTTCAGGGGTTCCGAAGAAACGCGAAGCACGGTTCAGGAATCCGAAAACGCCCTTCACACCATTCTCCGCCCAGGGTTTGGTATCGTCCAAGGGGCCCATGAACATTTCGTAAAGGCGCAATGAGTCGGCACCAAACTTGGCTACCACATCATCAGGGTTTACCACGTTCTTGAGCGATTTAGACATTTTGGCCACGATCTGTGTCAGTTCTTCCCCTGTTTCAATGTGGAAATATTTACCTTCTTTCTCTTCCACCAAATCACTGGCTACCTTGGCGCCCGTGGCGGTTTGATAAGCAAAGGCAAGGATCATTCCCTGGTTGAACAGCTTCTGGAAGGGCTCATTGGTTGAGACAATGCCCAGATCGAACAACACTTTGTGCCAAAACCTTGAATACAGCAAATGCAAAACGGCATGTTCGGCACCCCCAACATATAAGTCGACAGGCATCCAGTAGTTTTCGAGCTTTTTATCGAAAATACTTTCATCATTGCGGGGATCGATGTAACGCAGGTAATACCAACAAGAACCAGCCCATTGAGGCATGGTGTTGGTTTCGCGGCGACCCTTGCGACCATTTTTATCCACCACGTACAGCCAGTCAGTTGCATTGGCCAAAGGTGATTCTCCACCTTCTCCAGGTTCATATTTTTCCATCTGAGGAAGTTCAACGGGCAGATCATCCTCAACAAGGGCAATCTCTCCATCTTCCCAGTGAATCACAGGGAAAGGTTCGCCCCAGTAACGTTGACGGCTGAATAACCAGTCGCGCAGCTTATAGTTTGTAGTAGCTTCACCAATTCCATTTTCACCCAGCCATTTCACTACCTTGGCGATACCCTCTTTCTTGCTCAGGCCATTCAGGTCAAGGCCGATGGCAGGGTTGGCCGAATTGATGTAGGCTCCGTCTTCGGTCCAGCAAGCCTCACCGGCCAAAACCTTTGCACGGGTTTCCTCGTCTGCACTCTTGGGATCAAGGATACAAACCACCGGTATATTGAACTTCTGAGCGAACTCGAAGTCGCGGGTATCGTGTGCTGGAACGGCCATAATGGCGCCCGTTCCGTAACCCATCAGCACATAGTCGGCCATCCAGATGGGGATAGGCTGTCCGGTAATGGGGTTAATGGCATTGCGGCCTGTAAAAACACCCGTCTTGTCTTTGGCCAATTCAGTACGGTCAAGATCAGACTTCAGGGAAGCAGCCTGGATATATTGTTTCACCTTGGCTTCATTTTCAGGGGTGACCAGCGTTTGGAGCATCGGATGCTCAGGAGAAACCACCATGTATGTGGCTCCAAACAAGGTATCGGGACGGGTAGTATAAACGCGCAGTTTTTCATCCAATCCTTCAATGGCAAAGTCAACCTCTGCACCGGTAGATTTACCTATCCAGTTCTTCTGCATGTCCTTCACCCCTTCAGGCCAGTCAAGATCGTCCAATCCTTCCAATAAACGTTCGGCATAATGGGCAATACGAAGCAGCCATTGCTTGAGGTTGCGGCGCGTTACCTGGTTGCCACATTTCTCATGCGAACCATCACTTAGTACTTCCTCGTTGGCGCATACCGTTTTGCAGGACTCGCACCACCAGACTTGCGCATTGCCATAGTAAGCAAGACGCTTAGAACCTATGTAGGCATTGACGGCTTCTGCGCCCTGTGCCTGAATGTCGGCAGGAATGGGCAGTTCGCTGATATGTCTTCCTTTATTGGCTTCAGCATCAAACCAGGTATTGTATAACTTGGTAAAGATCCATTGTGTCCAACGGAAATATTTGGGATCGGTGGTATTGATTTCACGCTCCCAGTCGTAGCTCAGTCCAAGAGATTTGATCTGTCGGCGGAAGTTATCGCAATTGATGTTGGTTGTTACGGCAGGATGAGTCCCGGTTTGTATGGCATATTGCTCTGCGGGCAGACCAAAAGCATCCCAACCCATAGGGTGCAGCACGTTAAAACCCTTCATGCGTTTGTAGCGGCTCAGGATATCGGTAGCCGTGTATCCTTCCGGATGACCTACATGCAAACCTGCACCAGATGGATAGGGAAACATGTCCAACACGTAATATTTTGGTTTCGAGAAATCGTTTGGCGTTCTAAACGTTTTGTGTTCCTCCCAGTATTGCTGCCATTTGGGCTCAATTTCCCAGAATTTATATTCCATTTTTATGAGTGTGATAAAAGTTTCTATTGATAAGCGGCAAAGATAATAAAGATTGTTCCAAGTTTAAAGGGCGGCAGAAGTGAAATGTGGAATGGAGTGTTAACCGTTTTCCCGACATAACTAGGAAGGATTATCATGAAAAGAAAAAGAAGAATAGAACGCGGATATACGCTGGTTTAGCGGATTAGAAGCGGATTTACAATACTTCGTATTCGGATTTATAAAACGGGGCTTTTAAAAACTCCCAATCATTTATATACCCTTGCTACTTTTTTAAATCCGTTTCAATTTATTGAAAACAAATCCGCTTCTAATCCGCTAAACCAGTGTATATCCGCGTTCCATTATCTTTTCCTATTTTCTCTTCTGATCTTCCAGCCTATATTCCTTCTTTTCTTTCTGGTCGTCCTGCATATCTTCCACATCGTCGATTAAGGGGGACTGACGGACAGCTTCCCAGTCGAAATTCTCATCCAAAGGGGTCAATGCTTTCTTGGGATCAAAGATACGTACATCCACCGGAAGGGCATTATAAGGGGTGAAATCAGGGGTTGCAGTAAACAGATCGGCAAAATCATTGGCCGCAGCATCGTACTGGTTCAGGTAAGGCAGGCCAAGGATATTCCAGAAGGTTTTAAAGATGCTTCCAAAGCTGTAATGCACCTTTGAGACAAAGTCTTTCTTGGCGTATGGTGAAATGACCATCAGCACGCTGCGATGGGCATCCACATGATCGACGCCATTCTGGGCATCATCTTCGGTAATTACGATGGCCATATTTTTCCAGTATGGGGTATGCGAAAGGTATTCCACGATTCTACCAACAGCCAGATCATTGTCGGCCATATAACTTTCACGGAATGGATAACCAGCTGCGGGGCGTTCGTCTGCCCCATGATCATTGGGAATAATGACCGTAAGCATGGAAGGCAATGGAAGGCCTGGTTTTATCCATTTCTCATCACATTCCTTGATGAACTGATTGATGCGAAACTGGTCGGGAATGGCCATGTTAAAGGTAGGGTATGTTTTGGAAGTGCGCGAAAACATGGGCAAGGGAAGTGGAAAGTTCACATAGTGTTTGACCCCGGTGTATTTATACGTATCTTCGTAAAGAGAAGGCTCGAACATGGTTCCAAAGCCAAAGTTGAAAAATTCAACCCCGTTTCGTTCAAGGTGTTCCCACATCGAACCGGCTTCATTGTAGTCCTCCGGAAAGATAGCCCCTGCCGATCCGGTCATGGCAAGGCTTCCGGGAGCTTTGGACTTTGAATGATAGGACCGGTTGCCTCCATAACTGGCCGGGACAGTAGATTCGACCCACTCATTTGGATAGGTATTGACCAGCCATCGATGCCCGTCAGCAGAAACATCGGCATCGACATAGAAGTTGTCGCAAATCGCAAATTGGGTGGCTAATTGAAGGTGATTGGGCATGACCGTTGCATGATCCACTTTGAGCGATTGCGAGCGGTTGGAAAAAGAAGAATTCCGGCCATAACGGGCAAGGGAAGGATCGCCGTTGCCCTTGGTTACCTGTCCGAAGATCTCATCGTAGGTGCGGTTTTCCTTGGAGATAAAGACGATGTATTTGATGGGAGACTCCTTCTCGCCTCCATAAACTGGAATGGGATTATTGCCCCTTTGGCCGGCCACCTGCTGATAGTCTTCTATCTTATAATTGTTGCTGATCACCTTTTGGGTAAGGGCAGCCAGCTTCTTGTCATTTGGAATGGGCATTACCGAAACACTTCCTTTCATTAAATTGCCGATGTAGCTGCCTTCTTCTGCTTCCTTAAAAGATTTACCCCCGTTTGGCCCGCTTCCAAAACCCTTTGCATTGCTTACCACAAGGGTTTTCCCATCGGGAGTTACTTTAAGTTTGGAGGGAAACCAACCTGAAGGAATATGTCCAAGTACTTTAAGGGAAGGAATATCGATCACCCCTATTGCATTTATTCCGGATTCAGCCACATACAGTCTCCTCTGATCAGGAGAAACAGTAAGCCCAAAAGGAATGACACCACGAAAGTGGCTTACTGCCTGATGCAACTTGAGGGAAATTTGGGTGGAAATGGTATCATGTACCATATCAATCACCGAAATATTGTCATTGGTTCCGTTGCTGACAAATACATACTGCGAAGTAACGGCCAGTGAATTGGGACTTGCCCCGCCAACGGCAGGAATGCCTTCAATGATTTCACCTACAAGGGCACCTGTTTTTATCTTGGCCTTGACTTGGGGCTTTGAAGGATCAGTTACTGAAAATGACCATACGGAAAAAGATTCAGGAGCATTGGGTTCTCCAAGGCCCGGAATATCCAGGGAATCAATACGCATGCCCTTTTTCATTTCTTCTGTCCCAAAGCCAAAGAGAGGAAAGTCCAATGCTCCCTTGTGTTCCCGATCTGCTTCAATGTGACCAATCTTACTGTATTCAAACATACCCACATTGGCTACATACACCTTGTCCTGGTCGGGAGAGAGGACGATTCCAAAGGGATAACGCCCTGTTTTAGCACTTGAAATAATTTTCTTTTGATGGGTATCGACCACAATCATCCGAAAGAGCATCTGGTCAACGGCATAGAGAAAACGGCCATCTTTGCTTAAAATCATGTCGCCAATGTATCCATCCGGGGTAGGTGCTCCTTTTTCTGAAATGGAACAGTCAATGGAATCTAACTTGGCTCCTGAATCCACGGAGAAGAGGTAAATCTTGTTTTGCTGGCCTCCGGCTACATAGACGATCTTATTGTCGGGAGAAATGGCCAGTCCCATAAATACGGAGGCAAGGACCCCTCTATCGGTATTAGCCCCGTGAGGAACCTGCATCACAGAAGGTCTTTTGGATTGATAGTTTTTGATGATGGAAATAGAGATGGGTGATATGCCCGAATTGGCTGTCACCGCAACTGTTCCATCAGCACTCACTGTAAGGCCAAAGGGATGAGGAGCTACCTCAATTGACTTTCCATAAGGAGTCAGGAACCGGCCATTGGGAATCACCGTCTTTCCGGAACGGTGAACGGAGGCAACCAGGTTGCCGGCAGGAGCCGATAATGTAAGCAAACTACTATTTCGTTTCTGTGCAAAGACGACTCCCATAGATAGGGATAGCATCAACAACAGAATTGTCAATCGTTTCATGAGATGATCAGGTTTATGGCTTCAAGGTTTAAATATAACGGTTTGTAACCTTCAAAGCAGAATATTTGGCTAAATTTCGGTAAAATTTCGTTCCAATTGCCTAAAATTTGTTAAACATTGCCAACAAGAACACGTAATCAATAAAAAAACTTATTTTCGTACTTAAATAAAACCAACAGCGTGCATCAAAACCTGGTATTGATTCCAACATACAACGAAAAAGAGAACGTTGAGCGAATGATCCGAAAGGTCTTTTCATTGAAGACTCCTTTCCATGTGTTGATTATTGACGACAATTCGCCCGATGGAACAGCAGGAATTGTTGAACGGCTCATTGCTGAATTCCCCGACAAGTTACACATTTTAAAGCGAGCAGGCAAACAAGGACTAGGAAAAGCTTACCTGGCCGGTTTTCATTGGGCATTGGAACATCCGTATGATTATATTTTCGAAATGGACTGTGATTTCTCGCACAATCCGGAAGATCTGGAACGATTGTATGCCGCCTGTGTTGAACAAAAGGCCAGCCTTTCTATCGGCTCCCGTTATATTACAGGGATTAACGTGATCAACTGGCCGCTGGGCAGGGTAATCATGTCGTACCTGGCATCGGTTTATGTACGGTTTATCACGGGCATGACAATCATGGATACCACTGCCGGATTTAAATGTTATCACCGCAAAGTATTGGAAACAATCGACTTTGACAATATCCGACTGAAGGGTTACGGTTTTCAGATAGAAATGAAATTTAAGACCTGGAAACACGGTTTTAAGATTGTTGAAGTTCCCATCATTTTTACCGACAGGCAGGAGGGAAACTCCAAGATGAGCGGCGGTATTTTCAACGAAGCGCTTTGGGGAGTGCTGAAAATGAAAATCAGAAGCTGGTTCACCAAATATGAAAATGTAAATGAGGTTCGGGTTTGACCTTTAAGGGTTTAAAGTTCAAAGTTTCAAGTTGCGTGCCGATCTGGAAATTGGAACTTTAAACGTTGAACGTTAAACTTTGAAGTTAAACTCTTCCATATATTCCGTATTTTTGATTGCCCGGTGCGGTAGGTAAATCCATAAAATTATGAAGACACTGATTAAAAATGCACAGATCGTCAATGAAGGCAGAATCTTCAGCGGAGCTGTACTGATTGATGGAGAGCTGATTGAAAAGGTGTTTACCGGTCAAAACATCCCGGAGGAATTCCTGCAAGGGGTAGCGGTCATCGATGCCCAGGGTAAATACCTAATGCCGGGAGTCATCGACGATCAGGTCCATTTCCGGGAACCAGGGATGACCCACAAGGGCGAAATTGCCACAGAATCCCGGGCTGCTGTTGCCGGTGGAGTGACTTCCTACATGGAAATGCCCAATACCAACCCACAGGCGGTGACCCAGCTATTGCTGGAACAGAAATATGAGCGTGCAGGGCAGGTTTCCCCGGCCAACTATTCATTTTACATGGGCGCCACCAACGACAACCTGGAAGAGGTGCTCAAAACCAACGGTGCAGATGTTTGCGGAATAAAAGTATTCATGGGTTCCTCAACGGGCAATATGCTGGTGGACGATGAAGCTATCCTTTCTGAGATTTTCAGAAATACCAAACTGCTGGTTGCTACCCACTGTGAAGATGAACCGACCATTGTGAGGAACCTGGCCATTTACAGAGAAAAATATGGCGAACATGTTCCCATGTCGGCCCATCCAAAAATACGAAGTGCAGAGGCCTGTTTTAAATCAACTGCCAAAGCCGTTGAACTGGCTTCCAGATTTGGCACCCGGCTGCATGTATTGCACCTTTCTACCGCTGACGAGATGAAACTATTCGCTGCAGGCCCTGTTGATCAAAAACACATTACCGCCGAGGTTTGCGTTCATCACCTGTGGTTTGATGAGCAGGATTATATGGCCTATGGAACCCGCATTAAATGGAACCCGGCCATCAAATCAGCTGCCGACAAATCAGCACTTTGGGAGGCACTGCTAGGGGATAAAATTGATGTGGTAGCAACAGACCATGCCCCACATACCCTGGAGGAAAAAACCAACACTTATTTCAAAGCACCATCAGGAGGACCGTTGGTACAACATTCGCTGACGGCCATGCTGGAAATGAGCAACCAAGGACGGATTACCGTTGAGCGAGTGATTGAAAAGATGTGCCATGCTCCGGCGGACTTGTTCAGGATCGACCGCCGCGGTTATATTCGTGAAGGCTATTATGCCGATCTGGTGCTGGTAGAAAAGGATCAGCCATGGGTCGTTTCTCCTGAAAACATTCTTTACAAATGCCGCTGGTCGCCTTTCGATGGAATGGAATTTTCGCACCGTGTAAAGGCTACCTATGTCAACGGACAGTTGGTATATGAAAATGGAAAAGTTGTTGAAGGGATCACAGGAAAACGGTTAAAATTCAATCGTTAAGCATTGATATAATTGCCCTAAAAAAAGAGACTTCGTTATTTGAAGTCTCTTTTTTTATCATTAATGCCCTCTTTCAACGGGGCCAACTGATCAATTAATCAACGACCACCAATAAATATTTTGAAGCCTTCCAGAAATCTTCTGGTTTATCGATCACAAGGCTTTCCACTTTCTTAGTTCCCGTCAAGTGAAACGATCCTGCAGGATGCACGGTTATCACCTGGGCCTTTTTGGCATTCAGGGGCAATTCCTTGAATTCACGAATATCAATTTTCATGAAATAATCGCGGTTAAAATTCTTCTTCATTTTGATGGTTTTACCTAATCCCAGGACGCCACCTTCTTTTTCAATGACATTCTTTTCAGTCAATTCTTTCTTGGTTCCAAAGGCATAATAAGCAGTATTCATTGCATTGGTTTGTTCCTCAATGGCCTGATTCTTTTCTTTGACCGTTTGCTCATTTTCAGCGGTAATGGTTTCAATTTTCTGATTCAAATTGGCAACATCAATATGCATGTTTTCCAGTTTCTTGCTTAAATCATTAATGGCGGTGTCTTTGTCTGCCATTTGTTTATTGAGCTGAGCGACCATTTTTTCGAATTCAGCGATCTTTAAGTTCGAAGCCCGAAGTTTCCCCTGAAGCGATTTTGAAAGCTCTTTATTTTTCTGGAGTAGATTGTTGATTTCTGCAATTTCAGCAATAATTCTCTTTTTAGCATCGGGTTTCATCTCCGAGCCGGAACTAGATTGAACAGATACAATCTTTTCAATGGTCTTAATGGAATCCAAATTCGACTGAATTTCATTCATGGCAGACATAAACTCCAAAATTGAAGCATCTTTTTGCACGTTCAGTTGGGCAATGCTGTCTTGCTTGGCCTGCATGCGGGCAATCTCCTTTTTGTGTTGTCCACAAGAGGCAAGGATAAGAACCGACACAATAAATAATAATTTTTTCATGGGTTATAATCTTAAATTATGAATAAATATAAGTCTTTTTATCAAAATTTTCGCTAAAACGCTATGATTTTCTGATTATTGCCCCTTCTTTTTCCTGAACAACCTTTCGACGGGCCATAAATTCCAGTAATTCCGGCATTCTGCGTTCCGTTTCGTCAAAACCGATCTGGTATATTTCGTTGGCCCTACGAAAATCAAAGATACTAAAAAACCTTGTTTCTGGGGGATTAATAACAAAATCGCAGATCGTAAGACTTTCATGTACATTTTTAGCCATGGCCAGTCGAAAGGCGCGTTCGGCAATGGCTCTGAAACCGGTTATGTTTTCCTCCGGACCATTGTGGTTTACATTGACTCCGATCAGGAACCTGCATTGATCGCGAATGCTGTGAACAGGAAGGTTGTTTAACAGCCCCCCATCCACGTAGGTGTTCCCTTCAATGACCTGAGGTTCAAACACAAGGGGGATGGATGCCGATGCCAACACCCACTGGAAAAGCTTACCTGAACTTTTCGTTTCCGAAAGCCCGGAATTAAGATTGGTTACCGAACAGTAAAAAGGCATTTCGAGGGCCGAAAAGTCATCCACCGGAATATATTTTTGTAAAACGGGCAGAACCTTATTGATATCCAGCAAACCGCTGGAGGGGACTTTCCATTTGATCAATTTATACATTTTGCTGGATTTGACCATCTCCAGGATCTGCAGGGGCTCCATTCCCGCTGCGTACAATACTCCCACAAAGGCACCAATACTGGTTCCCGAGACAATATCAGGACGCAGTCCATGTTGATGCAGGGCCTCCAAAACTCCAATGTGAAGAATTCCACGGGCACCCCCACCACTAAGGGAGATGCCTAGCTGGTATTTTTCCACAACACTTTGGGGAGTATGATGACTGATCAAATTCCTAAGCTTAAACATTGTAAAGTTTCTTCCATTTTAAAACTGCTGGAGCATTGTACAAAAAGTATTCACCTGTTTACGATGAATTCAGTTTTAAGTTATACTGTTTATGAACACCCGAAATACTATTTAGTTGTCGTCTTCCCTAATTTTTTTTTTGTATCAACGTACATCCCATATAAATTTATGTCAATTGAATATTTTCATCAATGAGTATTTTCATAACTCTTTTACAAATTACAACAATCACACAAATATTTCTGATAGTTCCCACCCAATCGACCTTCCAAAAGATATCAGTCATCCTTCGTGAAGTGTTCCAGTGAGGTTTTCGTACCTTTATCTGTGCTTCTTGTGTGCTTCTTCTGTGCATCTTCTGTGCTTGACAACACGCAAGATGCACACAAGATGCACAGAAGAAGCACACAAGATGCACAGATAAGGGTACGAAAACCTCATTCGGTTATCATCCGATGGATGGGAGAAAGCAGTCCGAAAATTTCACCATTTTCTTGGAAAGGGCACAAATCGTTGGAATTATCATTCAAAATTCTTACCTTTGGTTCTACCAAAGGCTCTAAAACAGGGGTGATTAATTTCCAGTTTAAGCGCCAGGGATTCCTGTATGGAGTTCTTATGAGTTAGTTTCCCCCATTAACGCTTCCAGGTAGTGGGTAATTCATTCGAAAGTTTGTAATATTGCAGACTTAAACAGGTGCCATTTTATTTGGTGAAACCTACATTTTATAGGTAGTTTCATACAATATTATTCCAAATTGGCAGTTTATCCTAAAGTCAATAAAAATCAACTATTGGTCAAACGGTTATCATATCGCATATTTTTCGCTGTCGTGTTGTTTTTCCTGTCCGGATGTTCCACAGAAAAAAACACTGTGGTATCGCGCGCCTACAACAATGTAACGGCTCACTACAATGTTTACTTTAACGGCAAGGAAAGCCTTCATGCCGGCGTTGCCAAGATCAACAATTCATTCGAGGATGATTATTCGAAAGTATTGCCCCTTTTTAAATCGAGCAATCCTACAACAGCCACCGCTGCCACTTCGGATATGGACAATGCAGTGATGAAAGGCTCAAAACTGATACAAACACACTCGATTACCAAAAAGCCCAAACGAAGAAAACACAGGAGCAAATCGTATATCAAATTTGCCAGTCAGGAGGAATTCAACAATTGGGTGGACGATGCCTATATCTTGATGGGAAAAGCCTACTTTTACCAACATAACTATATGTCAGCCATTGAGAATTTCAACTACGTGGTACGTAAATTTGAAGATGATCCTTCAAAATACACAGCCGATATCTGGTTGATTCGCTGTTATACGGAGATGGAACGCTATGTGGAAGCCTATGAACTGATCCAGGTTTTGCAGGGGGATGAACATTTTCCCAAACGCCTTGATGGGGAACTGGCAACGGTAACTTCAGACTATTATGCAAGGCAATTGTCCTATAAGGAAGGAATTCCCTTTCTTTCGATTGCCATCAAGCAGGCCGGCAAAAAGGAGGATCGCCTTCGATATACCTACATTTTGGCCCAATGGTACCAGGAAACAGGCGATACCGAAAAAGCATCCAAAACCTTCAGGGCTGTTACCCGGATGAATCCTCCCTATAAAATGGCTTTCAATGCACAAATTAGTGCAGCAAGCACTTTTACAGGAACTGGCGATGCAGACAAACTCAAAAAAGAGCTTCGAAAGATGCTCCACGATAAAAAGAACCTGGAGTTCCGCGATCAGATCTATTTTGCCATCGGCAACATATCCATGAAAGAGGGAAACAAGAAACAGGCCAAGGAAGAATACACCAAATCGGCCTCGTTAAGTTCCGCCAATTTATACCAGCGTGCCCTGTCATGCCTTACCCTTGCACAGATATACTTTGACGAACTAAGCTATAAGAATGCCCAGAGCTATTATGACAGCGCCATGGTGGTCATTGATGAAAAATATCCGAATTACCAGAAAATTGCAGATCGTTACCATAGTCTGACCCGGTTGACAGACAACATCTATACTGTTGAGCGGGAAGATAGCCTTCAGCGGATTGCCAAGTTGGACGAATCCACAAGAAACACTCTGATCAATCAATGGATCGCCCAGGCCATTGAGAAAGAAGCAAAAACAAAAAAAGACGAAGCCACTCAGCTATCGAACCAAAGCTATTTCAGGTCCAATGACAGCAGGTTCGGATTAAGCAAACAACAGGAAGGTGCCGGTTGGTATTTCTATAATCCTACAACAGTCGCTTATGGAAAGGTTGAGTTTGAACGGCTTTGGGGAAAACGCAAACTCGAAGACGGCTGGCGCAGGGCTGACAAACGGAATGCGGTAGAAGACGTAACGGCTGAAAGTGAAGACTCTGTCAAGGGAAATGAACCGGTTGTGAAGAAAATAACGGATACCAAAAGCCGTGATTTCTATACACAAAACTTGCCGGTAAACGATTCACTGCTGACTATTTCGCATACCAAAATCAAGAATGCACTGTTCAATGCAGGAAGAATTTTCAAGACTGAATTCTCTGACTTTCCCCGCGCCAGTGAGGCATTGGAAGACTTGAACAAACGCTATCCCGATAATGCATTCAGCCTTGCTTCTTATTTTGAATTGTATGACCTTTATACAAAGATGAACAATCAGGAGAAAGCTGATTATTACAAAAACCTGATCGTGACCAATTTCCCGGATTCAAAATATGCCAAATATCTGTTGAATCCCAACTATTTCATTGAGCTTGAAGCCAAGGCTGACAGTATAAACCGTATGTATCAAAAGGCTTTCCTTGAATTTAAAAACGGACAGTATTCCAAAGCCGGACAAATAACCGATCAAATCGTAACGATGCAACCGGACAGCGCCCTGGTCCCCAAAATAAAATTCATCAGGATGGTAGCCGATGGCACTCAAACAAACTGGGGAGCCTTTGCAAATTTACTGACTGAATACATCAATGCCTACCCGAAGGCAGAACCCAAACCTTTGGCCGAGCAGATATTGAAATTAATCCAGGATAGTACATTGGCCAATTATCAAAACCTTGTAAACATTGGCTACCTGAACGACAAAATCAAAAACAGCGAATTGTTGCCAGAGAACGCCAAAGGGACCGACGCCTTTGAAGGAAAATTCTCCTACGATGAGGACCTTTTGCATTATTTCGTGATCGCTTATCCGAAAGATGCCAATATCGACCTTAACCGGCTGAAATTCGACATTGCCAATTACAACATTGATCATTATACCAAAGTCGATTTCGACATTGAGACCCAAAACTTGAACAACAATACCGCCCTGCTACTCATCCGTTCACTGAATGATAAGGAACAGGGGTTGATCTATTTCCGGTCAATTATCAAACAACGCAGCGTATTCCAGGCCCTTAAAAATATCAAATACGTCAACTTTGTAGCCTCATCAACCAATTTCAGGGAGATTACAGCTGACAAAAATTACGATGAATACCTCAAGTTCTTTGTATTAAATTACAGTAAGTTTATCACAGGCGATTTTACCGATGAAGTTTTGCCTGAACCCGAGGAATTAATGGCCAAAGCCAAGGCTGAAGAAAATACACTGAAGGAAAAAGGATCATTTGTAACCATCACACCCTCAACTTCAAATGCTGATTTGTATACCGATGAAGAAACAGGGCCCCAGAACTTTGTCATCGCAGTCAATGCTCCGGGATTTAACCTTAAGCCTGTTGCAGCTAGTTTCGAAGCCCATAACCGTGACCAGTATGCCAAGGAAAACCTGACCATTGTTCAAAAGCAACTGGACAATAACCAGTTATTGATTGTCCGTCCATTTAAAACCAAGAATGAAGCGATCAGTTACTTCACCAAAGCGGTGGCGACCCGTAAGCTGTACAAGAGCCTGGATACATTAGGATACCGTAATTTTATCATTACCGATGCCAACCTGAAGAAAATGAACGAAACAAAGCGGATAGCCGATTATCTGACCTTCTTCAGGGCAAAATATATAGGTGTTGAAACAACGCCTGCCAATGCGGTTAAAACAGCCCCGGCAGCTTATTCAGGGCCTTACAAGCAAAAGATTGACGGCTTGCAATCCTTCCTGCTCATTGTGCCGAAAGAAGAAGTCAATGCCGATGCACTGGCTCAATCCATTCAACAGTACAACACTCAAAATTACCCCCAGGCAGCCTTGAAACTTACCAACAACATGCTTGACGATTTCAGGATAGTTATTAAGGTTGAAGGATTTACGTCCAGGCAAATGGCCCTTGATTATCTGCGGGCAATATCCAAAGACCAGGGAGTTTATGGCCCTATCCAAAATGCCAATTACCGTAATTTTATCATTACTCCTGAAAACGAAACGATCTTCAGACAGGGTAAAAACATATTGACCTACATGGAATTTTACAAGCAATTCTACCTGGCCAAATAACTTTTCTTAAGGTAGCGAAAAGGACTATTCACTGCGGACTCTTGGCAGGGATATTGTATTCTCCGTTAAAGTTTGTTAAGTTTATACTTTCTTCCATTTTCAGTTGTTTATAACAACAGTATCATTATTGCTCAAATTCAATCATTATGGCCAAAACAAAAATACTTTGGACGGACGACGAAATCGATTTATTAAGGGCGCACATCATTTTCCTTCAGGGAAAAGGATTTGAAGTTGTTACTGCCAACAATGGAAGTGATGCCGTTGAGTTGGTGAAAACAAACTTTTTCGACATTATCTTCCTGGATGAAAATATGCCCGGGCTCAGTGGACTGCAAACACTGAATGAAATCAAAACCATCGATCCCAATGTTCCGGTAGTGATGATTACCAAAAGCGAAGAAGAAGATATTATGGATGAAGCCATTGGTTCGAAAATGGCCGATTACCTGATCAAGCCTGTCAATCCGAATCAAATCCTGCTGTCAATAAAAAAGAATGTTGATCAGCGTCGCCTGGTTACCCAGCGTACCACATCAGCCTATCAAAGTGAATTCTCTAAAATTGGCATGCAAATCAGCGATCAGCTTTCCTTTGATGAATGGGTGGAAGTTTACCGCAAACTGGTATTTTGGGAACTCGAACTCAGCTCTTCAGAAGATTCAGCCATGGACGAGGTGCTAAAGATGCAGAAATCGGAGGCCAATAACTCATTTGCCAAATACATCCGCAACAACTACCAGGGTTGGTTCGACGGCCATCAAAACAACCGGCCCATGCTTTCAGTGGATATTTTCAAGGAAAAGATCATTCCACTGGTGGATGCAGGAAACAAGGTTTTTGTACTGGTGATCGACAACCTGAGGTATGATCAGTACCGCGTGCTGGCCACCATCTTAACCAACTATTACCACATCGAAGAGGAGGAACTTTATTGCAGCATCCTGCCTACGGCCACTATGTATGCCAGAAATGCCATGTTCTCAGGACTGATGCCTTCGGAAATAGAAAAACTATACCCCGAATTGTGGGATGATGATGACAATGAAGGACACAAAAACCGCCATGAACAGGAGTTGTTGCAGAAACAACTGACAAGGCGGGGCAAGAAATACAAATTGTTTTTTGAGAAGATCACCAACGTAAAGGGCGATAAAAAGATGACCGACTTTTTGGGAAGCATCCTGCAAAGCGACCTGTCGGTGATGGTGGTCAATTTTGTGGATATGATCTCCCATGCTCGTACCGAAATGGACATGATCAAAGAACTCGCGAGCGATGAATCTGCTTACCGTTCCCTTACCCTCAGTTGGTTTAACCACTCCTCACTGCTCGATTTGGTGAAGCTTTTGGCCGAGAATAAAGTGAAGGTGGTCCTTACTACCGATCATGGAAGTATCAGGGTTGAAAACGCCCATAAAGTGATTGGGGACCGCGAAACAAATACCAATTTACGCTACAAGTTAGGCCGCAACCTGAATTACAAATCCAAGATGATCTACGAGGTTAAGCACCCGGCAACCGTGCATCTGCCTTCGAGGAATGTAAGCACTTCCTATATCTTTGCCACCAATACCGATTTTTTTGCCTATCCGAACAACTATAATTATTTCGCCCAGTATTTCCGAAACACGTTTCAGCATGGAGGCATTTCCCTTGAAGAGATGATCATCCCTGTTGTGACAATGACTCCTAAAGGATAAAAAAGGAAAGATTTGAATTACTCTTTTCTGAATTCTAATTCAAATTCTTTCAGTGAATAGAGGTTTATCTTTGGAAAATCTACATGTCTGATCCTATCAAAGTGTTGATCATTTGAAACAAGAAAGACTGCGTCTGAAGATAGATAACAATCAATGAATTTGTCATCATCGGGATCCTCAGAAATAAGGTGCCAGTTAAAGAAGATATCAGCTTTATGAACAAAAGGACTTATCAACAGAAAATCAATTACGTTTCTGGAGACAAGTTCATTGGCTTTTTTAGACAATATTTCTTCGTATTCCCATAAAATTTCATTGCTTACGCATAGTTGGAATTCGCCGGAAATGATTCGATCAAAAATCCATCGATTAGGCGATTTTTTTCCTATGATGGTGATAAAAACATTGATATCAATGATGATCCTGGTGCCTGTTGTGTTCATTTGCCCATTGATTCATCGTTTGATCATCCCATTTGTTTTCATCAGACAGACGATCCATTTCATCAGATGCCTTTTCTGCAAAATAATTACTCAACAAATATTTTATCTCCTGAAGTTGAGCATCAGGGATTTCAGTTGAATAAAGTTTAAGCAATTCTTTTTGCATGTTACTTAAAACATGTGCTCCCATTTTGGCCTCCTTTGATATTTACAAATATATTACAAATCAAATCTTCATCCAAATCCTTACCTTGCAATATCATAGTACCCCAAAAGCCTATTCATTAATTTTATCGTCCCGGATCTTTTGGTACTGTTTATTGGCAAATACGAATTCCTGAAGCTTGTGGTTATCGGTACTCAAGATCTCTTTTCGGTTACCTTCCCAGCACATTTCTCCTTCAGAGATGAACAGGATGTTGTCGCCGATTTCCATCACTGAATTCATATCATGGGTGTTGATGATGGTGGTAATTTGAAGGTCAACCGTAATTTGATGCACCAGTTCGTCTATTAATATTGAAGTTTCAGGGTCGAGTCCCGAATTCGGTTCATCACAGAACAAGTATTTGGGATTCAAAACAATAGCTCTTGCAATGGCCACCCTCTTCTGCATCCCTCCGGAAATTTCTGATGGGAACATTTTATTGGCATCCGATATATTTACCCGGTCAAGGCAAAAATCAACCTGCTTTTGTTTCTCGGCAGATGAAAGCATTGAAAACATATCGAGTGGGAAGCGTATATTTTCCTCAACAGTCAACGAGTCAAAAAGCGCCCCACCCTGAAAAACCATCCCCATTTCCTGCCTGAGCTTCTTGCGTAGCTTCAGGTTCATGGAAGTAAAATCACGGTCGTCGTAAAATATCTTTCCCCTGTCAACTTCAAGTAATCCAACAATTGACTTAAGCAACACCGTTTTGCCAGATCCGCTTCGGCCAATAATCAGGTTGGTTTCTCCTTTGTTGAATTCCATCGAGATATTCTTCAAAACCTCTTTCTGCTCGAAGGACTTATATATATTTGAAATTTTGATCATAGAAGCAACTGAGTTAATATCAAATCAGAAACCAGTATCATGATGCTCGTATTCACCACTGCCCTTGTACTGGCTGTACCTACATCGAAAGCCCCCCCTTCAACGGTATAACCAAAAAAGGCGGCAATGGAGGCAATCAGAAAACCAAAGACCACACATTTGATCAATGAAAAAGTGACATAATAAGGATTAAACCCAAATTGAATCCCACTCAGATAATCAGCTGCACTCACTGCTCCAACGGCCGGCCCGACGATCAATCCTCCCACTATTCCAAAGAAAACGCTCAGAATATACAACAAGGGAAATATCAGAACCACTGCTATTATTTTGGGCAATATCAGGTATCCTGCCGAGTTAACGCCCATAATTTCCAGGGAATCGATCTGCTGGGTCACCTTCATGCTTCCTATTTCAGAAGTAATATTTGACCCGATTTTACCGGCCATGATCAATCCCATGATCGTTGATGAAAATTCAAGAATCAGCGAATCCCGGTTCCCCAATCCGATAAGGGTGGTGGGCAACAAAGGATTGATCATGTTATAGGCCACCTGCAAAGTCATGATTCCTCCCATGAAAACAGAAATGACCGCCACAATCCCCACTGACTTAATCCCAAGATTCTCAATCTCATTAAAAGTCTGCCGGACATACAAACTATGTCTTTCGGGCCGGCTAAACACCTTGGCCATTAAAGCAAAGTATTTTCCCGCCTGGTTAAAAATATTCATTCTCTTTCTGGTTTTCTTACAGTAATTGCTTTTGGGCCGAAGGCCAAAAAGCAAATTACCCCAAAGTTTTGCCTAAAGGTACAAATATTACAAAAGCCTGGATTTTTTAGAAGATTTTAATTTTAAACTCCTTATCTTCATAAATAATTAAGACCGACAAATTAATCGCCCTGAAGTAGATTTATCAAGGGGCTACTTATGAATTATATCACTCATTGTAAAACACATACAACATGAACAATACCTATTGCGTGATTATGGCAGGCGGAATCGGAAGCCGGTTTTGGCCCCTGAGCAAGACCAACATGCCCAAACAATTCCTTGACATTCTGGGAACAGGCCGCACTTTCATTCAGCAGACCTACGATCGGTTTAAAAGAATCTGCCCTGATGAAAATTTTTATGTGGTAACCAGCATCGACTACAAGGAACTTGTGTTGAAACAATTGCCGGAATTGAAGGAAGACCAGATTCTTCTGGAGCCGCTTCGTAGAAATACCGCGCCTTGTATCGCGTATGCCTGCTACAAGATTCAAACCATTAATCCTGATGCCAATATCATTGTTGCCCCTTCCGATCACCATATCCAGCAAGAAGATCTCTTTTTGGAACAGGTCAAAAAAGGGTTGGAATTTATACAAAACAATGACGCTCTGCTTACCCTGGGCATTACCCCAAGCCGTCCTGAAACCGGATATGGCTATATCCAGATTGAAAGCAAAGACATTAAAAGCGGGAGCGAAACCCTTCATAAAGTCAAGACCTTTACCGAGAAGCCCGATCTTCAACTGGCCAAAATCTTTCTCGAAAGCGGCGAATTCTTCTGGAACTCAGGCATCTTTATCTGGTCGCTCAGCTCGATTATAAAGGCTTTTGAATCTCATTTAAGTTCCGTTTCTGAATTGTTCAGTAAAGGATCTAAACTGTATGGCACTGCCGATGAAATCCCGTTCCTGAATAAAATCTATTCCGAATGCCAGAATGTTTCCATTGACTACGGAATTATGGAAAAGGCCAGTAATGTCTATGTACTGTGCTCTGATTTTGGCTGGAGCGACCTGGGAACCTGGGGCTCCCTGTATGAAAGCAGGAACAAAGACACCCAGGGGAATGTAGTGACCGGGGAAAGTGTGATGCTCTACAATTCGAAGAATTGCATCATCAACATGCCGGACGATAAACTGGTTGTTCTGCAAGGACTGGAAGGCTACATTGTAGTTGAATCAGAAGGCACCCTGCTGGTCTGCAAGAGAGAAGATGAACAGCAAATCCGCCAGTTTGTGAACGATGTAAGGATGAATAAAGGAGAAGAATTTGTTTAACCCCTTTGGTAAAGTTTTATAAGTTTATATAAAACTTTACCAAAGGTCTTTTTAAAAAACCACCTGGATTACTTCCATGTGGTTTTTTTTGTATCTTTTTTACTGCCAAATTAGTTAGTTATTCGAAGCTTATTCGAAGGTAGTTCGAAG
>DMFR01000467.1:0-7387 GCA_003450125.1 Prolixibacteraceae bacterium | reverse complement strand
TAGTTCGAAGGTAGTTCGAGCATACTCGTACTATCTTCGAACTACTTTCAAATAAGCTTCGAATAACTATCGAATAACCATAAAGAATGGCATACAGCCATACAATCGGTCCTCAATGCGGAAGACTGTTCCAGGGTCAACCAAAAAGAAGGGCACAGGGAATCATCACCTTAAAGGTATAATACTCAAAACATGAGAGATAGCTGAATGAAAAGTAAGGTGGGAGAAGAAAAATATTAAAAAAATGGGAATTGTAAAAGGCCTTTTAATGAACCGCCAGGTGAGGGTTCAACTGTTTACAGTCAATTACTCCCAATAGCTAGGTTTGAAGGTGCTTCTGACACAACGGAATCCGATGTACGATTTTGCAGAATCCTGGTATTCAAAACCGCGAGTTGAAACCTGGAGGTAATAGGCAATATCCTTCCATGAACCTCCGCGGATCACTTTTCGTTTCATGGACGGCGAATCGTCAGGCTTTGCATTGTACTGAAAATCGGGGCTGAAATCAGAAATCGACTCATATCCCGATTCATTGTAAGCGTTGGAAGTCCACTCGGCCACATTGCCGGCCATATCGTACAATCCAAAGGAATTGGGATTAAATGCGGCCACTTTGCTGGTAGTAATGTTGCTTTCACTATCGGAGACATAGTTTCCACGCATGGGCTTAAAATTGGCCAAAAAACTTCCTTCCTGGTTTCGGGTATAATAACTTCCCCAGGGATACATGGTCATCTGGTGACCTCCCCTTGCGGCATACTCCCATTCAACTTCAGTAGGCAGCCGGTAATCCATCACCGTTGGCATCTTAATCATTTGCTGATAAGCATTCAGCTCTTTGGTTCTCCAGTCGCAGAATGCCTTTGCCTGGGCCCAGGTAACCCCAACAACGGGATATTCATCATAGGAGACATGAGAGAAGTATTTTTCGGTCAATGGTTCGTTGTAGGCAAAAGTATAATCACGTATCCAGACCAGTGTATCCGGATAAACCGGGGTGGTTTCGCGCATGATAAAGGCGGAACGGTTGGCTATGGGATTTTCCTTTCCTGTCGCATCAATTACGGTACCGCCATAACTTTGGGTATCGAAGTTATAACTGTTGGCCCTTTTAGCGGCCTGCTTGTAGTCGATCCAATAATGCTCATAGCGGAGCTTGCGGGTATCCAATTCCTTGTGTCCGAAGAACCTTTCATTTTCAGGAACATACATTGCTTCAAGGGCCGACTGGTAATCGGGATTTTTCCATTCCAAAGGTTCCTCCCAGTTTAGATGGGGAGTTTCAAGGATGGCACCCTTATTGCCCTCGGTAATTAGAAATTCGGGAATCGATTCTGACAATAACTGGCGGGCAATGGAGTCTCTGACCCAATAGACGAATTGGCGGTATTCATTGTTGGTAATTTCGGTATCATCCATCCAGAACGAGGGAACAGAAACAGTTTTCACCGGTGAATTGGCCTGATCGGTTTCCTGATCCGAGGGCCCCAGGTTAAAGCTTCCCTGCTTGATAAACTTCATCCCATAAGGAATGGGTTCATAATAAGGCTTCCTGTTCTGCGCATTAGTCAGCTGACTTTTCCAATCCTTGTTACATGAACTCAGAAGGAAAAGTGCAAAAAAAACTATGGACAGCGTTTTATACATATTTCTATGATCTACCACCAAATAACGAGACTGAAATTCATATAGTATCGAAACCCTCAAAAAAAAAGCCTTATCAGGAAGTCCCCATAAGGCTTTAGCTTATGTTTTTTGGGGAATTAATATTCCCAAAGGTTTTGTTCGTAATCAAAAATACCATTTTCAATTCGCTTGCTTTCAAGCAAAGCCTCTTTTCCTGTCAGATACTGACTGATCTCACGATTATTGTAAATGTTGGTTTCCTTCAAGATATAAGAAGTGAACATTCTTTTGAGGAAAAGATCATCATAGGTGGAATTACGGGCTGTGTTCTGGGGATTAAAAACCTCGTTGGCAGCCATCAATTCTCTGGCCTCGGGATAATAGATCCAAAATACTTTCGTACGGATAACCGTTTCCTGGTTGACATCCTCGTCACGGTAATATTCCCGGATAGGGCAAATACCAATGATGCGGACATTCAAGGTAGAGGTTTGCTTATCGAAATACCATTCTTCTTTCAACATGATCTGTTTGATTTCCTCTGCACGGATTTCACCCATAATTGGCTTGGGTTCCATTTCTCCGGTATCTACATTTCTTACCTTAATGGTCCTTGCGGTTGCGCCAAAGGCTTCTTTCACCTGTTCGTAGGTCATGGGAACCTTAAATTCGTCGTCATTTTTGGCATCATAGGCAGTCAATTTGCCATCTTTAATGCCATTGATAAACATATTTACCAGATTGTTCTTTCCCTCCATTTCCTTGGTAGGGAAATACATGGGTTGGTTCATCTTTTCCCGAAGGTCGATAATGCGCCAGACTTTCTTGGACCACATCACATCTGCTTCCCTGACATAAGGGAGAGGCGTGGGTTTACGCTTGGAAAGGTCTGTACGCTGAAATGCGCCATCAATTATCTGAGCTTGTGTTTCCTGGATGGCTACGCCGCTCAGGAAAACCAATGATGCGAATAAAACAAAAATATTTTTCATACCTATCTTATTTTAAAACTGATTGGAGATAAAGGCCGGTTTGCACCATCGTCCCCTTTCGCAGTAATGTTATCAATAATAATTACACTCCCCTGTGCTAATTTCTTAAATTGGTCCTTTTGTTCTGGGGTGAACTTGTTGCCCGTACCTTTGTAACTGGTGGAAAATCCACCGGCTCCTGAAACAGTAACCTCAAAAGCGGTGACCTTAAATTTCAAGTCAAAGTTAAAGTCCAATAAATCGGCAAATATACCTTCTTCAGCCATCAACTCCTCCTTTTTTAATACTCCCCCGTTCTTTCCTCCCACGGTAGCCAATGGAGGCGGTACCTCTTTTACTCTAAAGGCCATTGAACCCATGTTTCGCTTTTCCCCATTCATATCCGCAGAGACAGAGACGGAGGTATTTTTGCCCGTGGCATCCAACTTGGTCGGATAAACCAACCAGTCTTCTCCGCTTTTTTCCATCCGCCCGTTGGTAACAGAAACTGTCAGTTTTTCAGAAGCCACTCCCGGCACTGAAACTCTCACCGGATTGGGAATGCCCAAATAAAGGACATTCATCTTGGTGGGAGAAATGGTCACGCTGGGAAGACCCACCATGTATTCGCCTTTGAAAGGATAAGCTACCACATTTCCTTCCGGATTGGTATATTTAATGGTACCGCTATAGGTCTTTTGACCAGCTTCTGAAGCAGTGGTTTTAAAAATAAACTTCCCTTCCCGGTTAGCCAAGATTTCGCTACCCCCCACAAATATTTTCGGTTGTTGGATGGTATCGATGGCGGCAAGATATATTTCCGTTTCAAACTGATCTCCTTTAAGGACATAAGTTGATTTGGGCAGAATCCTTGCCTCCAATTTGTTAAATTTAAAAGAAGCGGCATCGATCTTACTATAAAGGGCTGAAATCACATTTGTTTCTGCGTTCTCCACATCAATTTGCATTTTTGAAAGCAGGGTAATTACAGCAATCAAAGGCTTGCTTTCGAAATTCATTGTTTCCCAGGTCTTTTTTTCGCCACCCTCCTTCAAATTAATTTTAGGATCCGTCGTATCGAGTTGTTTAATGATATTCTCCCTAATTGGATCCCCTTCAGGTAAATAGGTTGTTAAAAAACCACGAAATCCTTCTATGTTGCCTTTTAAATCCTCGCCTTTCTTTTGGGTAATCATGATCTGTGAAGGAATGTTCAAATCCCCTTCATTTTTAACCAAAATTGTGTCGCCTTTCGTACCGACAATTATCGGTTCATCCGACAGTACAAAATCTGGGCCGGCATCCTTTTTAGGAATCCCCCCGGAGGTCATGACCAAATTTTCCTTGAGTTCATTAATTTTGGTAATCAAAGCCCTTGTTTTATCCTTTACCTGGTCTGCCTTATCTTTCCATTCTTTTACCTTGGTGGGATTTTGAATAGAAGCGGCCTCAAATGCATTGTATATCTGTTTATTTTTTCTGTCAACGTTGTTTAAAGTCTGGGTTAAACTGGAATCAATAATCCTGAATGATTCCAGCACCTCAGCTGCGACATTGAGTGCCAACATAGCTGTCAGCACCAGATACATCATATTTATCATTTTTTGCCTGGTAGATTCCGGGCAATTTTTGCTAGACATAGGATTCGATCTATTAGATTACTTCTTTTTATAATTCATGGCACCAAGCATATTTCCATAAATCGAATTTAGTGCATCCAGGTGTGAATTCAATTTTTCCGCATTCTCCTTGTATTTCTTCATTTCCTGGGCCGAAGAGACAATGATTTGGTTCATATGATTGATGTCATCAAAGAACTTGGTAGAGGCTTGAAATTGCTCATGCGTACCTTTTAACTGCTTTTCATAGGTACCATTCAAGGATTCAATATTTTTATTCAGTTTGTGAAGACTTTCACCATAATTGGATGAATTCTGGTCCAGATCTTTAAATCCTTTCTCGATTGAACCAGACAGCTTTTGGTAGGATTCGACCAGTTTGCTTCCTGATTCATCCATCTGCCTTGTAAACTTCACGCTAGATTCATTCAGCTTGGCCAACATCCCATCACCGGTTTCCGAAATCTTACTGGCCGTATTGCTGTATGTACTGACCAGTTCTCCGATTGAATTGTTCAAGGTCACATTGGCTTGGGTATTCACATCCGAGAAAGCAATCATCGATTCAGACGCTGAATTTAAATTCTTCACATAGATATCGGTGGCAAGTGTAGCTGATGAGATATCGCTGATACTGGAAGCCGTATTGGATAAGTCGGTCAGACTCTTCCCAATTTTGGTTAACAGATCAGGAGGAATATTGGTGCTGTTGAGCAAGGTGTCGAGCGAATTTTTCGAATCCGCTTTGACCTCTTCACCCGTTTCGATCAATTCAAAGTCATCCTGAAGTTCTGGATAAACTTTTGTCCAGTCGGGCAGCTCCATGGGTGGCTCAAATGCTGAAAGGAAAAAGATAAAAGCTTCCGTCATCAAACCAATGGTAAGCATAATCCCGGCATGGTTCCAGTGCTGAAGTTTAAACAATGCACCAATAAGCACCAATGCAGCACCCCAACCGTATACATAACCCATTAGGATTTTCCACCTTTTCGACTTTTGTAGATCGCCAATATTCATTTGATCAATATTTTATAAAGGATGATTAAAATTCATTTCCAAAAGAAGACCGAACACAACGGAAACCAATGTATGATTTAGTGGTATCCTGGTATTCAAAACTTCTGGTTGAAACCTGAAGAAAAGCAGAAATATCTTTCCATGATCCTCCCCTGATCACTTTCCTTTTCATTGCAGGGGCGTCGTCAGGTTTGGCATTGTATTCAAAATTCGGATTGAAATCGTTAATGTATTGGTAGGCCGATTCATCATAGGCTGAACTGGTCCATTCCGCTACGTTACCTGCCATATCATACAGGCCAAAATCATTGGGGTCATAACTTCCCACTTTCATGGTAGCCATTCCACCGTCTTCAATATAATTCCCTCTTAAAGGTTTAAAGTTGGCCAGGAATGTACCGTCCTGTTCACGGGTATAGTACCCTCCCCAAGGATACATGGACAATTGTTTATCTCCTCTGGCAGCATATTCCCATTCAACCTCGGTGGGTAAACGGTAATCATGCACCGTTGCCTCACGACGTCCGGAAAGGTAATCATTATAAATTTTTGTTCTCCAATGGCAAAATGCTTTGGCCTGCTTCCATGCCACCCCTACAACGGGATAGTCATCAAATCCGGGATGCCAGAAATAACGGGTGGCCCAAGGTTCGTTGTAGGAGAAGGTGAAATCACGGATCCAGCACAAGGTGTCAGGATAAATAGGGGTTTGATCGTTCATGATAAATGAAGACCGGTTTTGAACCGCTTCTTCTTCTCCTTTTGCATTGACTACAGAACCAGAATAACTCTGGGTGTCATAATTGTACATATTTATTCTTCGGGCTGCCTGTTTCAAATCAATCCAGTGATAGACGTAAAAGAGTTTACGGGCATCAATTTCTTTTTTCTTGAAAAAACGTTCCGCTTCAGGAACATACATTCCTGTTAATGGCTCGGCATAATCCGGGTTGTTCCAATCGAGTTTCTCGCGCCAGTTAATCCTGGGCGGATCAATTGGATTTCCTTTTCGGTCTTCGGTAGTCATGAATTCGGGGAATTGCTCCGAGAGCATGGTTCTTGCCGTGGAGTCACGAACCCACTGAATGAACTGCCGGTATTCATTGTTGGTGATTTCGGTGTCATCCATCCAAAATGCATCCACAGATACCGTTTTGGATGGGGTATTGGACGAAGAAACATCCTGATCATTTGGACCGATGTTAAATGTTCCGCGATGAACAAATTGCATTCCATAAGGGGTCGGTTCAAACCATTTTCCTCTTCCTTTAACCCCTGTCAATTCTCCGTTTCCTGATTTGCTGCAACTTATGAAAGTGGCAACAGTCAAAATAACTAATCCAATTGAAAAATGTTTTTTCATATTACAGCTATATTGCTTCAAATTCCTTACAAAAATCTAACACTCTTATATTTTTTATTTCTGTTCTTCCCCAAATCGAAACCGTAACCCAGGTATATTTCATGGGATCCGTCACCATATCTGGAAAGGGCAGAAGTCCCTATATCGTAGGCATAACCAATTCGTAGCCCATTTGCCAATTCAAATCCTAAAAGCACCGACACTGCATCGTTGACCCGGTAACCTAAACCAGCCGAATACCTCTTTTTATAGACCAGGTCCATTGCCAAATCTGCCTGATAGGAAACCATATCAGATTTAATGAGCAAAGAGGGCTGTATCTCAAATAACGGATCAGCCAAAGTGATATTGTACCCTGCTGACAGATAATAATGCCTGGCCAAAAACGTACTCGCCTGGTCTGCAAATACGATAGAGGCTTGGTTCAAATGGGTAACCGATGCCCCCAAATAATAATCATTCGACCTTAAAAATATGCCCAGTCCTACATCAAATGCCAATTGACTACCTGCTTTTGGTGCAAACTGATCATCAAGTACCCAATTATCCCCTTCGGGAACAAACCATTTATCACTTATAGCAATGTTGTAAAATCCAAAGGAAGCTCCGATTCCCAAATTTCCCAACTTTGTTTTTTTTCGGTAGGCATAATCAATTCCCACCGAAATATTTTTTTGAAATCCCAATTCATCACTTACAATATTCAATCCAACGCCGCTTGGAATTCCCAATACATCGGTTGCCGCACCGCCGCTAAACAACAACGTCTTGGGTGCACCGTCAACACC
>DMFR01000214.1 GCA_003450125.1 Prolixibacteraceae bacterium | reverse complement strand
TCTTGTTCTGCCTGTTTACGCTCGGTGATATCACGCTGGATGCCAAGGAATCCAATGATATTTTGCTCCCCGTCCATAATTGGCGTTGCAGAGCTTTCGATATCAATTATTGCTCCATTCACCCTTCTATTGCTCCATTCCCCTCTAACCTCATTCCCCTCCAATAAATTCATCCAAAAATTCTCATAAACCAACTTATCCATTAATCCACTTTTAAAAACACGTGGCGTAGTTTTCCCAATAATCTCTTCAGGGGGGAAACCATATAAAGAATGGAATGCGGGATTGACAAAGGTGAATATTCCTTCCCGATCGGTTAAAAATATGGCTTCACCTGAATTGTTGATTGCTTTATTCAATTTCACCAGGGCCTCTTCTGTCTTTTTTCGGTCCGTTACATCGCGTATGGTTTCAATGCTGCCCATGCGTTCCCCATCACTGTTAAAGAGTGGCGCTCCCAATACAGAAATATAAGCGCCTTTGCCATTGTTCAAAAGGGGTATAAATATCTCGGCATGTAACGAAAGCTCTTTCCTGACAACATCACTGTACCTGTTCGTTAGTTCTTGATCATCCGTATCCAGGAAATCCAGCAGTTGCTTTTGCTTTTTTCCATAGAAAGGAATTGAATATTCATGATTTCCTTTCCCAATCATATCCCGCTTTTGTACTCCGGTCATTTCTTCCATGGCCTTGTTCCAGGCGATTACTTTCTTCTCATTATCAACAACAAATGTTGCATCAGGCAGGAAATCGATAATATCCAGAAGCTGCTGCCGCGATTCTACCAGTTCTTTTTCAGCTTGCTTGCGTTCAGTAATATCACGGACAATGGCCCACATTCCTTCATTTTCACCTGCATCGTTCTTTAACAGGAAAGCATGAATTTCAACAGGGAAAAGGATGCCATCTTTTTTCTTGTATTCTTTCTCATAAATATCAGAGTATCCCCGGACAAGGATTTGCTCATGGATAATCTTCTGTTCAAAATCATGCCATTTTTCAGGTGTAAAATCGTTCAATGAGAGTAAGGACAGTTCTTCATCATTATACCCAAGTAATCGTTTAAACGAGTCGTTGTATTCCCTGATTTTACCTTTCATATCAATGTATGCGAAGCCGTCCACCATGCTCTGATGAAGCTTACGGTATTTCTCTTCGCTTTTAATGAGCGCTTTTTCAGACTGCTTGAAATCTGAGATATCACTGATCATCACATGCCTGGCTTTTCGGTCATTGAATGTGATAGCGTGGGAAGTAATTTCAACATGAATGATTTCACCATTCTTTTTTACATGTCTCCATTCACCTGAATGTCTATAAATTTCATGGCTATGTTCTACATTTTTCAGCAAGGCATCAATGTCTTTCCTGGGACGAATATCTTTTATTGTCATTGAAAGAAATTCTTCACTGGTATAACCGTAATGATTAACCGCTGCCTGGTTTACTTCAAGAAAAGCAAGGGTTTCAAGATCGTAAATCCACATGGGTTGCGGGTTATTGGCAAACAGAAAACGATATTTATCCTCACTTTCCCTCAGGGCCGCCTCTACTGCTTTTCGATCAGTTGTGTTATTGGTCTGGTTAGCTTTCATTGAAAATATTTTAAGCAAAAAATAACTGGTTCTGATTAATTGCCTATTTTATAATGGTTTAGGTTAATTGGGTGTTTTTTTTTTTTATTCATTCATTCATCCCTTTGGGTGATTTACAAGGAATAGTAAAATGAAATTGGGAGCCTTTCCCCACTTCACTCTCTACGCTTATTTTGCCCCCATGTTTTTCAATAAATTCCTTGCACAACAATAATCCAAGTCCGCTGCTGGGTTCACCCTCAGTTCCTGGTCTGCCTGTTTGGGCATCGGGACGGAATAATTGGTCAACAATTGATTTCTTCATTCCTATTCCCGTATCTGCAATGGATATTTCAATGCGATTGTCGCCGTCGACTTTCGCTGAAAGTCTTATTTTCCCTCCTTTTGGGGTGAATTTTATGGCATTTGAAACGAGGTTCCGAATAACGGATTGGAGAGTATTGATGTCTGCAAAAACATTTATGTCTTCCGGAATCAGTTGGGTTAACTCAATTCCTTTGTTTTTGGCAGGTTCCAATGCGATGGCTAAACTTTCATCGATCATTGATCGTAGATGGAGGTCGATCGGGTTGAACGGAATTAATCCTTGTTGCATCCTTGCCCATTGCAGCAGGTTTTCCAGCAAGCGGTAGAGGTTCGAGGCTGAGTTTTTCATGCTGTGAGTAAACTCCTGTATTTGATCCTTACTCAGATTACTCAATTGTTCGTCCATGATTTGTGTTAGACTTAAAAAACTACCCAAAGGATTGCGCATGTCGTGGGCAATAATGGAAAAGAATTTGTCTTTTTCGGCATGTGCCGAAATAAGCTGTTCGTTTTTAAGTTTTATTACTGCCTCCGCCTTCTTGCGGTCAGTGATGTCATGAACCAAGACATGACGGGCATTGCGACCGTTATAAATTACAGAATGGGCCGTTATTTCAACAAATATGATTTCCCCGTTTTTCTTGATATGTTTCCATTCGCCACCAGGGCTTCTGAAGGTATTGATTTCCTGGATATCTTTAATCAGTCTTGGCAAATCTTCAGCTGGTCTGATATCTTTGACGGTCATTGCTGAAAATTCTTCTTTTGAATAACCATAATGGATTATTGCAGCATGGTTTATTTCAAGAAAAGCAAAGGTTTCAAGATCATAAATCCACATGGGCTGAGGGTTATTGGCAAACATGTACCGATATTTTTCTTCGCTTTCCAGCAAAGCTATTTCCATCTGTTTTCGCTGGGTAATATCATGCCCGATACCCAATATTCCAATAAATGTACCCATCGCGTCGTACATTGGCGTCTTGATGACATCAAACAAGGCCTGACAGCCATTGTCCGCAAAGGTGAGCCATTCTTCATTGCTTGTGGGCTTACCGGCAGCAAAAGCAATCTGATCATTTTTTTTGTAGAATTCTGCAAATTCAGGATCAAAGAAATCACAATCAGTTTTTCCAACTATTTCATCTTTTTTCAGCCCAATAAGTCGTTCGAACATGGCATTGCAGGAAAGATAAACACCATCCAGATTTTTTAGCCAAATCAAATCAGGAATAGTTCGTAGAAGCGTTTGAAGATTGGCTTCACTTTTGAGCAGAGATTCCTGTGCCTTGATCCGTTCGGTGATATCAAGGAAAGACCACACCCTTCCTATGGTTTTACCTTCAAGGTACATTGGTTTCGCAATGCGTTCAAAAATACGGCTGTCCTTCAATTCTATCAAATCTTGGATTTCGGCTTCAGGGTGACTATACAATTCAGTGACTTTTGCGATAAACTGATCAGGATCGGCCAGCTGATTAAGAATATTTTCCATCAGTATTTTATCGTCCCCTAAAGCTAAAATATCATCCGGTATTCGCCAAAGCTCAGCAAATTTAGCGTTGGTTTTAATTACAGTCCCTTGATTATTGACGACCAGAATACCATTATGAATTGATTCAAGTATGGCCAGGTTTAACGATAAAGCACTTTTCATTTCCAGATCGATTCGCTTTCGCTCCGTAATATCATGTGCGAATCCAAAAATCTGACTTTCACTAAGAGGAATGCTTGTGAGTAATGCAGTTCTTGCTGTTCCATCCGATCTGAGATATACGACTTCTCCTAATCCTATTGTTTTATCGGTATTGATTAACTTTTCGAGTCGTTTATCTGCATTGAGGGGTGTTAAATCGGAAGTTTTAAGCTTTCTCAGTTCAGCCACCGATCTTCCGGTGAGAATTTCTGCAGCCTGGTTGGCATCCAGATAATTACCTGTAGATAAATCTACCTTGAAGATGGCATCGTTGGATCGCTCAAACAAGGTTTTATAGAGTTTCTCACTATCCTTTGTGGCTTCCTCGGCTTGCTTGCGCTTGTTTGCCTGTGTGGTGAATGGTCGAATTACAAAAAAATAGATTGAAGGAATAGTTAGCAATGAAAGAATCAATGAATCAAGCAATGCTTCGAATCCGAGATATTTTATGTGCAAACTGCTGATCAATAGCATGACTAAGCCCTCTCCGACAAAGATTGAAATTAACAATACCCCCGCCATGCGAAGACCCAAACTGAAATTGTTAAGGTCATTCACTTCGTTAATATCCATGTCCTTCAACGAGTAAGACCCAGAAAGTAATTTCAGTTGCTTTTCTTCTGTTTTAGTTCCGTTGTTCATATCGCAATCTAAATATTTTTTTTAGTCTGGCTAATTATCCGCATTTTTCAGTTTTCCCATAGGGCAAAGTAAAATAAAATGTGCTCCCCATGCCTGATTCTGACTCAACCCATATTTTTCCACCCATTAACTCTACCAGGTTCTTGGAAATGGCTAATCCAAGACCATTCCCTCCGAAGGTACGCGTTTTTGCATCTTCAACCTGCCTGAAGCGATCAAATATTTTATCATGATATTCTTCTGGAATACCAATGCCGGTATCCTTGACGTAAAATTCTACCATATTACCATAGGGGTAATATCCAATTTCAATTTTGCCTTTCGAAGTGAATTTTAAGGCATTGCCAACCAGGTTATTGAATATTTGATGGAGCCTGTCCGCATCAGCAAAAATGACTGTTTCTTGATCCGTGTCAGGGAGGATAAGTTTAAGCTCAAGATTCTTTGCTTCTGCCTGGAAAGAAAATTGTTCCTTCACATTTGAAAGAATCTTTTGAGCATTCAATTGAGTTTTACGGATTTTAACTTCACCCGATTCCATCTTCGAGATATCCATGATATCGCTGATGATGGTTAAAAGGTGATTCCCATTGGTAACGATATGATGGATGAATTCATTCTTCTGTTCTTCTTCAAAATCAGGATCAGCCAGCAATTCAGAAAACCCGATGATACTATTTAATGGGGTACGAACTTCGTGGCTCATATTGGCCAGAAAAGCTGATTTTAAACGGTCCGATTCTTCTGCCTTCTCTTTGGCGTTTATCAATTCTTTCTCGGCCAGTTTGCGCCCCGTGATATCCCGTACTATGGCCAATATAAATTGATTGTTGTTAATTTCAACGGGTTCAAGCATAATCTCGATGGGGAACTCGCTTCCATCCCTTCTTTGTGCGAATAGTTCCCGGCCATCTCCCATGGGGCGACTGATAGGTTCAAGGATAAATTTCTTTCGTTGTGCTAGATGGGGTTCTCTTAAATGTTGCGCAATCAAGGCCTCTATAGAACAGCCCAGCATTTCATCGAGGGTATAATCAAATGTTTTGATGGCAATCTCGTTACAATAGACAATTTGTCCAAAGGTATCGACAACTAACACTGGATCTGGCAACGAGTTGATCAATTTCCTGAATTTTGCTTCGCTCTGGCGCAACATCTCTTCTGCATTTTTGCGTGAGGTAATCACATCAAATACGGCCACAAAATATTCCTTTTTTGGGCTGTACACAGAGATTGAAAACCACATCTTTAAGCCTGTAACGTAAATTTCAATCGTTTCAGGTTGACCGGTTAATGCAACCCTGCCATAGACTTCGAATAATGCAGGATCAGATTTCCTTATCCCCGGTATCACTTCCGAAACCTTTTTGCCGGTTACATCCTTTAATCCAGTATGTATTTCAAATGATTTGTTCACAGCAAGATAAATAAAGTCCAGCGGAGATTCGTTTTCAAAAATCATCTTGCATAAAGCAAATCCATTCAGCATATTCTCAAATAAACTGCGGTATAATTTCTCGCTTTCCTGCAAGGCGTGTTCTGTAATCTTGTGCTTTGAAATGTCTACTCCAGTTCCTACAAAATGTGTAATGTTTCCATTTTTATCAAAGATCGGGGAAATGTTTTTTTGCTCGTAAAACAATTCCCCATTTTTCTTTTTATTCACCACTTCTGCCCTGAATATGGTACCCGATAAAATTGTTTTCCACATGTCTTCATAATATTCCTGGCCTTTAATACCCGACTTAAGTATTCTGGGGGTTTTACCCATAGCTTCTTCATAGGAATATCCGGTGATAACTTCAAAGGCTTTATTCACGTATTCTATTGTCCCATCGCGATCAGTGATCACTATCGTATCAATAGTTTGTTCAACAGCCCTGGATAGTTTCAGGAGGGTTTCTTCTTCCCTTTTGCGCTCCGTGATGTCGCTTGAAACTCCTATTACACCAATTAATTTTCCATTAGAGTCGAGAATGGGTGAATCTGTTATATCGGCTAAAAAATTACTACCGTCTTTTCTTTTCACCAGAAATTCTCCCGACCATGTTTCTCCCTGGCTTAATCTTTTCGTAATTTCTATAGCTTGCTCTTTGGTTGATTCTGCCGGGATTAAGTTGAGTATATTTTGTCCCATTGCTTCCATCTGGGACCAACCATAGATTTTTTCTGCCTCCCGGTTCCAATACGTCACATTGGATTGCAAGTCAGTAGCAGTAACTGCCTGACCTACATTGTTTAATAAGTCTGCATGAAATTTTAATTCGTTTTGAATCTTCTTGCGTTCCGTGATGTCCCGGATAACCATGCTGGAGCGTTCAAGACCCTCATTGTTTAGGAAAAGGGACATTGAAATCTCTGCCGGAAAGCGAGTTCCATTTTTGCCAATAAAGATGACTTCACCCTGTGCTTTTCCTTTTACTTTCCGTTCAGCCAACAAAATGGATAACCGGGAATCAGAGGCATCTTCAATACCGGTTCTGCCCAGTTTGATCAGCTCTTCCTCTGAATATCCAAACATCATGCAGGCTGCCTCATTTGCCGATAGGGTTTTCCCATCTGGACTTGTTAACAGAATAGCATCCATACTGTTTTCAAAAAAGGCCCGGTATTTTATTTCGCTTTCCTGAAGCGCTTTTTCTGCTTTCTTGCGTGCGGTTGTCACTTCTGTATAGGTGATGATGCCCCCGATTTCGCCATTCATCCGGCGCCAGGGTCGGCACTCCCATTGGTTATAGGTGATGGAACCATCGGGCCTTTCGAAACTATCATCTTCACTGCGCTCTACTGCCCCAGCGAGACAGCGTTGGTGTACATCCCTCCATTTTTGGGGCATCTCGGGAAAGACGTCATAATGATGTTTACCAATAATATCTTGTTCCTTGACCCCATAATCATGCAGATAACGCTCACTGACTGCGATGTAATGAAGATTGCTATCGAAAATAGCAATGGCATTGGGATCGTGTCTGACAATATATCGCATAATATCTTCACTTTCCTTCAGGGCCATCACCGTCTGGTTGGAATGGGTGATATTATTGTTCTGGTCGGTTTCCATTTGAATACTTATAAGGTCAAAACATCATCATTTTCTGATTATCGGTCTTCTTTATTAAGGGCTTAAAGTTAATAAGTTTGTCAAAATTCAGACTATAGAAAATAGAAACATGAAGGATATTGATTTTAGACATTGACAGGACTTAAGTTATTGGAACTATTTATTGTCGTATTTCTACAGATGATTACTGATAAAACAAAGTTTAATTCATACCAAAAAATAGAACGCGGATAAAATATGATTTAGCGGATTGAAAACGGATTTATTTCCAACAAGTTGGAATGGATTCAAACAACAAGAATGCAGTAATAAATAATTAACAATTGATAAAATCCAGTATCTGGCTATATAAATCTGCCCCGACTTGACGGGAATAAATCCGTTTTCAATCCGCAAAAACCGTGTAAATCCGCGTTCTATTTTTCTTTAATTCCGCTTAGGCCCTTTTTGATTTTTCCCATCTGACCGACTGCCTGCCTTTGAGAAAGCGCAGCCAACCACGTAAAGCAGCATAATTCATAGCCGTGAAATAGAACGGGACGAACAAGATTTTAAAACGGATTTTCCAATGTTCCAGCAGCCAACCCAAGGCAGCGAGCAGGTACATAAAGGCTTGAAGGTAAAAAAAGAACCCGTAAAAGGAGGGGTCATCAGCGCCCTGTCCATTGAGAACGATGAAGAAATTAACAACAAACAGTCCAAACAGGGCAATGGGAGCAATGGTCCACCGCAATACCTTGTGGGAGATATACTGCACAGAGAGCCAGCCAAAGCGAAAGGGATTGAGCAGTTCCTTCAAACGGACAATGGTTTGCAATCCACCGGCTGCAATGCGCACTTTACGCTTGAGTTCTTCCGTAACATTTACAGAGGCAGTTTCAATGGCGTAAGCATCGGGGGTATAAGCAATGCGGTATCCTTTTTCAGCGATGCGCAGAGAAATGATAAAATCGTCAAGGATGGTGTCATTTTCGACTTCAGTAAAAAGAGGGGTGCGAATGGCAAACAGCTCGCCCACTGCCCCAATGGTTGAATTCAGCTCACTGTCCATGCGTTTTACCCAGGATTCAAATTTCCAGTATAGGTTTTCACCCGATGCTGCAGCGTTTTCCAATTTACTGGTTACAATGCGTTTTTCTCCGGCAATACAACCGACCTTGGGGTCAAGGAAGGTTTGAACCATGATGGATATGGCCTCTTCGCACAAGATGGTATTGCTATCGGAGAAGATTACTATTGGAGCTTTAACAAACTTCATGCCCCGGTTCATGGCGTGCATTTTTCCATTTCGTTCCGGGAGGTGATGCACTTCCATATTGGTGTACTGCCTTAGTTTTTCGGGAGTCCCGTCATCGGAGCCATCAGTAATCCAAAGATATTGAATTTTATCCGAAGGATAATTCAGTGACAGCATGTTTTGCACCTTTGCTTCAACGAAATCAGATTCATTGTAGGCCGTGACAAACAGGCAGACCTGCGGAAGGGTTGAATAGGCAGGTAAAGTTGCAGTCTTTTTTCCTGAAAATGCTTTTTTGAAAGAAAGTATTATCCATAGCAAAACTGCATACCCGGCAAAGGTATAGACCACCACAAGAAACAATATCCAGAATGTTACTTCCAAAATTAAAGTTGTTTTATTAAATATACTAAAAAAAAAAAAATAGAACGCGGATTTACACTGGTTTAGCGGATTAAAAAACGGATTTTTATTCCAATAAATTGGAATGGAT
>DMFR01000267.1 GCA_003450125.1 Prolixibacteraceae bacterium | reverse complement strand
GTGGAGATAACAGTCCATCGAGCATTCCTGCGGCATGGGGGCCATGCTGATATGGGTCTCCATGAGTGATTTCAACATCAATGTCGTGCAGCAAGCCAGCCATCCCCCACTCTTCAGGATCTTCATTTAATCGGGAGGCCATGGCCCGCAGAACAGCTTCACTGGCAAGGCAATGTTTGATCATATTCGGGTTCAGAATATGCTGATGTAAAAAATTAATGGCATTATCATGTGAAATCATCCGCAGTAGTTTTATTTTTGCAGGTGCAAATTAGTAAAAAACAATACAAAACAAATGGCTTCTGAAATAGAACGTAAGTTTCTGGTAGATACCGACAAATGGGCCCCGGCAGACAAGGGGACCCGAATCATTCAAGCCTATTTAGGTCTCAATCCTTCGCCAACTGTGCGGATCAGGATTGCCGGAGAGAAAGCTTTCCTGACTATTAAAGGTCGTACAGAGACTATTTCACGCCCTGAATTCGAGTATGAAGTGCCCCTTGAAGATGGGATGGATATGTTGAAATTGGCCCTATCAGAACCTGTTGAAAAAACCAGGTATAAAATCTGGCAGGAAGGCTTCCTTTGGGAAGTGGATATTTTTTCAGGAAAAAACGAGGGTTTGGTCATGGCTGAAATAGAACTTCAATCTGTAAATCAGGAGTTTTCCCGTCCTGACTGGCTCTTAATGGAAGTTTCTAGCGATGAGAGGTTTTATAATTCCTATCTTTCAATCCATCCTTTTCAGGAATGGGGTAATGGGATGGCCTGATTTTTGAAAGGCAAAAAACAACATCTTTCAAAAAAAACCGTTTTTTAAATAGCCTATTAACTGTGTATTTTATGTATTTGAAAAATATTTTCTCAGGATTATTGATCCTGATCAGTGTTTCAATATTTGCTGAGAACAATTCCTTCACCCCCGGAAAAGATAGAAACCTTCCTACAACTGACTCCGTCCAATTGGGTATTGATTACCTGAAAAAATACATTCAGCCCAAAGAAGTATGGCAATCAGACAATCCTGAAATCATGAACCTTGTAAAGGGACTGATCCACTTTGCAGAAGACGAACACATTGACAGTGTACTGGTTAAATTAAACAGATTTCATCAACAAAAGGATGCCCGGTATATCAACCGCTCGCCTAAATTTGTAAGCGACTCCCTCCAGGTACATGGGTACATCGCCTACCCCATGATACTGGAAAAGATGAAACAACTCGACCGTGAGATTTGGAACGGGGTAAATATGAACAGCATTCCTCTCTCCAAATCCATGCAAGCCAGAATAGACAATCAGCCTAAGCCAATCGCCCCGGCAGATGAAAAGAGCATTCTGAAATTAACAGGCTTGGTATTGCCCGACAGTTTGATCAATGTAATTGCCCCGCCTGATTCGACATCCAAGAAGGCCAATAACTTCAACCAGATTAAACAGCGCTATGAACTGCGCAAGCGTCTACTGGAAGAGGCAAGGGTTGATTACAACAGGAAGATTCAGCGCCTGGCTGAAGCTGAACTTATTGCTTACAAGAACCATGCAGTGAAGGTATTCTCAGACTCACTGCAAAACAACTTACATGATTCGCTGACCTTTCATAACCAGCAAGTTTTGACTCATTACAACGATTCCATCGTACAGTTGGTCAATGCTACTTTCAACCAGTTTGTACTAACCCTGGAGCGTTATGCCCAAAACGATTCGGTAGGGATATGGATCCATAGCCTGACAGGAAAACCAACCCAGGTATGGTTGCGCAACAACCAAAAAGACATCAACAGGTTGTATATCAAAAATGAGCAAAACGATTCGCTCGCAATAAGGGTAATGAACCTCGATAAGCATTCGCTCGGCATTGCCATTGACGATGATGTGACTTTCAGCAGGATGGTTGAGAAACAACACCGGGATTACGTATTCCAGAAATTCCAGCCAGACAAGAAGCTGACTACCATTCAGAAGAAATATGAAATTATTACACCTTGGGAATATGGAGGCAACGGAACATTCGGATTAACCCAAACCTACCTCAACAACTGGAAAGGAGGAGGTGAAAGCGCCTTTTCATTCCTGATGGTGTTAAAAGGATATGCCAATTACTCGGCTAAGAAACTGAGATGGGAAAACAGCGGGGAAGTCCGCAACGGCTGGATCCGCCAAGGTGGGGAAATTGATCAGACCCAAAAGAACGATGACAAGCTGGAGTTGATCTCCCGACTGGGGGTAAATGCCTTTGATCATTGGTTTTACAGCACTGAAATCGACTTTCTGACCCAATTCTTTAACGGATACAATTATCCAGATAAAACAAATCCAATTTCAAGTTACTTGTCACCTGCCAAAACGTTGATTAAGGTAGGGCTTGACTATAAACCCAATAAGAACTTCTCACTGTTCCTGTCGCCTTTAACTTCCAAAACAGTATATGTTCGCGATACGGCCCACATCGATCAAACCAGGTATGGTATCTCCCCCAACAGGCAGACCTTGTGGGAGCCTGGTTTAAATACTGATGTCAGGTACAAGATTGACATTACGCCCCAAATCAGTTATGAAACCAAGTATAAAATGTTTATCAATTACCAGAATCCTTTCAAGAAACTGGATATTACCTGGGAGAATTTAGTGGTGGCACAACTGACCAACCGCATCAGCATGAACTTTATGATTTATTTTCTTTATGACGACAATGTGACCTTCCCAACGGGAAAGTTTGACCTGGAAAACAAGGAAATCTATAAGCCAAAACTACAAACCAAGGAATTGATGACAATTGGTTTTTCGTACAAAATAAATAAGCACATTTTCAAACGCAGGAAGATTGGTGGATAAATAGCTTATATTTGGGCAGATATTGCGGCTGGCGGCTGGCGGTTGGCTATCAGCAAGAAGCAAGAAGCGAAAATAATCTTTGTGTCCCATGTGTTTTAATCTTATAAAAAAATGAAGTCGTACAAGAAATATTTCAAGATAACAGCTGCACCTGCTGATGTGTACAATGCCCTGACCAACAAGAACATGTTGGAGATATGGACAGGCGAAGATGCGGTGATGGAAGAAACACCTGGCTCCGAATTCTCCTTGTGGGAAGAAAGCATCTGTGGCATTAACCTTGAATTCGAAAAAGACCACAAGATTGTACAGGAATGGTTTTTCGGAGAAGAAGATGAAGACAAAAAGTCAATTGTCACCATCAAGCTTCATCCCGATAAGAATGGAACAAGCATGGAAGTCACTCAAACCAACATTCCTGATGAGGCCTACAGAAACATTGCCGAAGGTTGGGAGGAAGATTATTTCAACGGACTAAACGAGTTATTTGAACCATAGGAGACAAATCTAGCAGCTAGAAGCTGTCTAAAAAGTAAAATTTAACTATAAGACACAAAGAGACAAAGGAATTCACCACAGATTACACAGATAGACACAGATTATTCTTATTTTTTTTAATCTGTGTTCATTTGAGTAATCTGTGGTGAAT
>DMFR01000327.1 GCA_003450125.1 Prolixibacteraceae bacterium | reverse complement strand
CGTCGGCAGCGTCAGATGTGTATAAGAGACAGCATGGAAAGAGGTTGAAAAGGCCAACTATCAATTTGCAGAAGAAAAATTAGGACTTGTACCCGTGAAGGAGTAAAGTTTGACTTTCCCATATAAATAGAATTCTTCCGTTCCGATCCTTGTTGATTTTCAAAGCACTTAATTCTATTTTAGTTTAATTGGGTTTTGTCGGTTGTCCCATATCCTGACTATTTGTACTTGATCGTTTGAAACAGTTCTGTAAATAATCGACGTATGTTTTTGAATAACAACCATTCGATAATCTTTAATTCCAACTCGCTTAAAGTCAAGATTACCTTTTTTGAGGGCAGACAATGCTGTAGTTACTTTAGTGATGAAATACTGAACTTCTTTTATTGTCCAGACTGAAAGAAGATAATCAATGATTGCAGTGTAATCTTGTTTTGCTTTGGGCGACCAAATTATGTGTCTCATTTACCGAAATTCAGGTTAGGATATCTAGCCTTTAATTCATGCAATATATTTTCATGAGGAATACCTTCGCCTCTATCTAATTCTGCAATTCCTTCCTCAATAGCCATTCTGAATTCATTGGTTAATTCCAAATCATCGGCCTCAAGTTGAATTTCCATGCCATTTTGATTAAAAAGCTTCACACCATTGGGAGGAAATAAATTCAAAATCCTTTTTAATTCAGGAAACAATTTTTCGTCTATATCAATTTGATATGTTTTCATTATTAATCGGTTTGATAATTCAAAGATACAAAAAATTGAATTAAATATCTGAATGTCAACAAAACATGTAATTACTCCTGCCCTCCTAAATTATCCAATTGTCAAATTGCATAATTATCAAATTGTCACTTTTTTTCAGCAACAATCCTTCCATATAAATCAAATTCCTCTGAGCCAGTAATTTCAACCTGGTAAAACTGCCCTTTTTTCAGTTGAAAATCTTTACCGATCAATACCTCACCATCTACTTCAGGAGAATCGAACTCGGTACGACCTACAAAGAATTCATCATCTTCGCGATCAATGATCACTTTAAGGGTTTTGCCTACCTTCTCAGCATTCAACTGAGCTGATATCCCTTGCTGGATACCCATGATTTCATCCGCACGGGCCTGTTTTAGGTCCTCTGGCACATCATCTTCATACTTCTTAAACCCATAGGTCCCTTCCTCGTGTGAATAGGCAAAAGCGCCCAAACGATCAAAACGGTGCTTTGATATAAAACTCTTCAGTTGTTCAAAGTCCTCCTGTGTTTCACCTGGATGGCCTACCAGCATAGTTGTGCGGATAGTAATTCCAGGAACTTCTTCCTTGATTTTCCTTAACAGCGCTTCAGTTTCCTCAGTGGTAACATGACGAAGCATGTGCTTCAATACATTGTTGGCGCTATGCTGAAGCGGGATATCAATATAGTGACATAGTTTATCTACCGTCTTAAAGAGTGGAAGTATATCCATCGGGAACTTGGTTGGATACAGGTAATGAAGCCGAATCCATTCGATCCCATTGATTTCTGCAATCTTTTGAATCAATTCAGCCAACATTCCCTTTCCATAGAGGTCAATTCCATAATAGGACAAATCCTGGGCAATGAGTAAAATCTCACGCACACCATTCTTAGCCAGATATTTGGCCTCTTTGACCAAATCATCCATTGACCTTGACTTATGTTGACCGGTCATACCAGGAATGGCACAAAATGCACAAACACGGTTGCATCCTTCCGATATCTTGAGATAGGCAAAATGGGAAGGAGTAGTTATTTTTCTTTCATAAATATATTCTGGACGATACGTGGCTTTCAGTTCTGTTACCAAAGCTTTCAGATCAAATTTCCCAAAGAACCTATCCACTTCAGGCACTTCAACTTCAAGGTCAGTCTTATAACGTTCAGAAAGACAGCCCATCACGTATAGCTTTTCTATCTCCCCTCGGCCTTTGGCCCCTACAAACTGCATGATCGTATTGACCGATTCTTCCTTGGCATCTGCAATGAATCCACAGGTATTGATTACCACTATATCTGAATCCGTATCATTTGAATCGTGTACCACTTCAAACCCATCCATGGCCAACTGGTTGAGCAACACTTCTGAATCAACCAGGTTCTTCGAGCAACCCAGGGTCACTACATTTATTTTTTGCTTCTTCATCATTTCTTTTTATATCGGCATCGCCAACCCATTGCTAGAACAGGAATTTACTTTCATTGTTCGCAATTGGATTTTATTCAAACCTGAAGGTGGCAAAATTAATAAATATAACCAGACCTTTGAACTTAGGCATACTCTGAACACCCTGTTTAACCTTGAAGGGTTTAATGCTCCAGGTTTCAGGTTCCAAGCTGCATGCCGATCAAAGGCAACCTATCCTTATAACTTTAAGCTTGGAACTTGCATCCAAATTGGCAAACTGCCTGGAACTTGAAACTTGAAACCTGGAACTTTAAATATTGACCGTCGGGTTTTCTAGTATCATGGGATAATAATAGCCTAATCCTTAATGCACCGAACAGAAAGACCACTCGCCTTATGGGTGCAGTTCCTACTCATGTTGGCGTAATAACAATACAGGCCCCTGCTCCAGGCCGTAGATTCATCACCTTCAGTAGAACTCCACCAGCAAGCAACTTCACCGATATCATCATCTTTACCATATACATAGCGGTTGCCACCCGGAAGGGCTGTAAAACCTAAACTATTGTTTTTGGTTAAATCATTTCCCACACCATTTTCCACCATAAATTTAGTCCAGTCAGAAGTAGCCGCTAAAGCTTTTCCTACAGAGCTGGAATATCCGAGGTGATTGGCAGCGTAGTTTTCAAGCTTCATCCAATCAGCATCGGTAGGAATATGCCACCCTTTGGGTGCTATATTACGGGGATCATTCACAGCATACCAATTATAAAGTTTACCATATAAAAAGCCAAAGTCAGAATTGTTGTAATAAATACATTGTGCACCCGTTGAAAGTTGGCTCCATTCCATGCTATCGTTAATATTGGGGATTGAATCCCCATTGCGGTACCGGGTCGTTTTCAGGTTTTCAACCATCCATACCTGGGAGCCAATGGTCACAGTATGGTAAACATTTCCGTCAATGTCTCTAACCAAAGAATTGTTGACTTCATCTTTTTTACAACTGCTCACAAGTAATAAAAGCGCGCCAATTAGTACCATTGGGACTATCCAAATACTGAAGTTCACTTTCATTCTACATTGGTCCTAAGGTGAATAGCTAATAGGAATTGATTATTAATCAAATATAAATATTATTTTTTGATAATCAGATTTTATTGCAAAAAGAATATTCAGCTAAATTCCTTGAATTTTAAGCACCTAAATCTGATTTACTATTATGAGTCTATCTT
>DMFR01000413.1:19253-33529 GCA_003450125.1 Prolixibacteraceae bacterium | reverse complement strand
ACAAGCTATTGGTGAAAATAAATTACCTCCATTCGACAATTGTTCCCCTATTTTTTTGAAGCAGCTTTTCTGGCATCGAGGCAACGATCTCTTTCCAAAGCAGTTCGATCAGTTTGTATTTGGCATAGTGCCTTGAATAAACCAGGCTGACTTCCCTGAGCGGATTGATATCGGTAAAGGTACGCACATGATCGAAGCGCGATTCACTCATTCCAAGGGTTGCCAATTCAGGAATAATGGTCAGTCCTCCTTCCTTGTCAACGATGTTCATGACCGTTTCCAGGGTTCCGGCTTCAAATTGGAAAGGCAATGCTGAGCTGGCAGATCCTTTGAAGGAACAAAGATTGATCACCTGATCGCGGAAGCAATGGCCATCGCTCAACAGCCAAATCTCAGGTGTAGCAATATCTTTTAACCGAATGGTTTCCTTCGTGGCAAGCGGATGGTTTTCATTGACGTATAGAAGCATTCCTTCATAAAAGATAGGCTTTTCATTGATCCGCTCTTCCTTGAGGGGAGTGACCAGAATCCCCACATCCAGCAAATCGCGGTTTAAATGATCGATGATATTGGCAGTAGTCAGTTCTTCCACCTTGATATTGATGTTGGGGTATCTGCGCTTGTAATTGCCGATAAAAAGTGGCAAAAGGTAAGGTGCAAGGGTAGGAATAATGCCAATTTTCAGTTCCCCGGAAATCAGGTTTTTATGATCTTTGATGATGCTGTTGATCTTTTGTGATTCCTGAAGAGCAATCCTGGCCTGTTCTATGATCCGCCGGCCTACGTCCGTGGGGATCAAGGGTTGTTTGCTGCGGTCGAAAATGATTACTTCCAGGTCTTCTTCCAGTTTTTTAATTTGCATACTGAGAGTCGGTTGGGTAATGAAACAATTTTCGGCTGCTCTGCCGAAATTACGAAACGTATCAACTGCAACAATGTATTCGAGTTGGGTTAAAGTAATCATGGTTTTTAATTTTATCTGCTAAATATAGATAAAAAGTTAGTTGATTTATTTTCATCGCTCGTATAATATCTTTTTCTTTGACAATTCTATGAGAGGCTATAATCAGAGACCCATGAGGAATATTGGAATTGTGTTGGGAATCCTATTTCTTTCCGTACTCTTTTCGTGCGGGAAGTCAATGAAAAAACGGGCAGAAGAGAAGTTGAATCTGGCTGTAAGTGTCTGCGAAAAAGGTGATTCGCTCACTGCCCTTATTCAGTTGGATTCTATTCATGTGTTATATCCTGAAGCCGTTGAAGCCATCGGTAAAGCCAAAGCGGCAAGCGGTAAAATCTATTCTGAATTTTTATTTCGCAAACAAAGTCAGCTGGACAAACTCTTTGAACGATTGAATGAACTTGAGATCATGTTTACCAAGGAGAAGACCGAATACGATCAATATACCCAATTTATCCATAAAATGCAGAATTCTGATCGCAGGTTGAACCACTCCTTTATTCAACTGCACCTGGATGAAAGGGGTGAATTGTTTATTTCAAGCAACTACTACGGCGATCAATGGCTCAATCATATCGGTTTAAGGGTCTATGACGGCGTTTTTCAAGCCAAGACAGACTCTGTTCCCCTGACTGATCCAAACAACCGTCAGAGCGAATTTATGGACACCCATTGGGAAAAGGTGAATTATCTCAATGGAAAGGACAACGGAGTTATTCAGTTTATTGCTGACAATGCTGAGCGCAATCTAAAAGCGGTATTTCTTGGAAAGCGGATGTATTTTATTGTCCTGGAACCATTCGATAAGCAGGCGGTAAAGGATGCATTGGCTTTGTCCAATGCTTTAAAGCTGAAGATCCAACTTGAAAAGGAGATCAGGCAACTTCAGTCAAAAGTGAAATGAAAAAGTTTCAAGTTTCAAGTTCAAAGTTCCAAGTTGGTACTTTCATCTGATTTGGTGCCCGTCTTCCGTTTCTTATTCCTTATTTCCAGGAAATCCTTCTCACCTTCTCATTTTCTCATTTCTCATTTTCTCATTGCCTCACTTTCCCCTCCATTAGAAAAGCTTCTCTATTTCTTCAGCGGGCCTTGCCAGTACGGCATGTGCCCCCTTAATGACCAAGGGACGCTGAAGCAGTTTAGGGTTATCAACCAGAATCTGTATCCATTCCTCTTCGGTGAGCTCTTTCCCCTTGTATTGAACTTTGTACAGTTCTTCATTGGTACGGATAATATCTGCTATCTCCAGTCCCGATTTGTTCAGAAAGCCTTTGATTTCCTTGGCCGTAATTCCTTCTTTCATGTAATTGACCACGTCAAAATCGTACCCTTTTTCTTCAAGATAAGAAAGCCCTTCCCGACTCTTTGAACAACGCGGATTGTGGTATATTTTCATCATATTCTGATGTCTTTTTTTGATGTACATGTGGTAATCTTCCTGGGCACGATACCGTTGCCCGTTGGTTTGATTGTTGTAATGGTTGCTCAACGCACTATCCAATATGCGTGCCTTGGTGTTGTCGCGCATTTGTATACGCAGTAATTCTTTCAGCTCGGTTCGTATTTCAGGGGAATAAATCGGAACGGCAACTTCGATCCTTCGATCAAGATTACGGGGCATCCAGTCGGCTGAAGATATGTATATATCTTCTTTCCCCCCGTTGGCAAATAGGAATACCCTGGTATGTTCCAGGTATTTATCCACAATGCTGATGGCTTCTATGTTCTGGCTTAAAACAGGATCTCCTGTTACCAATCCAAATATCCCGCGAATGATGAGTTGTATCTTGACTCCGGCCTGACTTGCCTCATACAATTTATCGATCATTTTGGGATCAATCAGACTGTTCATCTTCAGAATCATATATGCCGGCTTCCCTTTTCGGGCATTGGTGATTTCCTGATCAATTTTATGAATAAAGAAATACCTCATCGAGAAAGGGCTGACGATAATCTGTTCGTAATGGAAATGGGTATAGGTATGCTTGAAGAATTCGAACATGTTGGCTACATCATTTGCAATCTGAGGGTCTGCGGTGAGCAATCCCTTATCGGCATAAACGCGGGCGGTTCCTTCATGGAAGTTGCCTGTGCCGATATAGGCATAGTTTCGCAGTCCATTCTTCTCCTTTCGCTGAACCCAAGCCAGCTTAGAGTGTATCTTCAGACCCGGAATGCCGTTGATCACATGGGCCCCTTCGTCCTGGAGCTTATTCGACCAGAAGATGTTGGCCTCTTCGTCGAATCGGGCCTGCAGCTCAATGACCACTGTTACCTTTTTCCCATTACGGATCGCATTCAGCAAGGCGTTGACCACCTTGGAGTTTTCAGCCACCCGGTAAATGGTAATGCCGATTTCCCGGACTTTCGGATCTATGGCTGCCTCCCTTAAGAAGTCAATGAAGTGTGAGAAACTCTGGTAGGGATAGTGCAGCAAAATGTCTTTTTTTCTGAGCTTTTTTAAAATGCTTTGCCGCTGCATTAAGTCTTTATGTGGAACCGGAGGAAGACTCTGGTAATAATGGTGCGGTTTCCCAATCTCAGGAAAATTCATGAAATCTTTGTGATTGTGGTATCTTCCTCCGGAAACCGTATTGTCCGCCCCATTGAGTTTCATCTTTTTCATGATGAATCCAAGCAGGTCTTCGGGCATCTCGCGGTCATAAATTAGGCGGACAGGGATTCCAATTTTGCGCTTTTTGAGCCCGATCCTCATCTTTTCGATAAAGCTTTTCGAGATGTCATCGTCAATGTCCAGTTCTGCATCACGGGTTACCTTGATCGTGTAAGCCTCAAAATGGTCGTAGTTGAAAATGGGGAAAACCTCGTTCAGACAAAAACGAATGACATCATCTACCATGATGACGTATTTCTTGTTCCCCTGATCTGGCAAAACCAAAAACCTTGATACCGATCGACTGGGTACCCTGATAAGAGCGTAGGCAAACTTTTCGGGAGCGGCAATCTTTGATAATTTAACTGCCAGGTACACTGACTTATCTCGCAAATAGGGAAACTTCATGGATTTTCCCAGCATGATAGGAATAATGTTAGGCAGAACCTGTAAGTTGAAATATTTTCTCACATACACCCCCTGGTCATGGTTCAGTTGAGTCTCATCGACCATGAAAATATTTTCAGTGGCCATTTCCTGCCAGATGTTCTTGTAGATTTCCTGGGCTTTCTGCTGATGACTGATTACTGTTTCCTGAATTTTGTCATACAGGTCCTCGGCAGAATAATCTCCCAATAAGTTTTCTTCGTCATTTCCAAACTCCATCATACGACGCACAGCAGCTACCCTTACCCTGAAAAATTCATCGAGGTTATTAGAGAAGATCCCCAGAAAGCGGATGCGCTCAAACAATGGCACCGTCGGGTCTTCAGCTTCCTGAAGCACCCTTTCGTTAAACGACAGCCAACTGATTTCCCTGTTATTGTATTTCCCCGATAAATTCATTTCCTTTTTTTAATAGCTCAGTTTCTCCAGCCCTTTTTGAATGGCTTCCTGAAAAACAACTAACCCTGTGATTTCGTTCAATGGTTGAATCCGATCTTTGGGTGCTTGTGTTTCATCCTGAAGAAACAATTCAAACCAGCCAACGTTTTGCCATTGGCCCAATTTATAGCCTACATTGGCAAATTCGCCACATTTGCGGTAACCACAATGCTCATGAAAAGCCACGCTTGATTCGTTGGGCATGGTGATAATGGCCAGTAAATCAGCAATGCCCTGGTATCTTGCCATTTCATTCAAGCTCGTGTACAGCGCCTCGGCCACTCTCCTGCGGTAAAAATCAGGATGAATGTATACCGATACTTCCTTTGTCCACCGGTACGATGCCCGGCTGCGATAAGCGGATGCATAGGCATAACCGGCAATCCTGCCCTCTATTTCACAAACCAGGTAAGGCAATTCTGCCATGATTCCCTGGATACGCTCCCAGAAAGAGGCTTCGTCTGGAACGATTTCTTCAAAAGTGACTGATGTATCGAGAATAAAGGGAGCATAGATCTCCAGTATTCCTGCCACATCACGTTTTTCCGCTAGTCGGATAATTGGTTTCATAATATTAAATTTTACGAATTTAAACGAATTACACGAATTGGGTCCATCGTTTAAAGTTCCTTGTACCTCTCCAATCAGATTGGTTCTTTTTTTTTATTTGATATTTCTTATTCCTTATTTTTGATTAACGACTAATGATTAACCCCTCATTGTCAAATTGCCAAATTGTCAAATTATCAAATCACCCCTCAATTCATCTCATCGCTGAATTCCATCAAATAAGCCTTGATGAACCCATTGATATCCCCATCCATGACCGCCTGCACATTGCCTGATTCAAAACCGGTACGTACATCCTTGACCAATTTATAAGGCTGCATGGTATAGGACCTGATTTGCGAACCCCATTCAATCTTCTTCTTGGTTGAATTGATCAGTTGTTCGGCCTCCCGGCGCTTGCGCAATTCCAGTTCATACAATTGGGATTTGAGCAACTTCAGGGCATTGTCCTTGTTGCCAAACTGGGAGCGGCTCTCCGTATTTTCAATAATAATGCCCGAAGGGGCGTGCCTTAGCCTTACCCCGGTTTCCACCTTATTGACGTTTTGTCCACCGGCTCCCCCTGATCTGAAAGTCTCCCAGGTAATGTCGGCTGGGTTGATATCCACTTCAATGGTATCATCAATCGAGGGGGAAACAAACACGGATGCAAAGGTGGTCATGCGTTTACTCTGGGCGTTGAATGGCGATAGGCGTACCAGTCGGTGAACCCCATTTTCGCTTTTCAGATAGCCGTATGCATATTCACCTTCAAATTCGATGGTGCAGCTTTTTACTCCCACTTCATCACCTGGGTGGTAATCCAATGTTTTGACTGTATAGCCCTGCTTCTCACCATAACGCATGTACATGCGCATAAGCATATCGGCCCAGTCGTTGCTTTCTGTACCACCGGCTCCGGCATTGATGCGAAGTATAGCCCCCAGCTTATCCTCTTCTTTGCGAAGCATATTCTTCGTCTCAAGGGCTTCGATGATCTCCAGGGTCTGGTTGTATTGTTGCTCGATGTCTTCTTCCGTAGCCTCCTTGGCTTCATAGAAATCATACAAGACCAACAGGTCTTCCATGTGCCTGTCGACCTCGTTGAATCCATCGGTCCAGACTTTTATGGAACGAATCACCTTCATCTGGGCTTCCGCTTCCTTGGGATTGTTCCAGAAGGCTGGGTCTTGTGCTTTTAATTCTTCTTCTTGTAGTTGGATCAATTTTTGATCGTAGTCAAAGATGCCTCCTTAACGCATCCCGGCGATCAATAAGACCTTTTACCTGTTCTTTGAGAATCATTTTTTTGTTTTAGTATTTACTTAAAGCAAAAGTAGAAAAATGTATTGGTATAATTAACCCACCTTGCCCATGAACACGGATATATAATAAAAAAGAAAAAAGGAACACTGATTTATAGGAAAAAAAAGGAACACTGATTCTACTGATCTTACAGATTTACACTGATCTTTTAATTTCGTGTAATTCGTTTCAATTCGTGTAATTCGTATTTTTTAGTTTCCCCAAACTACAGGCTTTTCAGCAATGGATATGCTTTGAATGTTGTAAGACCCTCCCCCTGGTTCGAATTGATAAGCGAACAAACGTACCGTATATGTTTTTCCGCTTTCAGGGGTGAAGCCTGCAGCCCATCCTCCGCCGGTAGTCTTTACCGCAAAGGCCCCATTAGATGGATTTTTAATCTCAACGCTTGAAAAGACGATTTTTGAACCCTCAAGAATAGAAACGGAATAGCTTCCTGCGCCTGTCAACAGAGGATAGTCTATTTCCAATTGATGGGTGGCCGCATTGTATTCGCATTTATCAAAGGTAGGGATAGGTAAAATGTCAGCAGTCAGTGTATTCTGAAACTCCTGTTTAACCCCGTTCTCGAAAGTAGCCGAGAAATTGTACTCGGAGGCTGCCGGTCTGGTCGTTGAGAATTCACTTTCTGGAGTTTCATAGTAAAAGCTGGTCTTGAAGCCCTGGTTGGCTTTCAAGGTATAGATTTTTTCAGGATCGGCTGTTGCTGTTACTTTTACACTCGAAAACGAGCTATAGGTATAGGCATACAAGGAGATGCCGTAGACGGTATTTTGTCCCGATTGTTTCGATACAACGATTGCATCGCCGATTCCCGTGGCCTGATCTTCACTCTTGTTGCACGCTGTCATGAGTATTGCTGCCATTAGAAAGCCGAAAATTTTGAATAGTTTCATCTGTTTCTATTTTTCTGTTAGATTGAATATTAAAATCAATAGATGCCCCTTTTGCTGAAAAGGTTGTTTCCAATGCAAATATATTTATTGCTTTTCAATCTAACTTCCCCAAGTTCAGTTTTATTGCAATAAGGTCAGAAACACATTCCTATGGTAAAATTCAAGTTCTGCATTTTGGATTTTTTACTTCCATTCTTTATTCCGTTGAGTTCATTAATCCCATCCTGCAAATAGGTACCTTTATTATCATCACTTTCCAGTTGGGGGCTGATTGTATTGTATTCTACACCAAGCATTAACAGTCCGTACCGAAAGTTAAGGCCAGTTGAAAGCCCAACGGGAAGATAATCCAGGTAATAATCATCCCCATCGTCAATTTTCTTCTCATAGGGAGCAACAACAGCTGCCCAGGCGACATCAGCTTTAACATACACATCAAAGGCCATTTTATCTATTGGACTATAGGTGAATGAAGGGCCCAATTTTGTTCCTACCCGATAGATTCCCAGGTTGACATCTTCGGGTTTTTCACCCATGTAAAAATCATTGAAATTGGCATACAAGTAAGTCGCATCAATGCCGATTGCCATATTCTTGGCCGGAGTTAAACGCTGGATCAGGAAAATGGTCCCTACTTCAAAATTACCACCGAATTTACTGATGCCTTTCGCCCAGTAGTCTTTACCCTGGCCAAAGTAATTCCAGGATGGATCTGAATAACCAAAACGAAAGTAAACTGGGTTGTTGAGTTCCTGACAAATGGCTGTCAGGGACAGGAAAATAACAGCAAAAAGAATCGTAAGCCTTTTCATACAGATGAAGGTTTTAATAATTATTAGTTGTTTGTATTTTATATGCGAAGTTGTTAATAGCAATACAGGCACTTGCTCCTTATTTCACCTTTTGTGAGTGTTTTGGAATGCCCTTTTCCATCATAAAGCTTGCAATTAAAGTTGGCTTTCATGATTTTGGTAGAATAGGTATCTGTTGAATCAATGTATTCGGTAATTTTAAATGAACTTCCGCTTTGAGTGGCAGGAGCCAGATCTGAAGACCAGTAAACACCATCGGCATCGACACAATAAACCACAATGCCTTCTTTCCCGGTCTCTTCAGTTGATAAAGAAGTTTGACCAAAAGGATAAGAACCGGTATGGAACATCCCATCCATTTGTGAACATTCCAGGGGCATGTCTGGGAAATACTTCAAGATGACAGCCCCGGCAGAGTTATTGGGTGTTAAGCCTTTGATGAAAATCATTCCTTGACTCTGTTGAAAACCATTGGGAGTTGGAAGGCCACCCCTCGATACGCCATTACCATATCCCTCAATAGAATGCTGAATCAACATTGTTTCACCATCTACGATTGCAGCAAAATAATAGTCAGCGGTAATGTCAAAGTCCTGTTTTTCAGCTGTATCATCTTTTGTACAGGCAAAACATACCAATAGAAGAAGTACAAGGTAAATCGGGTATTTCATTCCTGTTTGGGTTAATGGTTAATTCAATGTTTTTTATCCTTAAATTTCAATTCTGAATAAATATAAATAAATTATATCATAATATCAATTATTTATTTAATTATTTATAGCAAACATTGTTTATTTAGATTTTTTATAAATAGAAACACTGCGAAGAATAGTCTTCAGCAGAGTCAATCTTTGCTTCTCAGGATTTGTAAAGAGTCCTCGATTGCATTCCATCCTTACCCCAAAACAATTCTTCCTTTCCCTACCTAATTCTTTTCCCTCGGGGTTTTGATTTCACAATTTATCGTTTATCTTTGCGCCACAATTTTTAAATAACTGTTTATCATTTAAATTAAAGCAAATGCCAGCAAAAATTAGATTGCAACGACATGGTCGTAAACGGTATGCTTACTATCACATTGTGATAGCTGATAGCAGGGCACCACGGGATGGTAGTAATATTGAACGCATTGGATCTTATAATCCAAACACGAATCCTGCTACTATTGAACTCGATTTTGACAAAGCTATTGATTGGCTTGCCAAAGGCGCTCAACCAACCGACACCGTAAGAGCTATTTTATCTTACAAAGGAGTAATGTACAAAAGACATCTTTTAGGTGGTGTAGCCAAAGGGGCTTTCACGGCTGAAGAAGCTGAAACCCGTTTCGATGCTTGGGTGGCTGAAAAAGCCAACAAAGTGCAGGCGAAGAAAGAAGGATTGGTATTGGATACCGAAACTTCAAAGAAATCTCAGTTCGAGATGGAAGCCAAGAAGAATGCAGAAAGAGCCAAAGCCATTGCTAAACGCAATGCTGATGCTGTTGCTGCTGCAAGGGCCGCTTCTGCTCCTGCTCCTGTTGCCGCTGAAGAAGTGGCTGAGGAAGCTGCTCCTGAAGAAACTGAAGGTTAATCATTACCCAAATCCTGTTTTAAACTTCGGTATAAAACAGACAACTTATAAAAGCGATAGAGAAATCTGTCGCTTTTTTCTATTTTTACACCTATGGAAACTATCCCCAAAAGCAATTGCATAAAAGTGGGCTATGTGCATAAGCCACATGGTATCAGCGGAGAATTGGTCATCCGTTTTCAGGAAGAATACTTCGAGACCCTGGAGGAATATCCTGCCATCTTCCTGGAAATCGACAACCTGCTGGTTCCTTTCTTCATTGCGGAAGAAGGACTGCGGTTTAAATCCTCCGAATCGGTCATTACCCGGCTCGAATGGATTGATTCGGATGCCAAAGCTAAAAGTCTATGTGGAATGTCGGTCTATGTAATGGAAGACGATGTAATTGAATTTGAAGATGAAATGAGTCCCCATGCTTTGGTTGGCTATCAGCTTTTGGATGAAGACCGAACTCCCATTGGTGAAATCAAGGAAGTCCATGATTACGCCGGCAATCTTTTGCTGTCAGTCGATTACCAGGGGAAAGATGTCCTTATCCCCTTGAATGAAGAATTAATTGTCCGTATTGATGAAGAAGAGCGTGAAATAGAACTCCGCATTGCCGATGGATTGCTGGATCTGGATGAAGAATAAGTTTCATTCACCACAGATTACACAGATTAACACAGAGAAAAAAGATTTCACCACAGATTACACAGATGAACACAGATTATAAATTTAAAATAATCTGTGTTCATCTGTGTAATCTGTGGTGAAATCTTTTTTCTTTAAAATATCTTCCTGTGGATGCAACTTCCCTTATAATTTACCGTCTATAGAAACGTTAATAGACAAAACAATTATTCATTTTAGATTCAGACCAATGAAAACAACATTAGCTACCTCATTCTTTTTGCTTGCTCTTATCCTGACAGGGGTCCGCGCTCAGGCGGATGATCAAACCCGTAAAGTGGAGCCGTTCACTGAAATATCCCTTCGTATTGGGGCCAATGTCCACCTCGAACAGGGCAATAAACAATCGGTTGAAATTACCGCCAAATCCTCTACTTTGGATGAATTGATTACTGAAGTAAAAGATGGAAAGCTCATTATCCGCTTTCCCAACAAGAACATCTTCTGGAATGACTTCCGGCCCGGAGAGATTACCATCAACATTACCATGCCTGAAATCAATGCATTGGGGGTATCGGGTTCAGGGGATATCATTGCCGATGATCAGATTAAATCTAAAACCCTTGACCTGGCTGTTAGCGGAAGCGGAAACATCAAACTGGAAGACCTTGCAGCTGAGCGTGTTAAATCTGCGATCTCCGGCTCCGGTAACATTGTCGTATCCGGTAAAACAACCGCACAGGATCTGAGTGTGGTCATTTCAGGGAGTGGTAATTTTAAAGGAATGGATTACAGTGCCAATGATGTTTCGGTCAAGGTAGTCGGTTCAGGAAATGTAGGCATCGAGGCCAAGAACAATCTATACATCCGTCTGGCCGGCTCCGGCAACGTCACCTATAAAGGCAAGCCTTCCATTGATCAGTCCACCACCGGATCAGGTTCAGTGCGTAGTTCAAACTAAAGACAGCAATAAAATACTAAAATCTTTGTCCCGGCTAAATGTTCGTTCGGTCAGGGATTCAAATTAAATATCCAAATCAATCCTGCCAGGTATTCCAATCCCTGGCAGGATTTTTTATTTATAATCGAGAACATCTATAAAGAGAATTGTCTCCTACTTTGCTCCTATTTGTGTCTTATTTACTTCAGTGTAAATTCGTACTTAATTCGTACTTAATTCGTAGATAATACGTAGATTGTTCGAATAAATACGAATTATCTACGAATTATCTACGAATTAAGTACGAATTTACACTGAAGTAAATAAGACCCAAGTAGGAGTATAGTAGGAGTCAAACAGGCCGTTGAAACGATTGTAAGAATAGGAAATAAAATAAGAGTAAGGGATTAAAATTTTTTGAGTCTACTATAAAATCTAGGGATTTGCGTTTTCAATCAGGTCAAATCTTTCTTTTTTTTACAATAAATGTCCTAAAACATACTTGGCCCATACCTAGGTTAAACGTTTAAGCATATATTTGTAAGGTTTTAATCGCAGTTGCCAAATCTAGTTCGCATGGGTAAAAGAGTTTCTTTAAAAGATATTGCAGCCAAAGTAGGGGTTTCAACAGCACTGGTGTCCTATGTCATCAATGGTCTGGAGAAGGAAAAAAGGGTAGGGCCGGAGATAGTCAAGAAGATCAGGGAGGTGGCCCGTGAATTGAATTACAAGCCCAACCAGATCGCCCGCAGCCTTCGCAAAGGTTCGACCAATACCATTGGACTCATCGTGGCTGACATTGCCAACCCGTTTTTCGGACAACTGGCCCGCATCATTGAAGACGAAGCGGCCAGGCACCATTATACGGTGATCATCGGAAGCTCAGATGAAAATTGTGTAAAGTCAGCCGCTTTGATTGAGGCTTTACTGGACAGGCAGGTCGATGGGTTTATCATTGTTCCTTCTGAGGGGTGCAATGCCTCAATAGAAACGCTTGTTCAGAGGGAAGTGCCTGTTGTGCTGGTCGATCGGTTCCTGCCGGATGTAAATGCCAATTACATTGTGTTGGATAATTTCAAGGCTACGTACGAGGCGGTGACCCATTTTGTAGCCAAGGGCTGTGAGCGCATTGCCTTTGTTGCCTACCAGTCCTCGCTGGTTCACATGCAGGAGCGCATCCGTGGCTACCGGCAGGCCATGAAGGACCACCAACTGGAAGAGGCCATCCAGGTGAAAGAACTGTTATACAACCATGCGAAAGATTTTATGGACAACGGAGTGAGCGAACTGTTGACAGGGAATCAAAAGCCAGATGCCTTGCTTTTTGCTACCAATGCCCTATCCATTTCAGGCTTGTATGCCATTAAAAATCATAACATTAAAGTGCCTGAGGATATGGCGGTTATAGGATTTGACGGAAATGAAGTCTTTGATTTTTTCTATTCACCACTGACCTATATCGAGCAGCCCATTGACCAGATGGGCAAAGAGTCAGTGAGGATATTGATGGAACAGATCAAGGGAAACCATCAAACCGTTCAGATTGAATTGCAGCACCGGTTGATTCAACGCCAGTCATGTGGCTAAACTAAATTTGAAATATTGGAATAATAAAAGATAAAATTGGTACGGATATACCAAGGTTACTAAGGTTAAAGGACTAGGGAAGATGATTATGGTTACTAAGGTTACTAAGGTTTAAGGACAAGGGTCTGATTCCAGAACCATCACCTTAGTTACCTTAGTAACCAGGATAGCCCCCAGAACCCCAACCTTAGTAACCTTAAAAAATCACTGTTGAATTGGGAGCAATTAAAAGAAGAATTATTAGCATATAAAAATAGAATAGACAAAAATGCGCTAAGACACTAATTTACACTAAGTTTAAACTTTGAGTCTTTGGACTTCAGTAGCAGAAATAAAAATAAACTTATGAAAAAAATCGTATTTCTTTTGATGGTTTGCCTAAGTGTCAACGGGGCTTTTGCCCAGTCGGCCTTCAATGGTCTGGATACTGACCTGGGCAATCTATACCGAATGTCCAATGCACAGACCCGGTCAATCAGTCCAGAGAACTTCACGGGTGAAAAAGGGAAAGGCGGCATGGCCAAACTAGAAGACAAGGATAAGGTCAACGTAGCCAATGCTGCTTCTGCGGCAAGGGATCTGGGACAGGGCTGGAAGGTGAATCCTTTTATCCGCATTCAAGCCGGTGAAACCGTTACCATTGCTGAAATCACAGGTTCAGGCGCCATTCAGCACATCTGGATGACCCCAACAGGTATCTGGCGCTTCTCGATCCTGCGCATCTACTGGGATGATGAAACAGAACCTTCGGTAGAATGTCCTGTGGGCGACTTCTTTGGCATGGGATGGAACGAGTATGCTCCCTTAAATTCACTGGCCGTTTGCGTGAATCCCGGTAGTGCCTTCAATTGCTACTGGACCATGCCTTTCAGAAAGAAATGCAGGATCACCATGGAGAACATCAATGAGAAGGACCCCATGACTCTTTACTACCAGGTAGATTATACCTTAACCGATGTCCCGGCTGATGCTGCATATTTTCATGCCCAGTTTCGCAGGTTAAACCCCAATACCACATCAGATTATACCATTGTTGACAATATCAAAGGCAAGGGACAGTATGTGGGCACTTACCTGGCCTGGGGGGTAAACAACAACGGTTGGTGGGGTGAGGGTGAAATCAAATTTTTCATCGACGGCGACAACAAATTCCCTACCATCTGTGGAACGGGTACCGAAGATTATTTTTGTGGCTCGTATAATTTTGACAGGGATGGCAAGTACACCGCCTTCTGTACTCCCTATGTAGGTCTTGCCCAGGTCATTCACCCTGACGGGACATACAAGTCACAACAAAGATTTGGCCTATACCGTTGGCATATCAAAGATCCGGTACGATTTGAAAAAGATTTAAAGGTCACCATCCAGGATTTGGGCTGGAGACAGGGAGGAAGGTATTTGCCCCAACAATCTGATATCGCATCAGTTTGTTTCTGGTATCAGGCAGACCCGCACAATAAGTTCCCAAAATTACCTGACTTGCAACATCTTGAAGTAAATTAAAGTATTTAAAGTGAACTAA
>DMFR01000413.1:1386-19144 GCA_003450125.1 Prolixibacteraceae bacterium | reverse complement strand
TAGTTCACTTTAAATACTTTAGTCACTGTTAAAAATATAAGTAAATGAAATATTTAAAACGTCTGATCCAATTATTGTTTTGTGCCTTACTGGTGATTGTCATCAGTTCAGGAAAGAGTAAAACCTCTTTTAAACTGGTTCTTCTTCCTGATACACAGACCTATTGTTCCAACTTTCCTGAGATCTTCAATGCCCAGACCAGTTGGTGTGCCCAACACAGTGGGGAGATCGCCTTTGTACTTCAGCAAGGTGATATCACCGATAACAATTCGGATTTGCAATGGCAGGTGGCTACAGGTGCACTCTTCCTCATGGATGGGAAAGTGCCATATGCCTTTGCACCGGGCAACCACGATATTGGTGAGGGAGGGAGGACTGAAACACGCAATACGGATTTGTACAACCACTATTTGCCCTATGAGAAATACAGCAGAACACCCAATTTCGGGGGAGCCTTTCAAGCCGGGAAGATGGACAATACCTGGCATACATTTAAGGCAGGAGGAATGCAATGGCTGATTCTTGCCCTTGAATTCGGACCACGAGACACTGTTCTAACCTGGGCAGCGAGCATCATTGAAAAGCATCCAACATACAAAGTCATCATCAATACCCATGCCTATTTGTTCTCTGACGATACCCGTATGAGCAAGGAACGGAACCAGCCATGGCTCCCTCAGGCTTACGGAGTGGGCAAAGACAAGGGCAAGGATGCTGTCAACAACGGTGAGCAGATCTGGGACAAACTGGTGAAGAAATACGCGAACATCTTATTTGTATTTAGCGGCCATGTGCTCAATGATGGTACTGGAGCCCTGGTCAGTGAAGGAATTCACGGCAACAAGGTTTACCAGATGATGGCCAATTACCAGGGGGGTGTGGAAGGTACGGTAAAAGGAGGGAACGGATTTCTGAGGGAGATCACCATTGATACAAAGGATTCCACCATTTCAGTAAAGACCTATTCCCCTTACATCAATGAATACAAAACTGATGCCAGCCAGCAGTTTACCTATAAAAGCGTAAAGTTCTGAATCGACTATAAGTATAAACCATAAAAAGTAAACATATGAAATTTTCAAATCCTCTGATTGTATTATTGGCCATCCTGATGGCCGGATGTTCATCACCGAACAATCAAAAATCTAAAATTATGGATTCTAATAAGAATGAAACTTTTGCAGCCGGGACTTACGGCTACGACCTTGCTTTCCTCAAAGCACATAAGATGGATTGTATAGAGCTTAAAGATAAATCCTCCAAAGCCAGCCTGATGATCGTTCCAGCCTTACAGGGCAGGGTGATGACCAGTTCGGCCAACGGCAATGAAGGCAAGAGCTTTGGCTGGATCAATTACAAACTGTTTGAATCGGGTAAAGTAAGCACTCAGTTTAACCCTTACGGAGGGGAAGAACGTTTTTGGCTGGGACCAGAAGGAGGGCCATTTTCCCTGTATTTTGCTCCCGCAACAGAGCAAGTGTTTAAAAATTGGGTAGTTCCACCGGTTCTTGATACGGAGAGCTATGAGATTGCGGAACAGCATCAGGGAAGTGTCAAATTTACCAAAAACACGGTGGTGAAAAATGCTTCCGGTACTGAATTTAAAATCGCCATTGAAAGGAAAGTTTCCCTTTTATCGCCCGATACACTTTCAACATTGTTCAAGGTAACTATTCCTGCAGGCCTTGATATTGTGGCCTATCAGTCGGACAATACCATTACCAATACAGGTGTCAACGCATGGACAAAGGAAAGCGGGCTGCCTTCCATCTGGCTGTTGTGTATGTTTAATCCATCGCCTACAACAACTGTATTTGTTCCGTACAAAGAAGAAGGCAAAGGGGTTGTGGTGAACGATGAATATTTTGGTAAAGTTCCCGCAGACCGCTTGATTGTAGATAAGGGAACTGTTTATTTTAAGATTGATGGAAAACATCGCAGCAAGATCGGCTTACCACCTGAAAGGGCAAAAGGCATCTGCGGAAGCTATGATTCGGAGAAAAGCATATTGACCATTTTGTGGTGTTCAATGCCAACTGAATCTGCGGCTTATGTGAATTCCAAGTGGGGTAAGCAGGACGATTCCTTCAAGGGTGATGTGATCAATTCGTACAATGACGGACCGGTAGAGGATGGTTCGATCATGGGGCCTTTCTATGAAGTAGAAACTTCATCGCCTGCAGCACAATTGAGACCTACTGAGTCATTGACCCATACCCAGCGCGTAGTTCATATCCAGGGAGACAAGGTAAAGCTGGCCGGTATTGTGAATGAACTCTTTGGACTTGATCTGAATAAAATAGCAACCACGTTTTAAAGGGGATTCTGGCTACTGGTATGGAACATGGGGCATGGAGCCAAGAGCCAGAAGCTAATTTTAACTGTAACGGTATTCAAATAGGATAATAAAACACCTGGGTTAAGGTATGATTCAAAGATTAATTCTTGCAGTATTCATTCAATTGATAATGGTTTCAACTTCGATTGCTCAAATCAATCAGAAGGGCCGTATTATTCCCTATTTTAGCGCTTACAGTTCACCTGCAACATGGAATAGTTACAAGTCGGATGTATACCAGGGCGGTGGATCTCAATTTGTGAACAGCAATGGTGATGTGCCCGTTGACATGACCCAGGGGAGCGGATCGTTGGTTTTCGAATCCACAAAACCTACAGGATACTGGAACATTATTTTCAGAATTGGTTGGGGAATGCCGGTAGATTATCTGCGGATGGGAAACCATGCACAGCTTCATCTTCGGCTAAAATGGGAATCCATTGCCCCTGAGGCCGATCTTGAAATACAGGTGTATACGCAGGACAATAATATAGCCGGAGGGTTTCCTGAACGTTTTGCCAGTGTGTTGCTGAGTAAATACACAAAGCCTACCTTGGAATGGACTGATGTATATATTCCGGTAAGCGATTTTAAGGCCGCCAATCCAAAGATTAATCTAAGCAGGGTGCCCATATTGAAAATGGTGGGCCTTGGCTATTATTCGACTAAAAACAAAATGTATATCGAAAAGATGGAAGTGGTGCCCAACGCCTTAAATCCATTTCTCGATGCCGTTAAAATCAACCAGGTGGGCTATCTGCCTGAACAACCTAAAATAGGTATTGTCAGTTTTGAAAAGGGTTCATCATCAGTTATCCCCACCAAGTTTTCAGTTGTTGGAGCGGATGATGACTCGGTCAGGTTCACAGGAACATTGAATAAAAAAGTTGTAGCCGACATGGCCAACTGGGGCCAGGATGGGGATGATGTTTACCAGGGTAATTTTACAGCCTTTAAAACGCCAGGCAAATACCGGATGAAGGTAGATGAACTCAAGCAGGTCTCTCCCGTTTTTGAGATCTCGGATACGGCTTACAACCAGATTTTCAGGGATGCACTACGTTTCTTTTACTACTCCCGTTCAGGGGAAGCCATCCTGGAGCCTTTTGCTGAGAAACATATCCGGCCATCGCTGTATGAATCCGGAGTTGCCGCTACATACGATTATAAAGCCGGGACCCGTGATATCAAAGGGGGATGGTTTGATGCCGGAGACACCCATACAGATGCCCATGCCCCCTATGAGGCGGTATGGTGGCTGCTGGAAACGCTTCGTCAATTCGAAAGCAAGGTTCAGAAAAATTCATTGAACATTCCAGAATCTGATGCAGGCGCCAATGACTTGTATGAATTGATCAAATATGAATTGACCTGGTATGAGAAATTATGGAACCGAGACGGTTCAACCCATTTCTTTGTCACCCAGACAGGGAGGAAAACTCCTACCCTGAGTGATGTGACCTCTTCCTCGGCGGCAGTTTTGGCGGCCCTGTTTGCCAAAGCTTATCCCTTATACAAACAGCATCCGTTCTATTCCTCGTATGCCGATTCGTTGATGATGAAGGCCGAAAAGTCATGGGAATGGCTGGGTAACCACCCCACCAATGTAAGCCCCATTGAGCCGGCCACGGGGAAGGTTTATGGCTATGCCAAAGATGACGCACACGACCAGGCCATGAGGGCTATTGCCGCCATCTCCCTATTTAATGCTACCGGTAAGGCGGGTTACAACACCTGGTTTACTTCACGCTTTAAAGATCCGCTTTGGGATTACTACGAAAATCAGGCCTGGGGTGGAATCATTGCCGGGCTGGAACAAACAGAGATTAACCTTGGATACATGGACTACATCCAGTCTTCTCAGCCGGATGCCAATAAAACAATCATTGCTAAATTGAAATCGGTCTTTACTACTGAGGCCAACTGGACCATTGAACGGATCGGATATACGGGGTACAATATACCCCTTGCAGCGCCCAATCATCTTTTCTGGGGATCATCGGGGTTGATTGCTACCCATGCCTATGTCTATGACCAGGTTTACAAGTGGACCGGCAACTTGAAATATAAGAATGCCATTTCCAATTCGGTGGACTGGATATTGGGCAGAAATCCGGTAAGCAGTATTTTTGTCACCGGATATGGGGATACCATCCATGGGGTGGACATCTACAGTTTCTTCTGGGATGATAATTTCAATGCGCCCCCTGGATACCTGTGCGGCAATATCATGGCCTATGATGAAACAACGGTTCCCATTATCAAGAATCCATGGAAACGGTTTTTAAACGTTCAATCGGCAGGAACCTTGGAACCGGGTATCTACTGGAATGCAGAACTGGCCTGGTTGATGGGGTACATGGCCCAGAATGCTGGAACGAAAAGAGATTGCGCCGGCAACATCAATGGCTCAGCATATCTGGATGGATGTCGTGAGTGTGTGGGTGGAACTACAGGTAAGATGGCCTGTATTCCCAATTCAACCCCAAATATCAAAAAGGAAAATAAATCAATAAAGCTTTTCCCCAATCCTTCCGAAGGACAATTTAATATTGAGGGAGATTTTATAGGAAAATGGCAGGTTTATAATGCAGTGGGAAACCCCTTGTTTTCAGGGCAAGAGAAGACCATTGATTTATCTGCCTATTCCCCTGGTCTATACATTGTAAGGGTCAATGAAATGAATTTTAAACTCTTCAATCGATAGATATGCAATTTACAATTAATTAATTAGAAGTGTTTTAACCTATTCACGAGTTTGAATTATGAAAAGAAATGTACTGATTATTCTTATTGCACTTATCCTCTTTCTTGGTTCCTCTGCCACTGGTTCTGGACAGGATAAAGATAAGAAGCCGATGTCCATTGGGAAATTCGAAAGGATCTTTGACCAGAGTGTGGGTGAAGATGATGTGTGGTATATGAACGACCACTGTTTCATCAAAGGACCGGAGGGCAAATGGCACATGATTGGTATTACTGGAAGAGACAAGCCCAAGCAGTGGGCTGAAAATGTCTTGGCACATGCCGTAGCAGACAGTCTGACCGGAAAGTGGGAGAAGAAGCCTTATGCCATGGCTGCACGCAATGATTTGAATGAAACGGTCCTGTGGGCTCCCCATATCATCAAAAAGGGAGACACTTATTACATGTATTATTGCGGTGGTCATCCTGATCACCGCAAGTACCAGATCAACCTGGCTACCAGCAAAGACCTGTACAAATGGACAAGGAATCCGGGCAACCCATTGTTTATGGAAGGATTTGATGGACGTGATCCTTTCATCTTCCGCGACGAAATCAAGAACCGTTGGATCATCTATTATACGGCAACCAGTAACCCCGAGGGTGGAAACCACCTTGTGGGAGCTAGGACCAGTACCGATTTGATTCACTGGTCAGAGAGCAGAACGGTTGTATTTACAGATCCTGAGAAAGGAACCTGGGGAGGAAATACCGAATCCCCTGTGGTCATTCTTCGGGGTGGTTGGTATTACTTGTTTATTGGTCCTGGAGCAAATTATGTTACCACCAGGGTTTACAGGAGCAAGGACCTTTTAAGCTGGGTTGAGAGTGATCTGGTTACCACACTTGAAGCACATGCTGCCGAGATTATTAAGAATGATGATGGGAAATGGTATATCAGTCATTGCGGATTGGAAAGGGGTGGATTGTATTTGGCGCCTTTCTTCTGGAATGACGGAATTAAAGAGTAGATAGATGGTTAAATGGTTAGATGGTTAGATGGTTAAATGGTTGGATGGTTAAATAGTAATGGTTTCCCTATTATATTAAAAAAATTGAACAGATTGCTTCGTGCCTTGCAATGACGCAGCAGCTAAAGGTCGGCACGCAACTTTAAACTTTAAACTTTAAACTCTTCCTCAAATACATAAGATTAACAATAGAAATAGATATGAAAAAAAGAATCAACTTACTTTTGCTATTGTGCCTGTTTATGCAATTCGCTCAGGCCCAGTCAAGCAATCTTTTATCGGGACTAACGACCATACAAGAGGGATTAAGGTCAAAGCGGGTGAGCAGTTATGACCGTTCGGGAGGGAACGGCGATAATATCAGTATGATTAAGCCTGGTGAAAGCCGTACCATTTTTGAGGTGCAGGGAGCCGGCATTATTGACCACATCTGGATTACCATGGCTCCAAGACCCGAAACCCTGAACCGTTCGGATGTAATCCTGAAAATGTACTGGGATGGAATGGACCAACCCTCTGTACTTTCACCCATCGGTCCCTTCTTTGGACAGGGATGGGATGAAAGTTACGATTATACTTCCATGCCCCTTTCAGTAGGGCCTGCAGGAGGTACAGGGATGGTTTCCTATTTTCAAATGCCTTTTGCCAAGGGTGCCAAGATTGTCATTGAAAATCAGGCAGATATTACTATTGATGCGTTCTATTTCTATATCGACTATGTGGAAATGGACAAGCTTCCAGCCAATACAGGTCGCTTTCATGCGTGGTTCAACCGCCAGGTGACCAATGCTCCTGAGTCTGGAGAAAATGAATGGGAAGCGCTTCATAAGTTTGAGAAGAATCCAACTGGGGCGGATAATTATGTCTTTGCCAATATCAAAGGCGACGGACATTTTGTGGGCGTCAACTATTACGTTCAGAATCCCAGCATCATGTGGTACGGCGAAGGGGACGACATGTTCTTTGTAGATGGTGAAAAGGAAGCTTCGATCCATGGAACAGGGACCGAAGATTATTTTAATACTTCATGGTGTCCAAGGTCTATCTACACGACTCCTTTTTATGGTTACCCCAGAGTTTCCAACTTTGAAACCGGATGGCTATACCGAACCCATCTTTACAGGTTCAATATCACAGATCCTATTTATTTCACCAAATCGTTAAAGGCCACCATCGAGCATGGCCATGCCAATACTTTAACCCTTGACCTTTCAAGTGTTGCCTATTGGTATACCAAAGAAGCCCATGCAGTTGACCCCATCCCGGATAAGGAACACCGTAAATTCATGCCGTTTATCGGGGCTGTTGAGATGCTCCGCTGGAGAAATGAATGGAGAAAAAGCATGGGAAATAAGCCTAATTTATGGGGTAACGAAAAATAAACAAACGATAATTACAAGTTAAATGGAAAAGTTTCTGAAGTTTTTAAGACTGGGGTTTTTAATTGATTTACTGATGACAATCAGTATAGGTAGTCAATTAAAAAAAATGGCCTTTATAGTATTATCCGGTTGGGCAATAACGGGTTTTTCGCAATCCGGAGTTCCCAAAACTGGAGAACTTCAGGAAGTGTTGGTGAAATTTCCAACGATTAAAGAGTTTTTGGTCAATGCCTCCTATGACGGTAAAGTGAAAACCCAGGATGCCTTGGCCGCTTACCGGTTTATAGACACAGTGGCCAACGAACCGGTTTATATTGCATGGTCGAAAACAGGTATTCAACAAAGTCTTCAACTGCCAAAAGGAACCTACTGGGTGATGGACACCGCACAGGTACCTGTTGATAAGCCCTTCAGATACAACAATATTCAGGTTTCAGCGGCTCCAGTTTTTATTTTGCAGGCAGCCCCTGAAAGTCCAATTATAAAGACTGTTAAGGTGGATGGACAGCCCTTTGTGCCGTTCGCCTCAGATGGGGATTTGTGGTTATCGACTTGGGCCGATGACAACAACATTTACTCAGGCTGGGGCGATGGCCGGGGGCCTTTGAATGACCAACAGCCCATTTCTTGGGTCGATTGTGGAATAGTTAAGTTGACAGGTGAACTCCCGGATTTAAAAGCTGAAACCCGTTACAGGGAAGATGAAACACCTCCATTAGCCATCAATGATAAACCCTCCAGCCTGATCTACCTCGATTCATTGCTTTACGGGCAATTCCACTCCCCCCTCGGGGATGCCAGAATTGGTTATCTTTCTGTTTCTAAAGATTACGGAATCAACTGGAAACGGATTGGCTATTTTGGAGAGGATGAAAAACCATCTGAAAGCGCCTCTCCGTGGCTTCGAAAGAATCATTCACCCTTTAGGTGTATGTTTCTGATCAATATGGGTCAAAACTACCAACTCAATACCGATGGATTTGTCTATGCCCTTGGAATTGGTACAGAGTGGCATTGGATGGGACAAAGGGTTTTTCTGACCAGGGTGAAAAAGGAAAATATTGCTAAATACGATCAATACGAATACTTTGCTGGATATTCAAAAAAGGATGCCCCTAAGTGGACAACCCAACAGTCGATGGCAAAGCCAGTTAAAGGACCCAATACTTTTGGACAGGGATCAGCAATCTATCATCCGGGAATTAAGCGCTACCTTTTCATGACTGACTTCGATGTATTTGATGCACCTCATCCATGGGGGCCGTGGACGTATGCCGGGAGTTGGACAACATGGAAGACACGTCCGGGGGTCAGGGAATGGCAGGGAGGCTATCAACCCGGTATCCTTTCAAAAGGTATAGGACCTGATTCATTCTGGTTTACCGTTTCAGGCCAAAACGCAAGGCCCCTGATTACTTATTCTTACAATTTGGGCAAGATGATCATGACGCTAAAATAATAACCCGAGAGCATGGATAGGAGATTCTTTTTTAAAAATTCGGTTAATTCACTGGGTATCATCTTTCTTACCCCTTCACTGATGAGCATTTTTACCAAGAGTGATCACCACATGGAGGAAAACAGGCTTGAATCGCTTGATTTTGTGCAGCCTGCAATCATACCTGTACCCGATGATCCAGCTTCATGGAAAACATTCAGGGAAAATCTTATTCGCTGGAGATACGAAGCGAAAAAGCAGATTGCCTATAATGATCATCTATACACTAATCCTGATTTTAAATGGGTCTCCTCGGCTTTCAACTGTTATTTTCTGATGATGTATGACCAGCTCTTTTACAATTCAAAAGAGGGAAAATATACCGTAGATCATTTTCTTGCTGAGAGTGAAAATCAGTTCGGAAGACTTGATATGGTTGTCCTCTGGCATGCTTATCCACGGATAGGGCTGGATGAACGTAACCAGTTTGATTTCTACCGCCAAATGCCAGGGGGGCTTTCTGAACTCAGGAAGATCGCCACACAATTCCACGACAGGGGAGTTAAGGTATTTATTAATTACAATCCTTGGGATACGGGGACACGACGGGAAAATACCTCAGACATTGAAGCCTTGACCCACATCATACAGGAAATTGATGCCGACGGGATCTTCCTGGACACGATGGCCTGGGGGGCTGAAGAGTTCCGTGAAAAACTGGATGAGGTAAGGCCCGGAGTCGTGTTGGAGAGTGAACTGGCCCTGGCAGTTGAAAATATCAAAACCCATCACATGTCTTGGGCCCAGTGGTTTGGCGATAGTAAAGCGCCGGGAGTCCTTCGCAACAAATGGTTCGAACGCCGCCACATGCAGCATGGGATCAGCCGGTGGGAAAGAGACAGGACCAAAGAATTGCACACGGCCTGGATGAATGGCAGCGGGATCATGATCTGGGAAAATGTATTCGGGCAATGGGTGGGCTGGAATGAAAGGGATCAATCCATTCTCCGAATCATGTCACCCATTCAGAAACGCTTTGTCAACTTGTTCTCAGGTGAAGGCTGGATACCCATGGCAGATGAAACCCCGGTACAAAATGTATATGCCAACCTTTGGCAGGACCAAGGAATCAGGCTATGGACCCTTGTTAACAGGTCTGAAAAAAGCATTGAAGGAGAACTCTTGCATTTAGTAGGAAACGTGGGAGATTCCTATTTCGATATCATTCAGGGAAAGGAAATCGTTGCACAAGAACAAAATCAACAATTGGTGATAAGTGGGAAAATTGCTCCCCGAGGCATTGGTTGTATCTTGGCCGGGAACCCGACATCAATGGGAAATGATTTCCAGGCTTTTTTAACTGCACAATCTGAGAGATATAAGACATTGGGAAATAGTGCCCTTTTCCCAGAAATACAGGCAAAGGTAATTCCGGTTGTTCGTACAAAACAAAGCGGCAAGCCGTTGAAGGGAATGGTCAAAATACCTTCATTTAAAGGAACCTTGGAGGTAGTTTTCAGGGTAAGGGAAGTTGGGTTCTACAGTTCCATCGACCCTTCATTTGTAAATATTGGAGCTCCGGCACTGCATCATCAAACCACCTTCACACAGGAGGCTAACCTATCCACTTATTTGATTGACGAAACTCCTGTTACCAATACTCAATATGAACAATTTTTAAAGGCAACGGGATATACTCCAAAGGTTACTCAAAACTTTTTAAAGCATTGGCTGGAGGGAAGGATTCCTTTGGGAAAAGAAACCCATCCCGTAGTTTATGTCGATTTAAATGATGCCCGTGCATACGCTGCCTGGGCAGGAAAAAGGCTGCCTACTGAACAGGAATGGCAATTTGCAGGGCAGGGATTTGAAAAAAACAACTACCCATGGGGCCAGGAGATGGAAAGTGGACCCTGCAACTCAGGAGAACCGGAAGATACGACGGGCGTTAAAGCCTATCCCAATGGCAAATCGGTCTTTGGCTGTTTTGATCTATGTGGGAACACATGGGAATTGACCGAAAGCGAATACAGCGATGGAAGAAGCCGTTTTTGTATCCTGAAAGGCGGATCATTTTACAAAGCAAAAGGATCGGAATGGTATTTTGATGGCGGGCCTCAGCCTTTAAATTTTGCAGCCAAGCAATTGTTGATTTATCCGGGTATTGATCGCTGCAGTACCATTGGATTCAGGTGTGCTGCCGATATCAATTCATAAAAATATAACCAAACTAACACATACTTTATGAGAACTTTAATTTTAAGAACCGGGTTTGTTTTTCTTCTGATCGGGCACTGTTTGCTCTGTTCTGCAGGCTATAAGGAAGAGATATTAAAACTCACCCGAATTGATATGTTACCGCAATTTCAGCAGGAGGTCATTGTTAAGCAAATTTCGAGCTATGATACAACGGGTGGAAACGATGATGGCTTTTCCGGGAGATACTCCTTTATACGCAAAGAAGGCAGCAATTCGGTCATTGCAGAACTCAAAGGCCCGGGAGTGATTCAGCGAATCTGGACGCCAACGCCATCCAATGATACCATTCAGTTTTTCTTTGACGGAGAAAAAACGCCAAGAATTCAATTAAAGTTTATCGATCTTTTTTCCGGAGAAAAGTATCCCTTTTCAAGACCTGTAGTGGGAAACGAGTTGGGAGGATATTACTGCTATCTGCCCATTCCTTATCAAAGCGCCTGTAAGATCGTATTTAAGGGAAAACGGATGCAGTTTTATCAGATTCATTACAGGGAATTGAAAGGCGATCAAACAGTTTCTTCCTTTCCTAAAAATCTTTCCAAAGAAGAGGATGAAGCACTTACTTCGGTGATTAAAGTTTGGAAAAACAGTGGGGAAAACATCAAAACCCTTTTTCCTTCTATGATGGGTAAGGTTAAAACCTCCACCAAAAGTGTAGTATTGAAACCCGGAGATATTAATTCTATTTTTAGTACAGTTACAGGAGGAAGAGTAGTGGGTATTGAAATTACTCCCCAATTGTTGTTGAATAGTGAGTTTAAAGACTTGATCTTCCGAGCCCGCTGGGATGATGAAATAGTAGCTGCCATTAACAGCCCGCTTACTGATTTCTTTGGCTATGCCTTTGGGAAACCTTCCATGCAATCTCTGCTCATTGGAGTGAAGGATGGCACCCATTATTGCTACATGCCGATGCCCTTCGATCAGAAAGCAAACATTGAACTGGAATTTATAAAAAGCCCACTGAATAAGTCAACTGAGATCCCTGTGACTATAACAGTTTATTATACAGAAGCAAAACGTACGAATGAGGAGGGAAAATTCTATGCTGAATGGCGAAGGGAAATCAACCCTGAAATTGGCAAACCCTATATGATCTTAAATAAAACCGGTCGCGGGCATTATGTAGGAACTGCATTGCAGGCACAGGGCCTCAATTCAGGAATGACCCTTTTCTTTGAAGGGGATGATGTATGCACGGTCGATGGGCAGATGCGGTTTCATGGAACTGGTTCTGAAGATGCTTTTAATGGCGGCTGGTACGCACTTCCCGACCGATGGGATCAGGCATTCAGTTTGCCTGTACATGGGTGCCTGGCTTACTCCATTCCATTGGCACATACAGGTGCTTATCGTCTTTTCTTGAGCGATAAAATTTCCTTTGAGCGAACGATTAATATGACCATAGAGCATGGCCCGGAAGGAAATAAGATTCCGGTCGATTATACTTCAGTGGCCTATTACTATTGCGACAGACCTCCGGTTTCAAATAATCTGCCAAAGATGGAATTGTTGGAAAAGGTAAAATCACCTACCCTTCAGGAATACTGGTTGGCCTTGCTTCCCATAAAAGCATTGAGCAGCGGAGCAGACATATCAAGTGAACATTGCAAAGATGTAAAATCAGGCAAGAGTTATGAAGTTTTCAAATTGGTAGCCCCCGAGGATGGTTTTGCCAAATTTGAATTGGAAGTGCCCTCCAATGGTGAATACAAATTGTACATGTCGTACTTTAAGGGACCTGATTGCAGTCCTGTTGAAATCAATCAGCGGCAGATTCCCATTAAACGAATTGATGGATATGCCTATGAAAATACATTTATTGAGAAAGAAGATCTCGGATCGCTTTTTATTAAGGAAGGAACCAATACCATCACGGTGACGCTGAAGGACAATGCACAGAAATCAGGGAAGAACACATTTTTAGTTCACCGGATTTACCTTGAAAAGAAACAGTAGTACCGACATGAATAAATCTGAAAAATGATAACTATGATTTTTAAGTGGATGCTACAAAGAATAATGAAGATAGGCTTGAGTAGAGTTCTGCTTGTAATGATATGCTTTTGTTCCACATTAGTCGTTTCAGCAAAAGGTTTTTATGTCAATTCACAGATCGGCCTGGATACCAATATCGGAACGTCAGCCCTTGCTCCATGGAAAACCTTGGAAAATGCAAAGACAGTCACTTTACAGGCAGGCGATACCCTTTATTTTGCCTGCGGATCCTCATTTATAGGTGGGATGGAGATCACCCCTTCAGGCTCGGCTTATCATCCCATTGTGCTGACTTCTTATGGCAAGGGCGCTGCTCCAAAATTTAGCAATCCAGATCTGTCTATCCTCAATGGCAATGCTATTCGGTTATCGGGCAACTATCTGGTGTTGGATGGATTGTATTTTTTTGATTGTGCTGCCGCTGCAGGAAAGGATTCTACCTACACCGCAATCTGGGAAGTTGGTGCGGTGAGGATTGTCCTTGGGGCCAACCATTGCACGGTTAGAAACTGTGAATTTTCAAATTGCCCTAAGGGCATACAATCTTCAGGAGAATATGCCCTGATAACCCAAAATTATCTCCACAGTGCCAATACACGTCCTCTGTCAGCTCCCGGCTGGGGACCTATCGGCATTCAAATGGGCAATAGTCACCAAGAGGTATCATGGAATACCATCAAGGACTATTACTTTGTGGGTGGAGAGTTTGGGGCTGATGGTGGGGCTTTGGAGCTTGACGATGGAAGGAACCCTAAGAAAGATATCTACATTCATCACAATTATACGAGTTCGAATATGGGGTTTCTCGAAGTAAGCTGGTTTTCGGATATTGCCAAAACGGAAACTTATGATCTTCGCATTGCCTATAATGTGAGCGATGATTACCAGGATTTTGTAATGCTTTGGGCTCCTACCCATGAAACCTATATTGAGAACAATACAATTTTTCGTCGGAAGCAGATTAGAAATGCCATTGTGCCTGCTGTATTTTTATGCGATTATGGAGGGGTAACCATCCGAAACAACATCATTGCTACTGATTCCATTACCCAGGTTTATACCGGGAAAGGGGAACATTTTCATACCAACAATCTGTACTGGTCAGTTGATGGTAGATTACCCAATATTGGGGCCAAGCTTCATCCAACAGAAAAATACAATACAGATCCCCTGTTTTGCGAAAAAGGAAAGAATGAGAGTAACTATTCCCTGAGAAGAAAAAGCCCGGCTATTGATTCAGGAACCAACCTAATGGGGAAATATCTCCTTGACTTTTTGGGACAACCTGTACCTAAGGGAAGGGCAACCGATATGGGAGCCTTCGAATTTCAGGGAAGATAACAGAATTGGAATTTGATGAAATCTCTTAAAAACAGATTGCTTCCCCGATTCAAATCGGTACAATCCGTTCCTTGCAAGGTCAAATAGGGTCAAATGAGGTCAAATAAGGCGGCTTGTTAGGTTTAAAGGTTCACAGAACCTATCTTTGGTTGAAGAAAATGAAAAAGTTCTAATAAATGTAAAACCAGTTTTCCATACATATCGATTGAACTAACGTAAATTAATACCTATACCTATGAAAATGAACCATGTATTCAAAGTTCTGATGATCATCCTCCTGGGATCATTGTTAGCTCCTTTTTCTGGATTTAGCCAGGAAAAGGCTTCCGTCCATCAGTTTAACAGCTACTATACAGGTAAAAACCTTGATCGTGTTGCTTTCCCTATCGGGGGAATAGGTGCCGGGATGTTTTGTATGGAAGGTACCGGAGGCATATCGCATCTTTCAGTGAACAACCACCCGGATGTTTACAACACTCCATTTGCTTTTGCTGCCATCAGTGTGAAAGGCATTGAAAATGGAGCCAAGGTACTGGAAGCCCCTGTTCCTACCTGGAAATTATTTGGTACTGGCGGAACAGGCAATGGGGGTGGAGGCACTTTAGGCTTGCCTCGTTTTGAAAATGGAAAGTTTTTGCCTCGTTTCCCCTTTGCCACCTTGGAGCTGGAGGATAAAGACATCCCGCTTCAGGTAAGTGTTACTGGTTGGAGCCCTTTTATTCCAACTGATGAAGACAATTCTAGCCTTCCTTCGGGCGCCATGGAATACCATTTTAAAAATACTTCTGCTAAAACGATTGAAGCTGTCTTCTCTTACAATGCACGTAATTTTATCGACGATAAGGGCAATATCCTGAAAGCCTCCAATGGCTTTACCATGACCAAAGCCAGGGAAGAGGGCGCTTCAAATACAGCTACCGGGTTCACTATCTTCGTGGATCCCGATAACATCGGGACAGTTGTCGATCATTGCTGGTTCAGGGGTGGTTGGTTTGATTCGCTAACTATCCTTTGGAAGAACATTCAAACCTGTATGATGGTCAGCAACCCACCCGTTGAAGGCAATTCTCCCGGAGCATCTATCTATGTGCCCATTACTTTAAACCCCGGAGAGGAAAAAACAATCACTGTTAACTTCTGCTGGTACTTACCTGACACTAAATTGACTGCCGGTACTCCTGTCAATGCAGGACAAGCTTTCAAGGATAAGCCCTCTTCGGGTAATCATCCAGGACAACAGAAAGTATCAGGCTTTTTAGGACGTCAACTAATCAATACCTTTGATCCTTCTGGAGATGGACAAACCGGTGTGTTGCAGTCTCCTGCAATATTAATAAACAAGCGGTACATGAGCTTCCTGGTAGGCGGTGGAAGTGATCTGGAGAATACAGCTGTCAAACTTCTTGTGAATGGAAAGGTGGTAGAAACAGCAGTGGGCAACTCAACGGAAACCTTGAAGGAAAACACATGGGATTTAAAAAAATATAAGGGAAAGAAGGCGGTCATTCAAATTGTAGACCATGCAACAGGTGGCTGGGGTCATATTTTGGCAGACCAGTTTGTCCTAACAGATAATTCCGCAGAGAACCTAAACAACCTTACCTCTGACGCACAACTTATTGAAGACTTTGAAAAGGACAACTACGGCAACTGGGAAGTTGTTAAGCCTAAGGCTGAAAAGGAATGTTGTCCCGGTGGTGCATGTGAACCCGATCCCTATTACAAACCCTGGTATGCCAGCAGGTTTAAAAGCTTGGACGAGGTCGCAAAATACTGGACGCTCCATTATGCTGATTTAAAGAAAAACAGTGAACTGTTCCGGGATGCCTTCTTTGCTTCCACGCTTCCGTCGGAAGTGACAGAGGCTGTAGCAGCAAATCTTACCATCCTGAAATCACCCACAGTCTTAAGGCAGTTCGATGGTAGGCTTTGGGCTTGGGAAGGTTGTGGTGATAACTTCGGATGTTGTGCAGGCAGTTGTACCCATGTGTGGAATTATGCACAGGCCATTCCTCACCTCTTCCCAGCACTGGAGCGTACACTAAGGGAAACGGAATTTAAGGTAAGTCAAAACAAAGAAGGACATCAGATTTTCAGGACCAATCTTCCAATTTCTCCTGCCATTCATGACTTCCATGCAGCCTCTGACGGTCAGTTGGGTGGGATCATGAAAGTGTACCGTGAATGGAGGATCAGCGGAAACACCGAATGGATGAAGGATCTTTACCCAGAAGTTAAACAAAGCCTCGATTACTGTATCGAAACCTGGGACCCCAAACATCAGGGTTTTCTCGAAGAGCCTCACCACAATACCTATGACATTGAATTCTGGGGACCAGAAGGCATGTGTACCAGTTTTTACCTGGGTGCCCTAACGGCTTTTGTTGAAATGAGCAAGGCTGTTAACCAACCTTCCGAATCTTACAGTACGCTGCTGTTAAAAGGAAAACAATTCATGGAAAATGATCTGTATGATGGAGAATATTTTATTCAGAAAATCAAATGGACAGGACTTAGGGCTGCAAATCCTGTTGAGGCTTCCAGAAAATCATTTGCCGGAAGTTATTCAAAGGAAGCATTGGATATTCTTCAGACCGAAGGGCCCAAATACCAATATGGAACAGGCTGCCTGTCCGATGGTATCTTGGGAATGTGGATGGCCACTGTATGCGGGCTGAATGAAGTCGTGGATAACAGCAAGGTAAAGAGCCACCTGTTGGCTGTTCATAAATACAATTTAAAGGCAGATTTAACCGACCATGACAACCCACAGCGCCCAACCTATGCCTGTGGCAAGGAAGGCGGCCTGTTGCTTTGTACATGGCCCAAAGGCGGGAAACTTTCACTTCCTTTTGTGTACAGCAATGAAGTGTGGACAGGGATTGAATACCAGGTGGCCAGTCACCTGATGTTTAAGGGTGAAGTTGAAAAAGGCCTTGATATTGTCCGTGAATGCAGGGAAAGGTATTCAGGAACGGTCCGTAATCCATTTAATGAATACGAATGTGGGCATTGGTACGCAAGGGCCATGTCAAGTTATGCCTTGCTTGAAGGACTTACAGGAGTTCGTTACGATGCCGTTGATGGAACTTTGTACATCGACTCCAAAGTAGGCGATTTTACCAGTTTTCTATCTGTTGAAACAGGCTTTGGGAATGTTGGCTTAAAGAAAGGCCAGCCTTTTGTAAATATGGTCTTTGGAAAGATTGACATCAAAAAGGTATTGGTCTCAGGAGTGGAAATTAAAGTGAACTAGAGTATTTAAGAAGTGCCTAAAGTATTTAGA
>DMFR01000413.1:431-1207 GCA_003450125.1 Prolixibacteraceae bacterium | reverse complement strand
TAGAGTGAACTAAAGTGCCTAAATACTTTGGGCACTTCTTCCGTGTCAGGGATTATTTCCTGGCTTTTATATAGTATCCTTTATCAAGTTTGTGTTCAACACTATTAAATCCAGCCTTCTTTAATTCTGATTCAACTTGTTTGATAGGGTATTTAAAGAATTCTTCTGTAAACTTTAGATGTGCAATGACTTTATCAGGGGTCATGAAAATGCAGAACAGGCCTTCTTTATTCATCATTGCATATATCTTTTTAAATACCCTGTTCAGATCACTCCAGAAATAGATGACATTCACACAGAATACCTTATCATACGTTTCCGGATCAATGGATGCAGTTAAAAAATCTCCATAAGTTAGGTTGACTCTGCCTTCATCAATAAATAGTTGGTTCCGCTTTGTAGCTTCACTGTACATCAATTCAGAGAAGTCGATCCCGGAAATAGAGCAATCAAATGTGCTGTCAGCGATTAACCCAATCCCCCATCCGGGACCATAACCTATTTCATAAACGTTGTCGCCACTCTTAAGTTCTAAATCACTAATTATCTTTTCATAATATTCCCTATTCCTGGTATCCATCATTTTAGCAACTATTTTCCCGAAAGTTCCAGATGGTTTCCTGAGTTGTTCTCCTAATGCTCTAAACATTTTACTTTATTTTTAATGATATACCATGCCTGAGGCTATACGTAATTTATTGGCTGCGAGTTCCTATCAACAGAAACCTCCAATGAATAATCTCTATTTATTTATAAATTTACGAAATGGAAACGAT
>DMFR01000413.1:0-278 GCA_003450125.1 Prolixibacteraceae bacterium | reverse complement strand
AAATAATATAGGAAACAAAACCTTGCTATTTATAGAAACATTTGAATCCTAAGCGTTTTCGCAGATAAAAAGAATGTGTCATTTGTAAGTCTCGCCGGGGACCTATCAATTGAAAAAATAAAGGATGCAGTCACTGACACTGTAGAAATTGCAAATACAATCAATGTCGTGTAACAGCGAATCAATCGGCTGGAGGAATAATGGCATCGGGCATGACCCTTGGAGCTGGCAGAGAGCCCTTCATCCGTCCTTTTGCCTCTCCTTCTCTTGCTGTCATC
>DMFR01000110.1 GCA_003450125.1 Prolixibacteraceae bacterium | reverse complement strand
TATCTGTGTCAATCTGTGCTGAAAGCTCCCCATGGGCAGGATTAAACTCATTGGTGATGATATGGTTCGCCTTTCAGGATGGTAAAGGCACGGTACAACTGTTCGGCAAAGATGAGCCTGACCATTTGATGCGAAAAGGTCATTTTCGACAGGCTTATTTTACCATTTGACCTTGCATAAACAGCCGGTGAAAACCCATAAGGGCCACCGATCACAAATACCAGCTTTTTGATTCCTGAAAGCATTTTCTTCTCCAAAAATCGTGCAAATTCAACGGAACTGGCCTCCAAACCCTGTTCATCGAGTAAAAATAATTCATCGGGAGAAAGTACCTGCTGCAAAATCAGCTCTCCCTCCTTTTCTTTTTGCTGCTCTTCACTGAGGTTCCTGGAGTTTTTAAGGTCGGCAATCACCTTCATTTCAAATGGGATATAATGGGGTATCCGCTTCATAAATATTCCCAATCCTTTTTGCAGATAGTCCTGGTCAGTTTTTCCAATTACAAGAAGGCAAATTTTCATTTGAATTTTGTTACTTTTACAAAGGTATTTCTTTAATGAAATAATTGCACGGTTTTTGTCAATGTAATTTGTAAGAAATTATAAAAATGAAGAACTCAAAATTCAAAATTATCTTATTGCTGTTTGGCTTGTTTGTCCTTGTTTCCAAATCCTTTGCACAAATTCCCGACGAGATTGTGTTGAGCATCCAGAATGGCAACGTGGAAACACTGGCCAATTACTTTAATCAGAATGTGGAACTGGTGGTTGAAAATCATGACGATGTTTTCAGTAAAGCGCAAGCCAAGCAAATTGTTGCCGAGTTTTTTAAGGCCAACAAACCCAAGCAATTCAACATTATTCATCAGGGTGGGAAAGAAGGCGCCCGTTATGCCATTGGAAGTTTAACTACCGCTACCGGTACTTTCAGGGTCTATTTTTTGCTCAAAAACAACGACAGCGCCTCCTATATCCACCAGTTAAGAATTGAAAAACAGGATTAATGCATGGATCTACGGTTAGGAAACTAATTTTTATTTGGGGAAGAATTCTTCGGAAGGCCAAGAGGGTCACTTTCCCAGGATTTGACGGGATGCCCTTGTATAATGTGATGGTATTTTTCTGGCGCAGCATTGTCGACGGGTCTTTAACCACACGTGCTTCTGCCATTACTTTCAGCTTTTTCATGGCGCTTTTCCCGGCCATCATCTTCCTCTTTACCCTGATTCCCTACATACCGATTGAAAACTTCCAGAACGAACTGTTCCTGCTCATCAAAGACATGGTTCCCGCTACGGCCTTTTTAGCCATCGAGGAAACCGTTAAGGATATCTTGACCCAGCAACGTGGTGATTTGCTTTCCCTTGGATTCTTTATGGCTCTGATCTTCTCCACCAACGGACTGGCCTCCATGATGAGTGCCTTTGATGCCTCGCTGCATACTTTTGAACGCCGCACCTGGTTGAGTCAACGACTGATCGCGTTGCTGTTGCTGGTAATCCTTTCGGTGTTAATTACCCTTGCTATCGGATTGATTACTTTTGGGCAACATATCATCAACTATATGGTTGCCAATGGTTACCTGAGAGATCATTTCACCATCTATACCCTGACCGTCGGCAAATGGCTGGTGATTTTGTTTTTGTTTTTTATGGCCAATTCCTTCTTGTATTACCTGGCCCCTGCCAAGAAAACAAAATGGCGGTTTATTTCTGCAGGAAGTACTTTTTCAACTTTCCTGTGTGTGATCACCTTCATCGGATTTTCCTACTATATCAACCGTTTCGGGCAATACAACAAGTTATACGGATCCATTGGCACGCTTCTGGTGATCATGCTGCTGATGTATCTCCTTTCGCTGATCCTTTTGGTGGGATTTGAATTAAACGCCAGTATCAACGAGGCCATCAAGCACTCACAGCGAGAAACGTTCCCACATAAAAGAATAAAATTCAACTTATTTTCCCATCCGGAATAAAACTTCTTTTTCTTCCTTTGAAAGTGAGCCATAGCCTGATTTGCTGATCTTTTCCAGGATTTCATTCATGCGTTGCTGATCCTGGTTCTTCAACTTGTTGTATTCCATATCATTGACAGGCTTGCGGTAGCTGATCTTGACCTTCGGTTGGGGAGTGAATAGCCTTTTAATACTCTCCAACACCCATGTTACCCCTTTTGCTGGGTCAAATCCCTTCCGCAGTTGGAGTACATAAATCATTCCCCAGAAAGCCCCTCCCAAATGGGCCAGGTTGCCTCCTGCATTGGTCGATGAGATGCCGATCACATAAAGAATGACCGAAATCAGGGCAATGTATTTCATTTTTACCGCCCCTATGAACATCAGTTGAAGGCTATGGTTAGGTGCACGCATGGCAACAGCCGTTACGATGGCAATCACTGAAGTTGAAGCTCCCAGCAGCCTTGAATTCAGGATGGTCTCAGAAAATACTCCAAAATAGTTGTATCCCAAAATATAAAACAATCCCCCTGTAATTCCTCCCAAAAAATAAGTAGCTACGAGCTTCCCCTTATCGAAATAAAGCAGAAAAATCTGACCCATCCAATACAGCCATAACAAGTTAAACAGGATGTGCAGAAACTCGAAATGCAAAAACATATAGGTAACCAAGGTCCAAGGTCTGGTGGCTAAAGTATTGATATTGGCAGGAAGAGCCAGCCAGTCCATGAAAGGGAATTCAACGCCTGCAAGAAAATAAAACACATTAACCAAACGAACGATCAGAAAAACGCCTAGATTAATATAAATCAGCCGGGTCAATGCCGATCCTTCCCTGAATGATTCCTTTATTTCTTTCCAAAGCTCCATGTTTAATAAAAATGGGGTGTATTTCTGTTCCAGTATTTGATCATCAAAAAGCCAAAAAGCATACCGCCAATATGGGCAAAATGGGCTACATTATCCCCTTGATGAGGCACAATTCCAGAGAAGAGTTCAATGGCCCCGTATCCCATCACAAAATACTTGGCCTTGATGGGTATGGGTGGAAAAAGCAACATCAATTCGGTATTGGGAAACAGCATCCCAAATCCTAGCAGGATGCCAAACACGGCCCCTGATGCCCCTACTGTAGGAATGTTCAGCATCAGGTTTAGCCTTCCAGCATCTGGATCAGAGAAGTTCTTTCCCTGGTTAAAGATTTCGGTTCCCTGGTTCAATACCATTTGAACGGTCTCGGGGCTTAGCTTTGCCGCAAAATGCTGAAATTCGATATAATTTACCAGGGTATGCAGGGCAGCAGCTCCTAATCCGGTTACAAAGTAGTAGATGAAAAAGCGCTTGGATCCCCACACGCTTTCAAGGATACGACCAAACATCCATAGGGCAAACATGTTAAAGGCCAAATGCATGAACCCCCCATGCATGAACAAGTGGGTGACCAATTGGTAGGGCTGGAATTCGGGCGATTGGATATAGTGCAATCCCAACATGCTGGTCAGATCAATGCCCCGCATTTCCATGATATAGCTTGCCAGGAGCATCAGTACATTGATGATAATCAGGTTTTTAACCACCGGTGGAAAAGCACTTGAACTAGGTCTGAAATTTTGCATCGTATTTCTTTTTTTCAGGCTAAAGCCTTTTGAATATTTACAATTAAATAATTTACTATTTACAATTTGTCCGGTCATAGATAATACTGTCTCTTATACACATCTCCGAGCCCACGAGACTAGGCATGATCTCGTATGCCGTCTTCTGCTTGAAAAAAAC
>DMFR01000362.1:3467-5530 GCA_003450125.1 Prolixibacteraceae bacterium | reverse complement strand
AGATTATACAAATTAGTTAATTTAAAAAGTAAAACATTTTCGCTCTTACAAGCATTTTAGCAGAACGATTTAATGAAACAAACGTAATCTGAGTATGGTTACTTAATCGGTTAACGAAGCGGTTAACGCAGGACCTTTTCTCTGTGATTTTCATTAATCCTAAGGCACTACAACTTTTTCAGATTGATCCCGATAACCATCGGTACCCTTGCGTTGTATTCGTACAAGGTAAAATCCTGAATGAGCTGGGACACTCAACCTGGTTGAAGAGCTTTGCCCTTTCCATTGAATTTGTCCTGAGAGACTATAGATCGCTACGTTTGATTCCGGCAATAGATTGTCGATATGAATCTGACCGTCGTTTGAATAGACAAGTGCTGAATGATCATTTCCAACAGAAGTTATAGCCGTTGGGACACCGTTACCTTCGCCATATTCAATGATCACATCATCAAAATAAGCAGTAAACGTTCCACTTTCAATCGGGTGGTCATAGGCAATTACAATACCTGTAATCTGATCACCAATCAGCTCGTCTTTTCCAATCTGGCAAGTGAATTTCTGTCCTACTCCAATTACACCTCTCGGTTGATTGGGATTCATGGCGACTCCATTGTTATCTGTAAAAGCTGGTAAGGAACTTAACTTCTTTCCTGATTTAAGCACCAAATCAACAGAGGTATATTTACCCAATTCATCCACCGTATATTTCCAGAAAGTAAGTTGAAGGTTGGCATTGATGTCAATTTTTGTATCCGCTATTTTATAAGAATAAGTGGCCTTTGTTGCCGAATTGGCAGATCCGGTTATTTTAGTACTGTAAATTCCACTTTTTGTATATCCCAATTCATTTACAATTTTAACTGTACTTCCACTCACCCCGGAAGACTCTTTCAGTTGTGGATTAAAAAAACAAGGATCAATTTTCATTACCCGGGTGGAAGTTGTGCCATTCTGTGTAAAGGTGGTAGTGCGGCTTTCAAAGCTGTTTCTGTAATACAATGGGCCGGTGGAGTATGGGATAGGAATATCAGTAGTCTTGGGAATATCCCCGCGGAGCATCTTTGCTGCCGTTGCTGCCAGCCTCAGGTAGTAATCCGAGGAGGTCCAAACGCCATCCTTTGCAAAGGTTTCAAAGTATTCATTGGTGGGAATATCAAAATAATCAACTGCCCCGTTGATCAGGTTGGTGCCTTCTTCAAATTCATCCAGCATGGCATAATAAACGCTGGTTAATCCCAATGACTTGGCATTTAAAACCTGCTGCCAGAGCAAGCCTCCCCCTTTGCGGTCTGTCTGTGAAAATGACCCATCTGCACTGAGCCAGTTACCACTACCGGGGAATACTACGGGCAAATAATCCATCCCGTTGATGTCACAATACGCCTTATCGGCGGTCATGTAGCCCGTTAAATAAGACGTTGCACCAGCCGGTGTATTATAAACTCCAACGGTCCATGGAGAAACAGCATCAAGGGCTTTGTAGGCAGCTGTATAGCTGGGACTGGCACTGGTATTTGATCTCCAGTCACGCGGTGTTCCACCAATGACATAACATCCCCTGTCTTGGAAGAAGTGGATCATATCCAGGCACTGTTGCTCATCGGCCCCCACGTTATAACCAATTCCCCACATTTCCACAACAGGCTTCCCATCCACCGTTGTATAATTGGGAGAAGAAGTCAAGGCGCGTATCTGTTCAATCTCATAAACCCAGTCCAGCTCTATCCGATCTACGATGGAGGCGTCCGATCCGTTCAGATCATAACAGATATAAAACAATCTGCCATTGGCTTCAGCAGCATTCTTGACGTTGGTAAGGTGTGACTCCTGAGTAATGGTGACTGACCTCCCTATTGAACCCACGAACCGCTGAATGGCAACTCCATCCAACTCACTCTTTTTCAGCCAACCCATTTGACGGTCAATAATTGTATGATCCGCGTCATTGTACAATTTAGTGGGTTTGCCATTTCCAAGTGGTTTAAATTTGGTAGCATATAAAACAGAATCAGGATATTCAGATATATCAGGCCAACTTACCACATTCACGTTCACACCCA
>DMFR01000362.1:1806-3328 GCA_003450125.1 Prolixibacteraceae bacterium | reverse complement strand
CACCCAATCCCGGGCCAGGAACTTTACCATACGCCCAATGCACCCAATCGGAAGCCGCACTTCCTGCTTTATGCCAGATTTGGTAACCTGCAAAAGATTTTCCCTTAAACTCTGAAGCCGGGTTTTTCGGACTTGCTGGTACGGCCTGTGAAACAGGATCAAATGCTCCCAGATAAACCGATATGTCTTTTATATAATTGGCCTCGCCATTGTACCCCAGACGAAAATCACTTCCCCCATTCATTTTCCCGCTGAAGGCGGCATCCGTAATATTGATAAAAGTAGTAATCCATTGGTTGGTCTTGGTCTTTGCAAAATCTGCCACCTTGTAGTCCCCGGACATGGAATTATAATTAAACCAGATATTGTTGTTACTATTGTCATAATACGTAATGGCAATGACCACTTCGTACTGCGATGTAGGGACAACAGACCGATTGCATTTTATATAGAGAAATTTGCCTGAAGGAATTTTACGGCAGACAACACCACCGATAACCGCACTTTCAGAATAAGCCTCAGCGCTGCTGCTTGTTTCATTGACAAACGACATACCGGATGCTGCCACCGGATTGGTAAACTTAAGTGAACCGTCAGGAGCGGAAGAAATATCTACACTTTGTCCATGAACTGAAACGAATTTCAAACAGGACAGCAGAAATACAAAAGCGATTTTTTTCATAAACTTAGTCAGTATGATGATCAGCCAAAGGCCGGGGCGCCTCAATCCGTATAAGGAATGAAATACTCCGATCATTGATATTGATACAATGATACAACATCAATGGTTACAGGACAGGTTAAAAATTGGGTTAATGATCTTCATTTGGAGGGAATTATTATTAATCTTTTGAGTTTAGGCAAATTGACAAGAATCTGCAATTCCAGGTTGGAGGAGAAGCGAAAACTCGGCAGTTCAATTCTACCTCAATTGTTGATAACTAGATGATCCGAGTGGCACATTTATTATATTATTTGTCCCCTGGAATGAAACAATATACTTGCCTTCTCCGTATTTATAGTTAAAATACTTTTTACAAAGTCAATACCAACTCAATATAAAGTCAATACTAAGTCAATAGTTAATGGGTAGATTACGGGTACATTACGGGTACATTACGGGTACATTACGGGTTCATAGACCAATAATGCACCCATTATATACCCGTTATCAACCCATTGACACTGGAATTGATATTGAGTCTATATTGAGTCTATATTGAATCTGTATTGATTTTATAACCACTAAAACTATTCCTATTATGGCTAAGGTAAAAGAAGGAGCCCGTACAATGTTATCGGGAAAGGCAGACGGGCTGGTCTATGTGCAGTTCAATGGGGGCGCCTATACGCGCAAGGTCCCCAAGCGAAAAAAGGATGCGTGGACCCCGGGAATGTTGCTCAACCTTCAGCGCTTCAGGGAGGTCAACAGCTTCTGCGGTCAGTTCAAATACACGGTCATCCCCCAGATCTGGAACGGGGCGGCTCAGAAGATGAGCGGCTATGCCTTTTTTTTAAAATC
>DMFR01000362.1:1032-1624 GCA_003450125.1 Prolixibacteraceae bacterium | reverse complement strand
TGGGGGATGCCAAAAAGCTCAGGTTCTCAACTGGGAAACTGCCCTTTCCAGAAGGACTGGAAGCCCGCAGATCGGAAGGGGATGCAGGCACCATTGAAGTGAACTGGCTAAAGGATTTCAACGTGGGGGGAGCGCACCTGATGGATGAACTGTTGGTGATCAGCGCCGGGGATGGCCAGTATTCAAAAATAACAGGCACGGGCATTGAAAGAGATGCCCTGGGGGGAAGCTTTACATTGCCCGGGCAGCCTGACAGGGCCACGCACATCTACCTGTTCTTTGGCTCCCTGGACCACAGGGACTATTCGGAGAGTGTATGCTTTGAAGTATAGGATCGGGACCCGCGGTTTGCAACCGCGGACGCATCTCCGAAGCAAATAAATAGAATTGATAAAATTAACAAAACAAAAAAGGAGATGCAATTTAACAAAAATGTGATTGCAAATCGCTTGTCCCTGTGAAAACAAGAGGGTGTCCAAAAAGAAATAATTAAACACCGAGACACAAAGACAATGAGATGTAAATAATTGATAAAATGATCTTTGTATCTCCGTGTCTTTGTGTTTAAATTTGTTTATTCGACTTTTTGGAC
>DMFR01000362.1:0-977 GCA_003450125.1 Prolixibacteraceae bacterium | reverse complement strand
TTTGTTTATTCGACTTTTTGGACACCCTCTATCTGGAGTCACCCCGTGAGTATATTCTTCTAAAACTGATGAAAGCTCTGGGAAACAAATTCCAAGACAGTTGGCAATGCTTCACGCCAGTAGGTCCAGTTATGGGCGCCATCGCGGATACGGAATTCATGAGGGATTTCCTTTTTGCGCATGGCGATATGAACCAGGCAGTTGCCTTCACACAAGAAATCATCGTCACCACAATCAATGTACCAGCGAACGGCTTTCTTCTGGTCATCGGGCATCGTATTCATCAGTTCAAGGGCACTATGACGGGCAAAGTATTTGGCAAGATCATCTTTTGAAATACCCGGATACTGTTTTTCCCAACGAGCGGTCGCTTCTTCCAAAGAAACAGGCCCGGTAGATGCACTCAAGGGACAAGCAGAGGAAAACAGTTCGGGATGATGCAGGGCATACATGAATGTTCCGCCACCACCCATTGATAACCCTGAAATGGCACGGTATCTTTTATCCGTTTTGACCCGGTAGGTCTTTTCCACATAAGGCATCAATTCCTGAAAGAAAAAATCCTCGTAATTCCAATCCCCTTTTGGGCTATTGAAATATCCACGCTGACCAGTATCTCCATCAGGCATCACGATGATCATGGCCGTGCATTTACCTTCCTGGATGGCTTTATCGGCAATGGATTTAACTTCTCCAAACTGCACCCATCCGGTTTGATCGTCACCCGACCCATGCAGCAAATACAAGACAGGGTAGCTTCGGCCAGAAGTTTCGTAATCAGCAGGCAAGTAGATGGCAAATTTACGATCCATCTTCAGGATTTTGCTGGTCATCGATAAACTGTCAAATACTTTACCCCCGCTTTGAGCCAATAGACAGAAAGCAAAAAATAGATTTACAATCAACAGGACAAAAGATCTTTTCATAAGAAGTTGTAGTTTAGATTAATAGCTTATTTTAATATTGATGTATTCCTG
>DMFR01000194.1:22567-30186 GCA_003450125.1 Prolixibacteraceae bacterium | reverse complement strand
ATGCCGAACTGGTTTCGGCATCTGCTCAAAGCCCTCTTTCTTTCTATTAGGTGGTAGAGCATATGATAGGAGATGCCGAAACCAGTTCGGCATGACGCTACGATCATCGTTCCGGACGACTGATGCAACATTGTATGGGTAACACGACAATGACTTAATGATAGAAAGCCCCCAGTTAATATTGGCACTCTATTCAGTCATGTTATGTTCCTTCATTCAGACTATTTTTTGTGTATTTTAAGAGTATTTTTTATGCATTAATACACAGAAAATGCACAGAAAGTACACAGAAAGTACTCTTAAACAAAAAATAAAACAACACGATGACCTTGTCCGGAAGTAAGCAGAATAGAATCTGAAAGATGAAATTATTGGAAAAATCTATCAGGGGAAACACACCGATTGCTGAATGGATTAAAAAGCAAGTTGACAGACCTAACCCCCTGTTACATTTTTGTAATGAGCATCTAAACTTCAAATTCATGAATATATTGGCCTTTGCTCGAGATGTAATTTATAATTAATGATAATGTAATCGTTTTGTAATAGCATAAGTGAAAATTTGCATCATCATTCATTGAGAACCAAATTTAAAATTGACGAATATGAAAAGACTTAGTTTAATTGCTTTGATGCTGATTTCAGCTTTTACTTTTAAAGCCAAGGCCCAGGAAGCAACCGTGAAGGAACAGGTGACTGAAGTAAACGAAAAAGTAAATGGTCTAATCGAAAGGCTTGCCACCGATGAAGCTGACCTTCAGAAATTAGCGAAGATCAAAGTTTCAGGTTACATGCAGGCACAATGGCAGTACTTTGAAAACCCGGGGGTACAGCCCAACAATTTCGTTTCTCTGAGACGTGCAAGATTAAAATTTACTTACGAAGCAGCCGATGGCGTAAAATTCCTCTTACAGCCTGATTTTTTACCCGGAGCAGTTTCATTGAGAGAAGCCTACGTGGTATTAAATGACCGGTGGACCAAATCCTTTAGTCTATGGGCTGGTAAATTTAACCGTCCCAACTATGAAGTGGAATATTCTTCCAGCCAGCTGGAGAACCTGGAAAGGTCATTGGTTATTCGTACCTTATATCCTGGCGAATATGCATTGGGAGCCAAACTGGAATACAAACCATCGATGATTCCAATCCATATACAACTAGCATTGCTGAATGGCAATGATGGTCTGACGATCAACAACAGCGCAGGAGTTAACTTAAATTCCAATGAAAATAAAGATATCGATAACTATAAAGATATCATGGTGCGCGCCACTTACAACCTTAAATTGGGAAGCTTCGGCGGATTAGATTTTGGTGCACACGGTTACTTCGGATCATTGAAATCAAACGCGTTGAATACGTTAAGCAGCGACTATACGACCTTAAAAAGCGTGAATATTGGTGATGCTGTAAAAAGAAATTGGGTAGGCGGTGAATTCCAGTTGTTTGCCGATGTGCTTGGAGGAATGTCCTTGAAAGGGGAATACATTGCCGGTAAAAATGCTTCAATCGGATATGCACCCGTTGCAGCAGTTGGAACAACAGCAGCCGTTCCAGGGGTAGCCAACTTCCAGAACAACTTTGCCGGTTACTACCTGTATTTTATCAAGAACCTTGGAAAGAAGAACCAGTTTTCATTCCGCTATGATTACTATGATCCCAACACCGATATCAGTGGCAAAGATGTAACAATCACCAAATTCACAGCTCCTGATGCAACCACCTTGAAAAACAAGGCAAGCGGTAAAAGCGACCTGGCTACTTCCACCTTTGGATTTGCCTTACACCACTACTTCGATGACAATTTAAGAATCTCTTTGGACTATGACATCGTACAAAACGAAAAAGTAAGTGCAGCCGGGTTACTGACTGAAGATTATACCAAAGCAGACGGAACAAAAGTGCCAGCTGGACTGGATTATAGCAAGGTGGTGAATAATAACGTGCTGACATTAAGAATTCAGGCCAAATTTTAAGAATACGAATTACACGAATTAAAACGAATTACACAAAAACAGACAACATGAAAACACTGAATAAGAATAAATTCGCAGTCATTGCCCTTTTATTGGGTATGATAGGTTTGGCTTTTGCACCTGCCACCGATAAAATCATCGTAAAAGGTTCGGATACCTTGGTAATCCTGGCACAAAGATGGGCTGAGGTTTACATGAAAAGTCATCCAGAGACAGCCATCCAGGTCACAGGTGGTGGTTCAGGTGTTGGTATTTCAGCCTTGATCAACGGGGCTACCGACATTGCCAATGCAAGCCGTAAAATGAAGCCTTCTGAAAAAGACAAACTAAAAGAAAGGTACAATACCCTGGGTGTTGAAGTGGCCTGTGCAAAAGACGGTATCACCGTTTACTTACACCCTTCAAATAAAGTTAAAGAACTTACCATCAAACAATTGAGTGACATCTACAAAGGGACCATCAAGAACTGGAAAGAAGTTGGAGGAGCCGATGCAGAGATTAAACTGTATGGTCGTGAAAACAGTTCTGGTACTTATGTGTTCTTTCAGGAAAACGTAGTAAAGGGTGATTATGCTCCTAGCTGTCAGACATTACCAGGTACAGCTGCTGTGGTGAATGCAGTGAAAAAAGACCCTGCAGGTATTGGTTACGGTGGTGCAGCTTATGCCGAAGGAATTGAAATTTGCAAGGTCAAGAAAGATGCCAACAGTCCAGGCGTACTTCCTACCGCTGAAACCATTAAAAGCAACGAATATCCCATTACCCGCTACCTGTACATGTACCTGAAAAATAAACCAACAGGAGCCATCAAACAATACATCGACTGGATTTTAAGCCCAGAGGGTCAGAAACTGGTCGTTGAAGTAGGATATTTCCCCGTAAAATAGTGTTGAGAAATAAATTATTCAAGCATCTATAGTTGATCATGGCAGATTACCTTCTCCGGAAGGTGGTTTGCCTATTCATTTTCTTATTCACTCTTTGGTGAAACGCGATTGTTCAAATGACAAAAGACCAAAAAAAGAAGAAAAAATCAGAGCCTACAACAGCTACTCTGATCGACATCACCCAAAAGAAATTCAGGTGGAGTGATTATATTGCCGAAAAGGTAATAAAAGGAGTCGCTTTTCTTTCCATCACCATTATCGTGTTGATTTTCATCTTTGTCTTTCGGGAATCACTGCCCATTTTTGCTTCGCAAAAGGCATCTATACAAGCTAAAGCTATAGACAGTACTGCTGAAGTTCAGGAAACCTACGGAGAAGTGACTGATCAACCGGCAGTAGAAGAAACCCAGGAAACATACGGCGAAGTGAAGGATACTGCCAGCCAATCCTCCACTGACAAGGAAAGCTATAACGTAAGTGCCGGTAGCGGGTTTGACGATAACCAGAGCGCATTGAAAACGATATTGACCAAAGACTGGGTCCCGGTATCAGAAAAGCCCCGCTATGGAATCTTGTCACTGATCATCGGGACATTTAAAATAACCATCATATCACTGCTGTTTGCAGCCCCTCTGGCTATCCTGGCGGCCTTATATACGGCTTCGTTTGCCAGTAAACGGATGAAAGAAATCATCAAACCAACTATTGAATTGCTGGCCGGATTTCCTTCAGTGGTGATCGGTTTCTTTGCATTGATGGTATTGGCTACTTTTCTTCAGAATGTCTTTCACTACGATACCCGGTTGAACTCCTTTGTGGGGGGAATTGCTATGGGCATTGCAGCTATCCCCATTATCTTTACCATTACTGAGGATGCACTAACGGCAGTCCCTAAGTCATTCTATGAAGCCAGCCTGGCATTGGGAGCCTCGAAATGGCAAACAGCCTTTTTTGTAATCCTTCCAGCAGCCACACCAGGCATCTTTGCTGCCGTTCTATTGGGTATTGGACGTGTATTCGGAGAAACCATGATCGCACTGATGGCAACAGGTAACGCAGCCCAAATGGGACTAAACCCCTTTGAGTCGGTTCGTACCCTGGCAGCTACCATTGGAGCTGAAATGGCAGAGGTGGTTTTTGGAGACACCCATTACAATGTACTCTTTCTCATCGGCTCGCTGTTGTTCATCTTCACCTTTGTGATTAACGCCATTGCTGAGTTCTATGTGAAAGGAAAATTAATGAAAAAGATACAGGGAAAATGATCAAGAGCTTTAAAAACAATATCAAGGGCATACTGATTGAAGGCCTTACGCTTTCATCTGCCGTAGTAATTATCGCCATTGTGGTGGTGATGATAACGGTGATTGTAGTGGGTGGAAAAGACCAGATCTCATGGGAATTTCTTACCAGCTTTCCGAAAGATGGAATGACCAAGGGAGGAATCTTTCCAGCCATATACGGAACAGCCCTATTGGTGATCATCATGTCGGTTGCTGCTGTACCCTTTGGTACCATAACAGCCATCTACCTTACCGAATATGCCAAAGAGAATTCATTGATTGCTAAAACGATCAGGTTCGCCGTACGTACATTGGCAGTTATTCCATCCATCATATATGGTTTGTTTGGACTTGGCTTTTTCATCAAATTTGTAGGTACCCAAATGGACAATACCTTTCTGGGAGGACAGCTAAAATGGGGACAGCCCAATATCCTTTGGGCAAGCTTAACGATGGCTCTATTAACTTTGCCGGTAGTCATTGTTTCGGTTGAAGAGGCTTTAAAGACCGTTCCGCAAGACCTTCGGGCAGCCAGCCTTGCCTTGGGAGCTACCAAATGGCAAACGATCTGGAAGGTAGTCATTCCGGGATCTATATCAGGAATAATGACAGGAACCATCCTGGCGGTCAGTCGCGGGGCAGGGGAAGTGGCGCCTATCCTGTTTACAGGTGTGGCCTATTATGTAGCTACCCTTCCGGCATCCTTCAGTGATCAGTTTATGGTACTGGGGTATCATATCTATGTGATGTCCACCCAATCGGCCAATGTTGACCAGACGATGCCCATTCAGTTTGGTACAACCCTTGTGCTTTTGGCCCTTACTTTTATCCTGAATATATCAGCCATCATCCTCAGATACCGAATCAGACAAAAGAAATCAAACTAACTATGATCGTAGAAAAAATACAAACCGAAAACATGTTCCTGCACTACGGAAGCAAAATGGCGCTAAATGATATTTCCATTCGCATTCCCGAGAAGAAAGTAACAGCTTTTATCGGTCCCTCGGGATGCGGGAAATCAACCTTCCTCAGAAGCCTTAACCGCATGAACGATCTGATTGACGGTGTAAAAATTGAAGGCAATATTCTGATTGACAACATCAATATCTACGATAAGAACATTGATGTGGTCACCTTGCGTAAAAAGGTGGGAATGGAATTCCAGAAATCGAATCCTTTCGCCAAATCCATCTATGAGAATGTGGCTTATGGTCCGAGAATTAATGGAGTAAGCGACAGAAAACAATTGGATGAGATTGTAGAAACTGCCCTTAAAAATGCAGCCATCTGGGAGGAAGTCAAAGACCGTTTGGGTGATTCAGCCCTTGGCCTTTCAGGAGGACAGCAACAGCGGCTTTGCATTGCACGGACACTTGCAGTAAATCCGGAGATCGTGCTGATGGACGAGCCGGCAAGTGCACTAGATCCGCTTTCAACGGCCAAGATAGAGGAGTTGATTGTCGAATTAAAGGAAAATTATACCATCGTCATAGTCACCCACAACATGCAGCAGGCAGCGCGTATCAGTGACCTGACGGCCTTCTTCTACCTTGGAGAGCTCATCGAATTCGATAAAACCAAAAAGATGTTTACCAATCCGAATAAAAAACAAACGGAGGATTATATCACGGGAAGGTTTGGATGACGGGGAAAAAGCAGGGAGCATGGGGCTTGGGGCTTGGTGAAAAGGAGAAGTGAGAATGTGAGAATATGAGAATGTGAGAATGTGAGATACAGGACTGCACTTTTAACTGAATGAGAAATAAGCAGAAATAAGCATCTTCGCTGATGTGAACGGCAACTTGGAACTTTGAACTTTAAAATTGGAACTATTTAGAGCTATGGAAAGCAACAGGATATTCGATTTAGAACTCAAAAAGCTGGCCCAAAAGATGGTGCAGATGTGTTCACAGGTCAATGTACAGGTCAACAATGCATTGACTGCACTGAAAGATTACGACCTGGACCTAGCCAAAAAGGTGGTTAAAAATGACAAGAAAATTGATACCCTTGATGTAAAAATAGACAAGCTATGCCAACGAATCTTTGCCTTACAGCAACCTGTTGCTTCCGACCTGAGGTACATTCTTTCGGCCTTGAAGATCAACAATGATCTGGAACGGGTAGGTGATCATGCAGTAAATATTGCCAAACGGATAGGACCTCTTGGAGATTACCGTCCTTTGGTTACCGAATTGGGGGTCGATACCGTGGGACAGGAGACTTCACTCCTATTTGCTGATGTATTAAGCCTGGTTGAATCGCACGATGTGAAATACTGCAAGAAAATATACGGCCGGGCAGCCAGTCTAAAAGTAGGCTGTGAAGCTATTGCCCAAAAGGTACTGGATCAGATGATGCACAAATCGGAAGTGGTGGTGGTGGCTTCCAACATTCTGATCATTGTAAACCTGATTGAACGTATTGCCGGCTATTCCAACAATATTGCAGAGTCCATCACCTTTGTGGTTAAAGGAGAAATTGTAAAGCACAAGAAGAGACGCAAATAGGCCTAGAGCAATAATAGAAATGCGGATATAACAGTGATGGCAATCACAAATCCCCGATAGGTCTGTTCAGGAATAATTTTCACTGCCTTAATGCCGATAAATGCCCCAAGGGCAATGGCCGGTAAAGTCATCAGGTCGATGATCAGTGTTTGGGAACTGATGTTATGCCAGACAAACAGCTGAAGAGGAAACTTCGTAAAGTTGATGATCATGAAGAACCAGGCACCTGTACCGATAAAACTGTTCTTGGGAAGATGCATGGCCAACAGGTAAATGGCAAATACAGGGCCTGCCACATTGCCAATCATAGTTGCAAAGCCTCCCAATATCCCCATGGAGGCAGCAAACCACCATTTATCAGGAAACAGATTGGTCCCTTTTCGCTTGTCCTGCCAGAGCATCAGACCAACACTCAGGAATACCAAGATAGCGATCAGGTTTTTAAATTGTACATCATTGACCATCTTTCCGATCCACAAGGCCAGCAGAAGACCAACAATGGCCCAGGGCAATACCTTGATCAAATGGGCCCAATTGGCATGACGGCGGTAATAGGCTACTCCAAACAGGTCGGCCATCATCAGGATGGGTAATAACACTCCTGTAGAAGCCTTTGCTCCAAAGATAAAAGCCAGTGCTGGTACTACAATCATTGAAACACCCGGAACACCCACTTTGGACATGCCAATCAGCATTCCGCACAGGACAATGAGACACCATTCAAAAGCATTCATTTCAAGGGATGACAGGAATTCCATTCTACGATTTTGGATAAGAGTCCAAAAATAGAACATTGAGCCTCATTCCAGCCATATTTTACAGAATTCGTGTCGTGAAACAGCCGATAAGTCTGCCGGAGGCATAAAGGCATTGGGCATAATGCGTCAGGCAGGCAGACAGGCTTCTCTTTCCCATTTCCTTCCCCCCTCTTCCCATCTTCTGATACCTTTCTGATACTTT
>DMFR01000194.1:22124-22463 GCA_003450125.1 Prolixibacteraceae bacterium | reverse complement strand
GTATCAGAAAAGTATCAGAAAGGGTATCAGGAATAGAGATAAAAGTTCAGCTTATAGCTTTATGGCAACCCCGATATTGACATAGGAAATTCCACTGCCCAATTCAACCAAGCCGGCAAACTTATCCGTAAAATAATATCTGCCTCCTACAAATACATCAAACTTAAACCCGCTGGAAGTGGCATTACCACTAAAAACACCGGTGCCAAAAGTTTTAGAGCTTACAATATCGTATCCCAACATTAAACCGGCATAGGTGTCCAGATGATCGATGAACTGGTAATGAACAGCACCTCGTGCCCCGATAATAATGTCACTATACTTCCAGCCATATCCGGG
>DMFR01000194.1:12568-21894 GCA_003450125.1 Prolixibacteraceae bacterium | reverse complement strand
TTTACACCATATTCATAGGAACCGGCAATAGCAGGAGTCACATTTGAGTAAGCAGATCCGGAATATAAGCCGCTACCAAAACCAACTGAGAGGTTAACCACCCTGTCACCTTTGTTAAAGGTATTTTGTGCCATCACCGGAATTACAAATAATGTCATGGCAAGAAAAGGTAAAAAGAATTTTTTCATAGCGTATAATTTAATGGTAAATAAATAACGACTCTAATCTATTTAAAGATAAGAAATTGAAGTAAATTATACAAAGAGTTGAACAAATATATTTCATCCCCGTGTTTTTAATTCTTGCCCTTTTCGTTGGGCTATTCTTGTCATGATGATCCCCCTTTATCGATGAATTAATTAATGGAACGAAAGCCATTTTCCATTTTGTCAATTCAGTTCAGTTTCATAACTTAGTTAAGCATAAACAAACACCACCATGTACAAAAAACTAAGTATCAAGGAATGGGCTGTAGAAGACCGCCCCCGTGAAAAGATGCTTGTAAAAGGAATCCGCTCCTTGTCTGAAGCCGAATTGATTGCCATTCTAATTGGATCAGGAACCAAGAAAGAATCGGCCGTTGATGTATCGCGTAATATATTGGCATCGGTCAACAACAACCTCAACGAACTGGGTAAAAAGACCGTCAATGACTTTATGCAGTTCAATGGAATCGGGGAGGCCAAAGCCATTACCATCTCGGCCGCTATGGAATTGGGAAGGAGAAGGAAGGAAACAGGAGCAGAGGAAAAGCTGAAGGTAATCACAAGCTCAGATGCGGCAGCTATCTTCAAGCCGTTGCTAAGTGACCTTGCACATGAAGAGTTCTGGATCCTTTTACTCAATCGCAATAACCTTGTGCTGGACAAGTATATGGTAAGCCAGGGTGGATTATCGGGCACAGTGATTGATGTGCGCATCATATTGAAAATGGCACTCGAAAAGCTGGCCTGTTCAATCATTCTCTGTCACAATCATCCTTCGGGTAACCTGGTACCCAGTGAAGCCGATAAGGAAATTACCCGGAAGATTAAAGAAGCGGGCAAACACATGGATATCCCGGTACTTGATCATGTCATTATCGGAAATGGGTCCTATTTTAGCTTTGCCGATGAGGGAATGATCTGATTTCAGGATTTTGCAAGGCAATTCGATATAAAATTGTTAGTTTTATGGCTCAATGCAGCTCAACAAAAACAGGTCTGCAAATGACTTTAGCGCTGACATTTGAACATTAACTTTGACTTGAACTTTTCCCCGTGGAAAAAACGCACGATTCAATACTACTAGTTTATTCTCCCGTCATCACACCGCGGTTAGAATATTCATTTGAACTGATCTTCAAAACCATACTGGGAATTGAGTTGAACTTTACGGTTAAATCTGAAGAGTTCCTCCAATCGGCATTGCCTAAAATCAACTATTCGCCGACGAACCTGTCTTCCGGATTATTTCTCAAGCCTCATTCACTGCTGTTTGAGAAAAACATTGACATCCATGAAATTGAAATGGTGGAATATCGACAAATGCAGTTGTTCTTTCCCACTTCTGAAGATTCATTTTTACCTTTTGATCCCTTTGCCTGCGCTTTTTACATTGTATCCCGGTTCGAAGAATACTTGTCTGAAGCTACTGACGAACATGAGCGTTTCACTGATTCAGAAAACATCCTGGTCCGCCATGGCCTTTACCAGAAACCAATTGTAGACATGATGGCCTATTGGGTTGCCGATCAGATTTCAGGGCAATTTCCTCACTTTAACATTCACAAACGTACTTTCCAGTTTATCACCTCCATTGATATCGACAATGCCTGGGCCTTTAAAAACAAAAGCCCTTTCGTGTCATTTGGAGCCATCCTGAAAGCGGTTACCAACAGCCGTTGGGACGAACTGAAACAACGAATGGTCGTCTTCCTGGGTCTGCAAAAAGACCCTTACGACACCTATAAATTCATACTGGAAACCTATAAAGGGCTTCTGCACCATGTCATCTTTTTCTTCCTGATCGGAAACCGCGACCAGTATGATAAAAATATCTCATATAAGAACAAGCGCTTCAGGCAATTAATTACAGATCTTGCATCGGTTTGCGAGGTAGGCATTCATCCCTCTTATGCCTCCAATAGCAAGCTCTGGTTATTTGAAACCGAGAAAGATCGGCTGGAAGACATTATCCAGAAGCCTGTCACCAAAAGCCGGCAACATTTCCTGAAGCTTAAACTGCCTCAGACCTATCAACAGTTAATCAAATTGGGCATTTCAGAAGATTACACCATGGGCTTTGCCAGTCTTGCAGGGTTTAGGGCAGGTACCTGTACCGCCTTTTACTTTTTTGACCTTAGCCGAAACCGCCGTACTGATTTGTTGATCCATCCCTTTCAGGTCATGGATGTTACCTTGAAGAACTACCTTCAGATGGCGCCTGAGGATGCCTGGCAATTGATTGAAGAGCTGATGCTTGAAGTAAAAAAAGTAAATGGCACCTTTACCAGCCTGTGGCACAATGAATCACTCAGAGACTCTGGACAGTGGTTGGGTTGGCGTAAGGTCTTTGAACAAATACTGGAAACAGGACTAAAATATTCCAATGAACAATCCTGAAATCCGGTTGATAAAAAACAAATACATTGACTACCAGAAATGGGATCAGTGCATTGCGGGTTCTTCTATTCCGCTGATTTATGCCCAATCCTGGTATCTGGATCTTATTTGTCCTGGCTGGGATGCCTTGATCAGTGGCGATTATGCTTTTGTCATGCCCTTGGTCCATAAACGTAAATTAGGCATGTCCTTTTTACTGCAACCTATTTATGCCCAGCAACAGGGCATATTTCCTGAAACAGATCATACCATACAAAATGCTTTTCTGACCACTGTCCGCAATAGGTTCAAATATGTATCCATTAATTTAAATGCCAGTCATTGCGAACCTTTTCCAGAAGGGTTCATCGTACATACAAAGGAAAATTACATATTGGATCTATCCCCTTCAAACACTGAGTTAAGGAATAATTATTCTAAACATACGCGTCGTCAACTCAAGAAGGCAGAAGACTCAAAAGTGTTTATCGTTAAAGGATTGCAAACCAGCGAATACTTTGATCTGAAGAATTCAGCCGCTAATGGAAAGCTTCACCAACGGTCCATGCAAACCTTAAACCGGGTAATGGAATATGGGCACAGTAAAGGCAATGGGGTGATCTATGCCGCCTACAATGAACACAATATGCTTTGTGCGGCAGCATTCTTTATCTTTGCCGGGCAAAGGGTTACATACCTGAATGCAGTATCCACCGTTGAAGGGAAAAATAGCAATGCCATGCACAAGATAGTCGATCAGTTTATTCAAGAGCATTCTGGTTCAGCTTTAACCCTTGATTTCGAGGGTTCTGTCATACCCGGGATTGCCAGATTCTATAAAGGATTTGGGGCCCAGGCAGAACAATACTATAGCCTTCAGTCCAACAGGCTGCCCATTCCTTTGCGGTGGTTTAAAAGATAACTTCCTATGAGCAGTCAATCCATCAAACGCCTTCTTTCATCCTTTTCGGGAATACTACCCATTGAAAAGCTGATGCTCCCCAAGGGGCATCGCTTTATCATGCCCTTCTGGCACACAATATCAGATGCACCACTGCCACACTTGTCCCAATTGTACAGGGTTCAGTCAACCCAAGAGTTTGAACGAACCCTTGATTTCCTGTTGAAGACCTATAAGCCCGCTTCGGTTGATGATCTTTTCAGGTTGGCCACTACAGGGGAGAGATCTCAGAAGAAGCTTTTCTTTCCCAGCTTTGATGATGGACTTACAGAATGTTATCAGGTGATTGCCCCCATCCTGAAAAGAAAAGGAATCCAGGCTGCATTTTTTATCAACCCTATGTTTGTTGACAACAACACACTGTTTCACCGGCACAAGGCAAGCCTGATCTTGAATGCTATACAGGAGCAAAAGTCAAAAGCTTCAGGATTCATCGAGGCGGAGAAACTTCTTCAACAACGGTTTAACAACAACAATCTTCATCAGTTTCTTCACCATACCGTATATACCGACCATTGGCTGCTGGATCAGGTGGCCCGGATATTCGGTATCGACTTTGGGCAATACTGCGCCCACCAACAACCCTATATGACCCTTGACCAAATTAAGGAGCTACAGCAACAGGGCTTTTTAATCGGTGCCCATGGAATGGATCATCGTGAATTTTATCTATCTTCGGAAGAGGAAATCATGGAACAAATATCAGGGAGCATGGACTTTCTAATTCAGCAGGTGAATCCTCCCGTGAAAAGCTTTGCATTTCCCTATACGGATTTCAATGTACCGGATGCCATTTTTGATAGGGCCAACAAAGATAAACTGTGGGACATGAGCTTTGGAACTGCTGGCATAAAAGATGAAAACATGCCCAACCACCTGCAGCGCATTCCTATGGAATCCAGTGCAAAGGAAAACGGGAAACAGGTCATCCGTACAGAGTACCTGTGGTATTATTTAAAATCAGTGATGGGTAAAAATAAAGTTCGTCGTCAATGAATCTTTGGGAGAAATATCAGGCCTGTCTGAAGGTAAATGCTTCAAAAACTGCCTTCTGCATTGGGAATCGTTCTTATTCCTATGCCGAATTCAGCCAATGTATCAGTGCAAGCCAGCAATTGCTGTTCAAGCATATTGGCCCCTCTGCAGGCCTCCCTGTAGGGGTCGTATGCCATGACAGCATTGAAACCTTTGCCGCTATCTTTGCCATCTGGTTTTCGGGATCTCATTTTGTACCCCTTCACCCCCTTCACCCGGCTTTTATCAATGAAGAAAAAGTCAGGCAATCAGGCCTGCAACTGATCTTTGATCCTCAAACAAACAACTCTGCCACTAATTTAAAGGTAAAATGCATAGACAATAAAGATTTAACGAGCAGTGCTACCCCTGTAATTTGTAAGGAAACCGATCGTGCCTATATCCTTTTTACCTCAGGAAGCACAGGCAAGCCCAAGGGGGTGCCCATCAATGTAAAAAACATGAGCGCCTACGTGGATGGTTTTCTGAATCTATATCCTGATTTAACTTCCCAGGATCGTTTCCTTCAAACTTACGACCTGACTTCTGATGCCGCCTTTACCGCTTACCTGATTCCTTTGCTCATTGGGGCAAGCGTATATACCATTCCTCCGGGAGGCTTCAAGTACCTGTCTATTGTAAAGATCCTTCAGGAACAACAGATTACCTTTACAAAATTCACTCCTTCAGTACTGAATTACCTTCGGCCTTACTTTAGGTCCATGAAGTTTGATTCCCTCCTTCATTCCCATTTTGGAGGAGAAGCCTTGCCCATAGATCTGGTAACCCAATGGGCCAAATGCATTCCCAATGCTGAAATATCAAATGGATACGGGCCAACTGAAACCACCATTACCTGCACCATTCACCGCACCGCTATCGATCAACTCAAGGAGAATGTTTACAATGGAATCGTATCCATCGGTAAGCCTTTTAAAGGGGTAAATATCTTAATTGTAGGTGAAAATGATCAAATCCTTTCTGATGGAGAAAAAGGAGAACTGTGCATTGGCGGAAGCCAGGTGATGGATAGCTATCTCCATGCATCTCCAAATGATAACAGTCCATTTTTTATTTCTGAACTGAATGGTATTACCGAAAGGTATTACCGAAGCGGTGACCTGGCTTTTCAAGATAAAGATGGATATTTATATTTCTGCGGCAGAAAAGATGACCAGCTAAAGATCAGCGGATACCGTATTGAGCCTGCTGAAATTGAACTGGCTGTCAGTCAGCTTGCCCAAGGTTCTAAATCCAGGGCTTATGGATTCCTAAACAAAAGCGGAACAGAAAGTATTGTAGTTTTCATCGAACAATATGACCAACATCCTGACAACCTGAAGGAAAGGCTCCGTGCCCTGCTCCTGCCTGCCTTAGTACCTGAAAAGATTATTCCCATTGGTCAATTTCCACTCAACCCAAATGGGAAGGTTGATAAATCTGTTCTTTTTGAACTCTACGCAAGCCAGATTTATGAATAAGATCCATCAAGAAATCAGCAATAACCTGTATGCCTTTTATGACCAAATTGCCCTTATCAGCAAGATTCCCTCTGAGATACAGGATCATTGGTCGGTAATACAAAATACCCCAGGTTCGTGGCCCAGGATCATTTATAAAATAACCCCTGAGATTGTTGAACCAGGATCATCCCTTCTCTTTTCAGAAAAAGTCAATTCTGGCTCTTACCCTGAAATACTGATTGCAGGTGATGAAAACATCCGTCAAATTGATCCTTTTCTTCGCACCAAGGGCTTTTATCCTTTTGCCGGGTGGAAAGGAATGGCTATAACGAAAGAACTTTGGGAAAGTTTTATACAAACAAATAAAACTTTCCCAAAGTTACCCAATAATATAGAGATTATTAAAACTGAAAGCCCCGAAGATATTGAACAATGGATAAAAGTTGTTACTTCGCAATTGGTTGCCCCTGCCCGATTGGAGAAACCGCTTTTGAAAAGCCTGATTGCCCATCCAGCCTTTGAAGCATTCCTGCTCAAACACGATGGAGTAGGTGTTTCAACAGTCCTTGTTTTTACCTCGGAGCAGTCTACCGGCCTGTACCTCATTGCAACAGAACAATCAGCCCAAAGGCAAGGATTCGCCCAATTGCTGGTTCAACAGGTGATTTACCAGGCAAGACAAAGGTCAATTCATCCCGTCGTTTTACATGCCACTCCAAAGGGAGAAGCCTTGTATTCGAAATTGGGATTTATGCCTTTTAACCAGTTCTATTTGTACCGATCTTTAAATACGCAAAGAGTTTAAGGTTTAATGTTCAAAGTTTAAAGTTGCGTGCCGATAGAGTTTAAAGTTTAATGTTCAAAGTTTAAAAGTTGCGTGCCGATCATTAGCTACCAATCCTTTAACTTTCCCCGAGTCCTTGGGGTGAAGTTGCATCCGGATCGGCACGCAACTTTAAACTTTAAACTTTGAACATTAAACTTTAAACCTTAGTAACCTTTTTAAAAATATGCACCCATGACAAGACAAGAAATCTTTTCCAAAATAACTACCATCGCCAAAAAGATATTTGGTGAAAAAACCATCATCACCGAGGAGACAGCCTCCACCGATATTGAACAATGGGATTCCATGAACCATGTTATTTTGATTTCAACCATCGAGAAGGAACTGAATGTTTCCTTTGACATCATGGAAGTGATCGGGATTACCAAGATGGGCGATTTTATTGACCTGATAGAAAAAAAGCAACATTAATGCAGCTGAAAGAAATTACGATAGCTGATTTACCTGATTTTGTCGATAGTGAACTCTTTCGGCAATTGACTCCCAAACCCATTACCCGGCTGAGGGCCCTCTCTCAATGCCATAATCCAAGGGCAAGGAAAGAGGACACCGCATTGATCATTGCCTATGAGAACCATGATTTGATTGGCTTGGTGGGACTATTGCCCAACTGGATCAATGGTCAAAAAGATCAACCAGCCTGCTCCAACACCTGCTGGTGGGCCCATCCTGAGAAGGGCAAGCAACTTGCGATCCCCCTTTTCTTAAAAGCCTTTGCTTTGTGTGGCCAGCGGATGTTTATGACTGATTGTACACCCCATACCTTAAGCATTCTTGGAAAAACAAACTGGTTCGAATTCCCCGATACCAATCCCGGAATACGTGGCTTTCTGAAATTCAATCTTCATGAAATCATCCCTTCGAAAATACCTTCCACAGAGAAACTCAAACCATTGTTCAAACTGTCAGATCGAACCTTCAATTTGCTACTCTGGCCATACCAAAAGGTCATTCGGTACAGGTTCTTCAAAAATATGCCAAAAGTGGAATACCTGACTTCACTCAATGAGGAACTGTATGCTTTCATTGAAAGCCATTCATCCAATGAATTTATCCGAAGGTCAGGAAAGGATCTTGAATGGATCATTCAATACCCCTGGATCAAGGCAAAAAATACAAATCCATCTACCTCTCCGGTTGAATATCCGTTCTCCCAGTTCGTTGATAGTTTTGATCAATACTTCATTAAGATTACATCCCCCGATCGAACCATTGGACTTTTGATGATCTCGCTAAAGAATGGACATATGAAAGTCCCCTATGCCTATTTTGAGGATATGGATACTGCTGCTATTCTTAAGGTAATCTACCAGCAAGCCCTGCTGAAAAATACAGTTACCCTGACCTTATTCAATTCCTCACTGGTTGCAGCGATGAATTCAGAGGCTCATCCTTTTATCTTCAGAAAGAAGATCAAACGGCTGATGGCCGTTTCAAAACAATTGTCTTCCCTTTACCACCAATATCCCCATCTACAGGATGGCGATGGGGATGTTGTGTTCACTTAAACTTTGGGAAAGATTTATATAAACAGATAAATCTTTCCCAAAGTTACCTTCTTGAACTGATGGACATTCACATGTTTTAACCATAGTCTCTTCTTCAAAACTTTCAGGACAACAGGAAACGGCCATTCCCGAAAATTGCAATTGAGGTAAAGGACGGGCATCTTTCGTCATTTGTAGCTTCCTTTCACCCATCAGCACTGTACGCAGTGAAAAGGGGCTGGCCTTTTCCTTTTTCTCCTTCAAATAGATAGTGATATAACCCGATTTGACCAAAAAATGGGTGATTATTCCAGCCATCAGGCTTAGGCCAAAAGTGCTGGCCAGTCTCCAGATAGCCAGCTTCCAGCCCAGAATAGATACACTGAGGAAAAAGATCTCCGGGTCCATCGATGGCGAAGCTACCCAAAAGGCAAAGACAGGTGCCAGGGGTACCCCTCCAATCAGTAGGGATGAAATTACCGGGATTACCCCACAGGAACAAAAAGGGCTGACAGCGCCCACGGCAGTAGCCAATAGAATAGACAGCCACGGTGATCGGGTCATTATGGAATGGAAATGTTTGGAAAAGTCGCTCAGCTTCACCCATACTGCCAGGGGAATGGTGACCAATAAATAAGGCCACACATGAATAAACGATTTTAGGATGAAAGTCAGAATGAAGGTAATTTGTTCCATTTTTAAAGTTTCTCCTGATGAATAAAAGTTGATTACACCAGATAGACGCATCTTTTTCAAATGGGCGCTGATTTTCTGCAATGAAATGAAAGCTGAGGAATGTTATATGGTTTGGGCGATGTTTGATTATTGAAAAAGAATGTCATCATTGGCACTTTAATATGCTTTATATAATGTTCGGCTAAGGTTTTCTTATACCTATCTGTGTACTTTCTGTGCATTATCTGTGTATTTACTGTGCTTAAATACATAGATAATACACTCAAAATACATAAA
>DMFR01000194.1:12002-12451 GCA_003450125.1 Prolixibacteraceae bacterium | reverse complement strand
ATAATACACTCAAAATACATAAAAAATGCTTATTTACAAACAACAAGACCTTATGCGTTCATTGTCGGATAGACAAGAAGGAATAGTTTCAAACTTTCTTTAAAGGTTTGGAATTATCTGCATTAAAAAGAAATACCCTGACTTAAAATGAGTTAAAAGCTACTGGAATGTTGTGTGTGCTGATTGCAGCAACAGCAATGGATGGTATGGTAATCGATCACGGCCCCGTATTTATCGAATTCGTAGTGGCAGCAATTCATCAGCAAATCGCTCAGCTTGTAGCGGGCCCGTGCGACCCTTGATTTGGCGGCAGTATAGGAAATCCCGGTTTTCATGGCAAACTCCTTTATGCTGAGGCCTTCAAACTCTATTTGGCAAAGGGCTTGGCAATCCTGCTCGGGAAGTTCTTCCATAAAAAGAACCATGTCGCGAATGGTTTGGGTCATGGC
>DMFR01000194.1:447-11847 GCA_003450125.1 Prolixibacteraceae bacterium | reverse complement strand
TGGGTCATGGCTTCATCGGGTTCTGTTTCCTCGTCCATGGTTTCAGGAACTTCATCTACCCACTGCGGACTTGATTTGCGGTAATAATCATTGATGATATTGCGGGCAACCTGGTAGACCCACGCCTGTACTTTTGTTTCATCGCGAAGGCTGTCGATCTTCGAATGAATCCGGATAAAGGTATCCTGAAGCAGGTCGTCGGCCAAAGCTTCATTTTTAACTTTAGCGAGAATAAACCGGTGCAGGCTATCACTGAACCTGGTCCACAATTCATTGGTTTTTTGTTCCATCGGTGAAGGATATTTTGCCTGATTGGACCACAACTGGCTTTGCAAATCTAATCATTCAGGAATTAAAAACAGGTCAATCTAACAATAATTCTTTCCTTTTCCATGTAAATTTTACTTTAATAATCGTCCGATCCTGGGTTTTAACTTGGGCTAAGTTTGTCATTATCAAAGATATTTCGTATATTTAATTACGAAAAAAGAGTGAAGGTATTTAAGTCAATCAAAAATTTAAAAACAGAAAACGATGAAAACAAAATTTTACTTTCTGATAACTTTCGTGTTTTTGACTTTCGCGGTATCGGCACAAAAAGTCAATGTGATGCTCACCCAAGGTTGGGTCAACAACGCCTGGACAGACACGTTGAAAACCACCAGCACTTACGATGCCAACGGCAACCTGATCAAACTGACTACCGAAGCCTGGGATCCGGCAACCAGCGCCTGGGGAAATGCGTTAACGATCACCTATACCCTGAACCCTGACAACACGATCAAGGAGACTCTTACCCAGGTATGGGTTGCAGAGACCAATTCCTTTCAGGATCTGACGACATCATTTACCTATAGCGCCACCAAAAAGAAACTGACCGAGACAACCTCAATTTCTATCGGCCCTCTCTCGGGTGATATTTCAAAAACGACCTATACCTATAATGACAAAGATTCACTGGCCACCCAATTGGATCAAGTAGTGGATCCAATTACCCTACAATTGACAAACACGACCCAAACGAATTTTACCTATAATCCTGACGGCACACTGAATCAACACATATCCCAAAGCTGGGATTCGAATCAATGGGTAAACTCTGTTCAAGACACCATTACTTACAACGCTTCCAAACAAATGACTTCAAGTTTGGCAAAAAAATGGGTGAACAATGCCTGGCAAAACAATTCTCGAAATACATTTACCTACAACCCTGCAGGAACAATCGCACAGTCTGTAGAGGAAAGTTGGGTGAACAACGCATGGGTGAATAGTTCCAAGGTGATGTATTCATACAATAACGGTAATAAAATCACCGAGGTTGTGACACAAAACTGGAATGCAACCACCGCCCAGTGGGAAAATGAGGCACGTATAACATACAATTATTCCACGGGAATTAATCCTGTTGAACTATCGGCCAAGGGATCGGTAGTTTATCCAAATCCTTTCGAAGACCTTATTACCATTGAAAGCAGCTCGTTGGATGAACACTCAGTTCAGCTATTCAATGCAGTGGGACAGCTGATCAATTCATTAAAAACCAATGAATCGGTTACCAAATTGGATTTGGGAGGACTGAACAAGGGCGTTTATTTGATGAAAATAAAAACGGCCAATCAAGAACAAACCATTAAACTATTAAAATCAAGGTAAGATGGTTTCTGGCTACTTGCTACTGGCTGCTGGCTCCAGTAGCCAGCAGCCAGTAGCAAGAAGTCCTATCATTACGATATTATCCTTCTTTTTATTTCGAAAATCTTATGCAATATAATATGTACAAATAGCTTGTATTGATCGGTTTTTTAATAGCTTTGAAGCGTTTAAAAAATATACACTCTGGACCGCCATATATGGAATACAATTTTATCAGCAAGACCATTTTAATTGTTGAGGACGAAGAAGTTAGCAGGTTTTTTTTTGAAAAGGCATTGAAGAAAACACAGGCAAATCTTTTCTTTGTAAATGATGGGATTGAAGCCGTTAATATGATTAACGAGAACACTGAAATTGATGTGGTTTTGATGGACATTCGGCTTCCAAGGATGAACGGGTTTGAAGCAACCTCGAAAATAAAAGAAATAAATCCTGAAATGCCCATCATTATACAAACAGCCTATGAGATGAGTTCGGCCAAGGAAGAGGCCATCCAATGCGGGTGCAATGAGTTTATCACCAAACCCATTAAGTTACAAACATTGCTGGCCCTGCTTCAGAAACACCTGAAATATTAACTGATGGGCGGATAGAAGGCATCCTTAAAATGTTCCACTTCAAAACCACCGCCATAGAAGATGATCGATATTACATCAAAGCGGGTATCTAATGGGCTGTCCTTTTCCTGGATGTAAGCCTCGGCAGCGTTCATCAGGAAACGAATCTTCTGATTGGAAACTGCTTCTACCGGATGCTCATACGATTTGCTTCCCCTGGATTTTACCTCTACAATGACCAATTCATCACCATCTTGAGCAATAATATCGACCTCAAGATGATTCCAGAACCAGTTGACCTCCCTTATCTGGTATCCCAATGATTGAAGATGAGCAAGAGCAATCTCCTCACCTTTACGACCAAGTTCATGGGCTTTGTTCATGGGTGAATCCGCTTCAACGTACACTTACTTTCAACATTCAGCGCATATTGGGCGCCTAAAATCAGGGAAAGGTTCCTGGGAATATGCCCTGCGGGAAAGTCAAAGCAGACCGGAAAATGATAATCCTGAACGGCATCAAGAATGATTTCGCAGGCGGATTTACCAAATGGACTCTCATTGCCTTTCATTTCAGTAAGGCCGCCAACGACCAATCCCGATAGATGCTTCAACTGGCCCGACAGACGAAGGTTTTGCATCATCCGGTCGAGGTGATACAGGTATTCGGACACATCTTCCAGAAACAGGATTTTACCCCTTGTATCCAGTTGCCAGGGGGTTCCCTGCAGGCTGTATAACAGGGAGATGTTTCCACCAACCAGTTCACCTGAGCACTTGCCATTGCGGTTTAAAGGGAGCCCCTCCATTTCCACCTGAGAATTGCCCGAAGTCAATGCTTCCATTAAGCTGTGAAAACTCTTCAAGGGTTTCTTATTCTCCATAAAAGAGCCAGGCATGGCGCCATGAACTGAAGCGATATGAAGTGAGTTCAAAACCGAGTGAAGGACAGTAACATCACTGAACCCGACGAGCCACTTGGGACTTTCCAGAAAAGGGATAAAGTTGAGTTTCTCAATGATACGGACAGAACCGTAGCCTCCACGGGCACAAATGATAGCCCTCGTAAGAGGATCGGAGATGGCTTCCTGAACATCAACTTCACGTTGGTGATCCGTACCTGCATATTGAAAATGCCGGTCAAAAACATGGTTGCCTATCAGTACGTCGTAGCCCGTCTCCTGGAGCAATTCAATACCCGGAAGTACTTTTTCTTTCGAAACTTTACCGGCTGGCGCTATAATGCGGATCCGGTCTCCCTTTTGAAGGTATTGAGGAAAAATCATTTTTGAGGATATGAGATATGATTTCTCAAAAGTGGGAAAAAAGTACTGTCAAACAAAATAAAGAAGTACACGTTTTCCATGAAAAATAAAAAAAGACGATCCATAAAGGATCGCCTTTCAGTTATAGAGGGCAAAATAGCTTATCTTGTTTTCAGAATATCTCTGATTTCCCTTAACAAAAGCTCTTCATGCGTAGGTAGTGGTACCGGGACTTCAGTAGGAGCCACAATTTCTTTTCGTTTTAGGGAGTTCATGCCTTTGACCATCATAAAGATAGCAAAAGCAATGATGATGAAATCCACAACGGTCTGGATGAAATTGCCATAATTGATCGAAACGGCCTGTTGGAGCACTTTTCCCGAAGCATCCAACACAGGGTCTTTGAGAATGATTTGCAGGTCTGTGAACTTTACGCCACCCAGCAGAAGACCGATAGGGGGCATGATTACATCAGCAACAAAGGAACTTACAATTCTACCGAAAGCACCACCAATGATGATACCCACTGCCAAATCAACCACATTTCCGCGCATGGCAAACGTCTTAAACTCGTCAATTAGTTTCATAACGAAATGATTAAATGATTAAACAAATAGTTTATGCACGATAAAATAACATCCAGACGATATAAAATCATTTCCATAATAGGGTGTTATCAATTAGTAATTTTATTTCCTCTGATAACATTGTATTCGAATATAGGATGGCTACGCACGCTATATTGAAAATAAATTGAATCCTTATCGATGAACTTACCGGAAAAGTAATAGTAATTTGAATGTTCAACTAACTCAGGATAATTAATTTTACCCGAATCCCCCAAGGTTACATATACCAATCCATCAATTGGAATTGGAAAAGTTTCTACTCCGGTTACTGGTTCTTTATAGGGATACTTAAAAATGATCTTTAATTGGTTATTCCCGGATTTTTCTATCGACCCTTTATATGTAATGGTATCAGAAGTTATATTCACATTTTGATAAAAGGTTGAATAATAACCAACAAAATTGTAATTACCGATATAAATATTTCTTGAATCTTCAGGAATTGCTTTGATCTTTATTCCATTGGATTTATTCCCATTAATGTCGACCGTTGATAGTATAAAATTATATTCCTGGTCATTTATTAAATCTTTAATTTCTACTTTTTCCACACCTTTTAAAATATTGATACTGGAATCACCATAAGTAACTTTAATACTTGACAAATCTTCTTCCAAAGGATCATTCCAGGAAATAGTTATTTTTGAATCACCAACGATAGCCGATAAGTCTGTCACTTCTGCGGGCGGAGTGGTATCTACCTCGTTTTTACAGCTTTGAATAAAAATCAAAACAATGGTTGTAATTAATAAGATTCCCAGTAAAGATTTAACTTTCTTCATCTTGCAATTTTTTTAAATGTGACTTTACAATCAACTGCAATTACTATCCATTACCAATGGAAATAGACTTTTTAAATTTGGGATTCGTGAATAGCAAATTTAGTACAACTAATTAATAAAACAAAATATATTTAGACACTTACGTACTTTGTCTTATATAGAACCTTCCCAATTCAATGGCCCAACAGTAATTCGGCCAGTTCTTCAACAGAATCGACCATATAATGGGGATTACAAACAGAAAGTGATTCATGAGCGCCAAAACCATAACCCACAGCGATGGAAGAAATACCTTGTTCGGCGGCCCCGATCATATCGTAATGCGTGTCGCCAATCATCACTACGGAGGAGGAGGGAAGTATCCGGTTTCGCTCCATCAGTTGAGCGATCAGTTGGCCTTTCCCGGAGTGTTTGCCCGTGTATTCGGCCCCCTGTAAATCTTCTATGTATTTGTCGAATTCAAAATGGCGGACAATCATTTGGGCGTATTTCTCCAGTTTCGAAGTAACAACATAAACGTGCTTACCGGAGAGATGCAACTCCTGCAACAGTTCTGAAATACCAGCATAGGGTATATTTTCATACAATCCTTTTTCACCGAAATAAGTACGGAAATGCTCTACTGCCAGGTTTGTGTTTCGTTCATTGAGTCCGAAAAGGTTTTTAAACCCTTCCTGCAATGGAGGACCAATAAACTGTTCAAGGATTTCAGGGCTGTATCCGTCAATTTGCATCTGCCCAAGTGCATAGCGCAGTGAATTGCCAATACCAAGCCGAGGATTGGTTAAAGTACCATCAAGATCGAAAAGAAGGTGGGTAAAAGACATAGATGAGTTTAAAAGTTTAAAGTTTAAAGTTTAAAGTTAAGACAGGGCAATTCAGGTTCGTGGATTGCCCTTCGAGGCGCAACTTTAAACCTTGAACTTTTAACTTTAAACTACATTGCAATCCAGATGCGCTTCTTGCTTCGGCTGGCAGCTTTGGCTTTTCCTTCCAGCAGATCGTAGTCGGCTTTGCGGCTTTTTATAAACTCATTAAAAGCTTCTTCTGACTCCCATTCATCGATCACCAGGAAAGTGTTATCGCCTTCTCCGCTTTCAAGGACTTCGGTACCTTCATAGCCAGTTGCCTTGCTAAAGAATTTTACCCACTCGCCTTTTGGATCATAGAAGGCTTCAAACTTCTCACGTTCCTTAAATTTCACTTTCAATTCCCAAATAACCTGAAACATAGTTCTTTTGTTTAATATTCATCTCTACTCAACCTTGATTGAACTTTTCAAAACTAAACATTACAACTTAATTGAACGAGCAATTTATAGAATTATTAAATAATGTTTTGGTTAAACATTTCACAGAGTTAGGATTGTTTTGTTTTTATATCATTAAAAAACCGCCTTCCCGTAGGAAAGCGGTTCCACTTATAGAGAGTAAGCAACCGATCCGCCGAAGCGGTACTGAGGCTTACGAAAACCACCTCCACAGTAGTGGATGTGGTTGTATTGTTATTTTATTTCCGACCCGTTCTTTATAGCTTGCACAGGGGCTACAAATTTCAAGGATCCATCGGCATCCTGGGCCATCAGGATCATTCCCTGCGATTGGATGCCTTTCAGTTCTTTGGGTTCGAGGTTTACCAAAATGCTCACCTGTTGTCCAATGATTTCTTCAGGGTTGTAATATTCGGCAATACCTGAAACCACCGTGCGCTTGTCGATTCCTGTGTCGATGGTCAGTTTCAGCAACTTCTTAGTTTTGGGTACCCGTTCAGCCTCAAGGATGGTTCCGGTGCGGATATCCATCTTGTTGAAATCGTCGAAGGTGCAGTTCTCCTTGGCTGGAGACACCGTTGCATTGGCTGCCTCGTTGGCCCTTTTGGTTTCAAGCAGCTTGTTCACCTGCTTTTCAATCACCTCATCTTCAATTTTCTCGAACAGCAATTCTGGCTTATTGGTCTGATGACCTGCCGGTAATAGATCAGTGCGTCCCAGGTTACTCCAGTTCAATTCATCAAAGTTCAGAAATACCCTTAACTTGTCCATGCTGAAGGGTAGAAATGGTGCAAATATAATGGTCAGGTTGGCCGTGATCTGTAAACTGACGTACATGATGGTTTTTACGCGTTCTGGATCAGTTTTGACCACAATCCATGGTTCTGCATCGGCAAGATATTTGTTGCCTAAACGGGCCAAATCCATGGCATATTTAAGGGCTTCACGGAAACGGTACTGTCCGATGCTCTTTTCCACCTCAGCCTTGATAGCTGAAATCTCGGCCAAAGCTGTCTTGTCTGTTTCAGTAAGTTCACCAGGTGAAGGAACTTTTCCGTCGTAATATTTCTGGGTCAATACCAATGACCGGTTGACAAAATTGCCAAGTACAGCCACCAGTTCATTGTTATTGCGGGTCTGAAAATCTTTCCATGTAAAGTCGTTGTCTTTGGTCTCCGGGGCATTGGCCGTCAGTACATATTTCAGTACATCTTCCTTGCCGGGAAACTCTTCCAGGTATTCATGCAGCCATACCGCCCAGTTGCGTGAGGTGGAGATCTTATCGCCTTCCAGGTTCAGGAACTCATTGGCCGGAACATTTTCTGGCAATATATAAGACCCTTCAGCCTTCAGCATCACAGGGAAAATGATGCAATGAAATACAATGTTGTCTTTGCCGATGAAATGCACCATCTTGGTTTCCGGGTCTTTCCACCATTTTTCCCAATCCGCAGTCAGTTCTTTGGTAGCAGAAATATAGCCGATGGGCGCATCAAACCAAACATACAGCACTTTTCCCTCGGCTTCCTCCAGTGGAACAGGCACGCCCCAGTTGAGGTCACGTGTCACAGCACGGGCCTGAAGACCGCTGTCGATCCATGATTTACACTGTCCATAAACGTTGGCTTTCCATTCTTTGTGGTCTTCCAAAATCCATTGTTTCAGCCATTCTTCATATTGATCAAGGGGCAAATACCAGTGCTTGGTTTCCTTCAGTTCAGGGGTGTTTCCACTGATCATCGAAGTAGGATTGATCAGTTCATTGGGGCTCAAAGCACTGCCGCAACTTTCGCATTGATCACCGTAAGCCTTTTCAAACCCGCATTTAGGGCAAGTACCCGTGATGTAACGGTCAGCCAGGAATTGCTTATTCTCCGCGTCGTAGTATTGTTCAGATGTCTTTTCTATAAATTTTCCATCCTTGTACAATTTCAGGAAAAACTCAGAAGCCGTATCATGATGAATTTGATTGCTCGTCCGTGAATACACATCGAACGAAATGCCAAATTGCTTAAAAGACTCTTTGATCATGCCGTGGTATTTGTCCACGATATCCTGAGGGGTTACCCCTTCATTCTTGGCTTTCAAGGTAATGGGCACTCCATGCTCATCGGAACCACCGATAAAGGCTACTTCCTGTCCGTTCATGCGTAGAAAACGGGCATAAATATCAGCAGGAACATAGACTCCGGCCAAATGTCCAATGTGTACAGGTCCGTTGGCATACGGCAAAGCCGAGGTAATCAGGGTACGTTTAAAATCAGTCATTGCAATTTATTTATTGAGGAGTGCAAAGATAAGCGAAATTTGTGAAGTAGGAAGGGTACTCAGCGGCTGACTTCGAGTCAGCCGCTGAGTAAGGTCCCCATCAGAATGCCCCGTCCAGTGTTTGCAGTGCAAATACTTCCTGCAGCTTTTCTTTCGATAGCTTGGTCTCCAGCTTCACTTTTACAGGCTGACCTGGAATCAGGTCAAAGTAGTTGTCGCTGAAAAATCCTTCTTCATCTCCTATTGTCATGTAGAGATTCTTGGCCAACTGATCAGTGGAAAGGCTAATTTCAAAGCCACCATCCGTAGCCGTCCATTCGTATTTTACCGTAGGCTTTGGCAATGCGATCTCTTTAATGGGTTTGAAGAACAGGGTATTGTTGGAAATGACCGTTCCATTTTCCATCAGTTCTACAACCATAAACTGTTTGGTGGGTTGAACGCTCTTGAGGAAATCAGCTGCCTTGACTCCAAAAAAGGTATTGCTTGAATTGGCCGGTACAGTTATATCTTTGGTCTCTTTCGAGATTTCCTTTCCCGCAAAGTCCAGCACTTTTACCACCAGCTGGGCTTTTATTTCATTCAATTTATCATTGATTACATCTACTTTTAGTGAATCACCCGAGCGGTATGGAGAAACCAGCACTGGCTCAAAACCCTTCTTGGCAAAGTACTGCAAGGCTTTCCACCTTTGGTAATAATCAGTCGAACTCCATGAAGCAACCGGCCAGCAATCATTGATCTGCCAATACAAACTACCCATGCAGTATGGTGCTGCACGGCGATGTCCTTCCAGTGCAAATTTGATCCCTTCAGCCTGCAATACATGATTGACATACAGGAATGATTCAAAATTCCTGGGTTTTTTGTAATCCTGCAGCATGTAATATTCAATGGTTCCGTTGCCGATAGACGAACGTTGATGTGATTTCATCACTTCGGAAAAGATATCGTAATCTTCAGGTATGGCATATTGCTTGACGGTCTTCAGTTCAGGGAAGGACTGGAAGCCATATTCACTCATAAAGCGGGCAATGTGGGTGGCGTATTTGTTGAAGGGGTCTTTTCCCCACCAGACACCCCAGTAATGCTCATCACCATTGACCAGATCGGAAACATTGCCCATCCCGGCACAGGGTGATGAATCCCAGTAACTGCGGCTTGGATCATTGGCTGCAACAGCCTCGGGTATAATATGATGGAACACATCGGTGTACGATTTCCAGATCTTAGCTGCCGTCTCCTTGCTCTTGGCTTCCTCCTTTTGTTTCCATCCCCAGCCCAGCCATGCCGAGAGGATTTCATTGTTGCCGCACCACAAGGCTATGCTTGGATGGTTACGCAGTCGTTTGATGTTGTCAACGGCTTCCTCTTTTACATTGTTCAGAAATGCTTCATCTCCCGGAAACATGGCACAGGCAAACATGAAATCCTGCCAAACCAACAATCCGTTCTCATCACACAAGTCGTAGAAACGATCGCTTTCATAGATTCCTCCACCCCATACACGCAACATGTTCAGGTTGGATATTTTGGCCGTATGGATTACGTTTTTATACATTTCATCCGTTACCCGGGCCGGGAAAATATCATTGGGAATATAGTTGGCTCCTTTCATAAACACTGGCACACCATTTAACTTGAAGTAGAATGAAGTTCCCTTATCATCTTTGTTGCGAACCAATTCCAAGGTGCGAATACCAATACGTTCTGATTTTTCAACCAATCGACTACCAATGAGCAATTTTCCCTTGATGTTGTATAAATGAGCTTCTCCAAGCCCATTTGACCACCACAATTTTGGATTTGCAATCTTAAAATCAACCGGGTAAGTGGAGATCCCTTTGGTCAGCTGAATATCTGCATGAGCCAGTTCATTGCCATCATTTTCAATGGTGACTGTAGCTTTGTTCTCGGCATTGGCTTCAATTTCAAAGACAGCAGTAAAAGTAGCTTCTGCTTCGGAAACCTTGTTTTGTTTCAATTGCAGGCTTTCAATTCTCGCATCATCCCAGACGGTCAGCAATACCGGACGCCACACACCGCTTGATACCAGGCGGGGGCCCCAGTCCCATCCAAAATGATAACCAGCTTTACGGGTATAGACCGAAACCATCTTGCCTCCTTCCACTTCACCAATTTCTGCCAGATCGTTGGGCGATACAGGAATAACATACCCGTTGGCATCATATTTTTTTAATCCTTCAACAATGGGTGAACGGAACAGGATGCGCAATTCATTGGCCCCTTCCTTCACCTGTGGCTTGACATCCACCATCCATTCGCGGAACATGTTGTCAGCCGAAAGCACCTGGGTATTGTTGACATAGACATCTGCATAGGTATCCAATCCTTTAAAATCAAGGGCAATTCGGTCGCGTTTGAAGGTAACCGGATCAATATTGAAGCTGGTCTTGTACTCCCAGTTCACCTTGTCGATCCACTGAACCTTGTGTTCATTCAAACGATAGAACGGATCTTCTATCTTGCCATTTTTAAGAAGGTCGGTATGTACACATCCGGGAACAGTGGCCGGAAGCCATTCTTCCTTGTCGGCCTGACGGAAAGTCCAGCCACCGGAAATCTCTGTTGAGGTCGATAGATTGGGTTCTTTTTGCTTACATCCAATCAATGATAACATTGAAAGTAGTGCAAGTACAATAGTTTTTCGGTGTTGCATGAGTTATCAGTTTGTGGGTTAATTGTTATACAAAAATGGCAAAATATATTTAATAAATATATGAAAGCAGTTATTACAGATGTTAGTGTGTTCTTTGGTTTATACCAAATTTGAAAAAAAGGAACACTGATCTGAATGATGTTACAGATGAACACTGATCTTTAAAAGAATTCACCACAAATTACACAAATGAACACAGGTTAAAAAAATAAGAATAATCTGTGTCTATCTGTGTAATCTGTGGTGAATTCTTTTTTAAAGATCAGTGTTCATCTGTAACATCAGTCAGATCAG
>DMFR01000194.1:0-158 GCA_003450125.1 Prolixibacteraceae bacterium | reverse complement strand
GGCGTATAAAAGAAAAATTCTTCTGTCGGCTGTACCACTATCCTTCCACTGCCGCCATCTCCGGCCCAACCCATGGCTGACGGACCGGATTGTCCTCCTTTACCGCTATTCCCATTTGGATTTCCAGTTCCGCCACTGCCCCCACTACCGCCACTGCC
>DMFR01000193.1:8279-15035 GCA_003450125.1 Prolixibacteraceae bacterium | reverse complement strand
ATTTTAAAAAGGAATACTTTGGCACGCGCTTTGTTTTAACCTGATCAAATTACCGGTAAAGTTTAGAACACTATTTATTTTTTAATTTTTAAAAACAAATGCTATGAAAGCTGTTCAATCAACCAGACAAATTCTTCCGGCTATTATTTTTACCGCAGCATTGATGGCTCTTTCCTTTGATGGAAGCGCTCAGAATAACCGGAATTTCAATAAATCAGATCGGAATAGAGACCAAAAGGAATACCGCAATGACCATTCCAACTCAGCAGATTATTCCGCAGGAAGAAATGATGATCGCCATGGCGATAGAAAACATTACAGGGAGTATAATCAAGGCAGAAACGATCGGGATTATCAGTATAGCCAGCGTTATTCAAATGGCTCAAATTATGAAAGGCAACATTATTACAATCATCCCCAATATGGTAGGGTATATCAGCGTTTTGATGATCAGCCCATTGTATTCAGACATTCACACGGGGATTACTACTACCATGGAAATCAATTTTATACCTATCGTGATGGAGTAGGGTATTGTCAATCAGAAACTCCCCGTGATGTATATTTCAGGGATTTGCCATTCGAATGTAACAGAGTTCAGGTAAATGGGCAGGTATTTTTCAGACACGGCGATTTATATTTTAATCATTCCTCAAGAGGATATGTAATTGTTCCTTCACCGCTAGAAGTTAATTTCTCTCTTAGGTTTTAGTTTGAATCAATCAATTGGTATTTAAGTTTGATGAAGGCCGTCTCCTGGAAAAAGGGAGGCGGCTTTTTTCTTATTTTTGTCAGAAAGAATAAGACTATTGATAAAACGGAAGCGATGGCAATATCACTTGAAGAATATACAAGGACAAATATTAGGCTAAATGAAATGATAGATTTACTAAATGATGAAACACCCGAAAATGACCTTTTAATGGTTGAGTTTTTGAAGATTTCTAAAACGATTGAAACCTATGAAAAGGAACATTTCCCGCTTGGGTAACCTGAGGTAAAATACCAGGAGTTTTGTAAAGCGCAAAAGGAAGTTGATAATTCTTATTCTATTTCCCTGGGCCTTTGGTGTCACCAAAGGTATGAAATTTGAACTTATCAAACAAGGGAACAATGAATTATGAGTTCAAACTGAAGTTAGTTATCAAGCCTCAACCCATTATATTCTTCCACAATGAATGCTTTTTTCAATCTCTTTTTACAAAAGAAGTCAAAACACTAAATTGCCTTTAATAAAAGGTGGAGTTTTAACTTTTTCCACCAGTTTCTATTGTGACTTATTAGAGATGATTAATCCTGTTCAATAAAAAATGATCGGCCAGAACAATGGCTGCCATGGATTCAACGATCGGAACTGCCCTTGGAAGGACACATGGATCGTGACGCCCAGTTGGATTGATGACTACTTCATTTTCAGCACGATCAACTGTATTCTGTTCTTTTAGCAGAGTTGCGATGGGCTTAAAGGCGACATTGAAATAGATGTCTTCGCCGTTTGAAATACCCCCTTGTATTCCTCCGGAGTTGTTGGTCTTTGTCCGTACACCTTTCTCTGTTTTAATAAAAACATCGTTGTGTTCAGAACCCGTTAAACGTGCTCCTTCAAATCCGGAACCATATTCAAAACCTTTCACCGCATTGATGCCCAACATGGCAAAGCCCAAATCGGCATGTAATTTATTGAAAACAGGCTCACCCCATCCGGCTGGTACACCTTGAATAACCCCGGCAATGATACCTCCAACAGTATCATGGTCTCTTCCGGCTTCCTCAATACGCGCAATCATACGTTCTGCAGTTTCCGCATCAGGACAACGGACGATATTACTTTCCGTCTGGCTTAAATCAAGATCAAGGTATGATTTGGTGAGTTCAATATTTCCAACCCTCGATACATAAGCCTGAATGGAGACGCCTACACTCTTGAGCAATAACTTGGCCACTGCACCAGCTACTACACGTGCAATGGTTTCACGGGCCGAAGAACGGCCTCCGCCACGATGGTCGCGGGTTCCATATTTCTGAATATAGGTATAATCGGCATGAGAGGGCCTGAAAACATCTTTCAGATCATTGTAATCAGACGAATGTTGATCTTTATTGCGGATCATAAACCCGATAGGAGTACCCTGGGTCTTTCCTTCAAAGATGCCGGATAGAAATTCAACCTGATCGTTTTCATCGCGTTGGGTCGTAATCTTGGATTGACCAGGTTTGCGTCGATCCAGTTCATCCTGGATAAAATCCAGATCAATCTCCAAACCTGCCGGGCAACCATCAATAATACCACCGATGGCTCTTCCGTGAGACTCACCAAAGGAAGTCAATCTAAATATCTGACCAAAGCTATTCATAGGATCAAGTTATTAAAGTTCAAAGTTTCAGGTTCAAAGTTTAAAGTTCAAAGTTTCAGGTTCAAAGTTTAAAGTTCAAAGTTTAATGTTTAAAGTTTAAAGTTGCGTGCCGATCTGGATGCAACCTTCAAGGTTAAAATTAAAAGATGGGTAGCCTTCGATCGGCACCTAACTTTAAACTTTGAACATTAAACTCAAAACTCTATAAACTAAAAATGTTGTTCCAAAACACGAGATTCCGGAACAACATTTCAATAAATTATCTGATTGTAAGATTAACAGCCGCAACCGCATCCACCTTTACCTTCGGTGCCGCAACTGCCATCTGCACATCCTTCTTCGTCGCCGCATCCACAACCACCGCTTCCGCATCCACAACCACCACCACCTAAAGTAGCAGCAATTTCTTCATCGGTTGCTTCTCTAACTTCCAGAATCTGTCCTTTAAAGAATAAATTCTCGCCAGCCAATGGATGATTAAAATCCATTTTTACTATATCATCCGTGATGTCCATAACCAACCCATTTAAGCGTTGTCCGCTGGTACTCATCATTGGGACTGAATTTCCTATTGCAACGATTTCATTATCAAATTCACCATCAATAATGAATAAGTGTTTTGGAAGGTCTACAATTGCATTTTCATCCAATTCACCATAAGCATCAACATCTGCCAAACTAATCTCGAATGGGTTACCTGCTTCGATGCCTTCCAATAATGTTTCAAACTTAGGAAGCATTAAACCTGCACCAAAGACAAAACTTAATGGTTTCTCGCTGGTTGCCTGCTCAATTAAATCGCCTTCAACATCATCGTAATGAAGATCATATGTCAGTGAAACCATTTTGTTTTTACCTATTTTCATAGCTTTCTGTTTTATTTTTGAATTTAAAATTAGTACAAAGAAATAAAATTCGACGGAAATATAAAAAACTATCCCCTATTCATTTCTGTTTGTTAAAGATAACATCAGAAACAGGCTTTGGTTTATAAATGAAACCCAATCGTAAAAAGGATTTGGTCGTTTTTGCTATTTCTTCACCATTTTCGAAGTACGATGGTTCATTCCTTCAGTAACAGTCAGGAAATAAACCCCTGTTTTTAAATTACCTAAACCGTCAATGGATTGATTATTTGAAACATTTTCATATTCCTGGATCGTTCTTCCTGAAATATCTGAAACTGTAACTTTTGCATTTGCTTTTAATCCTGAAATAGAAATATGGTCTTCAAATGGATTTGGATAGGCCATAGCCTGCACAGTCTGAATCTCAGGCGCTGAAGTTACTACCTCCCGGTTCAGGTTATCGATACAGAAATACCCAGGTGTATTCATTCCCCAATTGCCGTTGTCAGTTGACCGCAGTGAAAATTCCAATTTCGAGATTCGTCCCAATGATTCCAGATTTACCCATTTCCAGGTATCCAGAATATAGTCGTTTGTATTGTTGCTGTAGGAAAAATCAGCCAGAAAGAATTCAACTTTCCCGGTGGATTGGTTCTCTGAATTAAATCCTTGAATGGTTAAAATGAGCCAATCCTCATCGTTCCCACTATCTCCACCAAACTTTTTAGAATATGCATCCCCGTTTTTCATCGATAAATAGGCATACGTGCTGTTAGTGACGTAAAGTCCTGAAATTAAAGTATCTTTAAATGCCACAGTCGAAACGGGAGAGGGATAACCTACGGCATAAGCAGAAGTTCCGGAAACTCCTTTTCCTGTAATTGCACTATACTGGTTGCCATAACCTGGGGTTGTTACATCTGCTTTTTCTGAAGCTGCAAAGCCTGCCCAATTGCCCCAATCCGCATTATAATCATTCAAAAACCTGAAATTACCACTCATAAAGCTACCAGCCTTGTCGCTTCCATTGTAATATCCATTGGTACCCATATTCACAGTTTCAAAGTCTGCATAAGTTACCGGCTGGTAATTAAACGGTTTCTCTCCATTTAAATCATCAATGCAGAAATAGGAAGGTGTATTCATAAAACCGAAACTATTGTCGCTTGAACTCAGACTAAAACGAAGTTTACTGGCCTCTTTCATCTCACCAAGATCCACCCATGTCCATTTGTTCAGGATATAATCTTTCGAATGATCTGTAAAACGAAAATCAGCCAGGTAAAAATAGACAGTATCAACCGCTGTGCCTTCTGCATTCAAGGCTTCGATCATCAGTTTCAAAAAGTCAGGATCGTTACCACTTTCACCTCCAAATTTCTTGGAAAACTGATCTCCATTTTTCATCGACAAATAGGCATAGGTCGAATTGGTGATGTAAAAGCCGGTAACTTTGGTGGCCGTTTTAAACTCTGCTATAGCCGTTGGAGAAGGGTAGCAGACCCCATAGTTTGAACTTCCCTGGTTGCCCCGGCCTGTAATGGCACTGTACTGGTTCCCATAACCTGCCGTTGTAATATCCGACATGTTTGAATAGGCAAAACCATTCCAGTAGTTCCAATCCGCATTAAAAGCGTTGTAAAAGGTGATGTCCCCACTTTTAAAACTTCCGGTTTTATCTGATCCGTTCCAGAATGTCTCCTTATCCAGAGCTAAATCATCAAACCTGGCAACTGATTGTGCCACTGAGTTAAATACCAATAAGGTGGCAACGATGGCCATGTAGATGTGTTTCATTATGTAATAATTTTGAATGGTTTCAAAACAATTACAATACGCAAAACTGCTGAAATAACCGTGATAATTTGTTTTGGTTACTCCAAGCTTTTTCTCCCGAAAGCTTTGAATATTGTAGCACAATTGGCAGGTCTTCTGGCTTACTCTATTTTTGCGGCCTTCCCATCCCGGGTCATCGGTACAGTGGCATGAAGTGCAAAAATTCTTCAGAGTTTACAGCTGCGGGTACAGCTCCGAATTTTAATCGGATTCCCTCTTGATACTCGTTAAAGCATCACCAATTCGGCTGCTAAGATAAGACAAATTTAAATGAGGTAACAAATATTTAAGGTTTAAAGTTCAAAGTTTAAAGTTACGTGCCGATCAAAGGCAACCCATCCTTAAAATTTAAAGTTTCATCATGATCGACACGCAACTTTAAACTTTTAAACTTTAAACTTTAAACTTTGAGCCATTTCGAAGTGGGCTCATAATTGAAGGCTTTCACTTAGAAAACAGGTAGCCTTGTAGTCTTAAATGTATAGAATTTCTGAACAAAGTAACTGTAGATTACCACGATAACTGTCGTAATTATTTTTGCAAGGGTTGGCCATAAGCCCCCAAATTCAACCAATAGTTTGATGAAGAAATAATTCAGAAAGATCGATCCTGAAACTGATATCATGTAACGCATCAGTTGTGTGCGTCCACGAATTTCGGAACTGGTAAAGGTGATGTATTTGGCAAACAGGAAGCCTGTAAAAAAGGTAATGGGAAATACAATCAAAAAGGCCCCAATGTGAGGACTGATTGAAACAATATGCAAATTAATGACCCGCTTATCCAGCACGAAATTGTAACAGATAAAGTAAAGCGAAATATCAAGCAATGTATTAAATCCACCAGTTGCTGCGTACCTGAAGGTTTCTTTGGGAATCAGCGCCTGAAAGGGAGTATAAAAAAAATCTATGGTTTGGAGTATTAATATCCTTATGCTCTTTGCCACATTTGCCATAGATCAGATGTTTTTCGTGATAGAATTTATACTCATATTAGGAATGGTTACAAGGCAGGAAAGTCAGCAACGTATCGCCACGAAGTCCCAGTCTGAGGGTTTCCAGAGGTATAATCTCGTTGGTTGCAATGTTCCCCAGGTTAACATTGGGACCCAGCAACTTGATGAACCAAACCTGCTGTGTCTTTAAGGGGGCTTCCCAAAGGATAGTATCCGGGTCAAGGGCCTTTTTGATGCCCAGTACCAATTCAAAATTGGCCGATCCGTCATCGTTGTAAATTCCCATGTTGCCGCTCTCACGCGCCTCCGCAATTACTTTCCATGCACCGGCTGACAGTTCCGTTTTCATGTAGGAGATCCATTGATCGTTTGAAATCTCTTTCCCCTTTAATTTTGTCCCCACTTCTGACAGAACTGTGTATTCCTTGCTCAGGGTGGTGATATATTCACATTTTAGGTCATGATCCAGTTCCATTACACCGTCCGAAACTTCCACCATTTCCATTTCATACTCATCCAGAAAGCGGCGGTAATCGTCAAACATGTTACGAACAGCAAAGGCTTCAAATAAAGTCCCTCCAAAGTAAGGTCTTAGTCCAGCTGATTTGTATAACTTGATTTTGTCTAGCAGACGGTTGGTGATGATCGAGGTTCCAAATCCTAGCTTTATCAGATCGCAATAAGGAGCTGATATATCGCACAAATCTTCTGCTTCGCGCAAACTCAACCCTTTATCCATAACCATAGTTAAACCGCTTTCGCG
>DMFR01000193.1:6952-8210 GCA_003450125.1 Prolixibacteraceae bacterium | reverse complement strand
GTTAAACCGCTTTCGCGGGGTTGTGCCGGGCGAACAGGCATGTGGGGCAATCGAAAATTCATCGTTTAAAGTTTCGTTGATTGATATTGTGAAATAAGTTTTTTTATTGATTCAATTTTTGAGGCTTCAGGATAAAACTCGAAGAGTTCACTACTCTTGCTGTAATCAATTTTTAAAGCCCTTTCAAAATGACAGGCTGCTTCCAGTTCCTCGTTTTTATCCAGCAGGTAGGCCGTAAGCCGATAGTCAAGATAAGCATTTGACTTGTTGATCTTATTGGCCGCCTTTAGGATCTTGATTGCTCTGTCGGTATCATCCAGATCGTAATACATTTCCGAATAGGAGAGCCAGTTTTCAATGTTCTCAGGTTCAAGGGAAGTGGCCATCTTGAAGGATTTCACGGCTTCCTTGATCTCGTCCAATTCGGCATGCACCTTGGCATCCATCGACCAAAAGTCCGCATTGTCATTTTCCAGTTCCAATGCTTTTTTAAAGAACCGCTGTGCCTCGTTCAATTTGCCTTCTGACCACATAATCAATCCTGAACCATACCAGGCGCTTGAATTGGCGTCATTCAACCGGATGGCTTTCTGGTAATTGACCAGGGCTTCGTTGTATCGGTCTGAATTCAGGTAACATTCAGCCAGGTAGCAATAGGCATCATCATTTTTGGTGTCCCGTAAAAGATATTCATGGTAGCAGGCAATGGCCTCTTCGAATTGATTGTTGTTGGCAAGGGCATTGGCTTTGTTGAAATGAGAGTGTAAGAAATCCTCATTTAGGGCAAGGGCAAAATCGTATGCCTCAATGGCTTTGTCGAATCTTCCCAGGCGGTTGTAAGTGATCCCGATATTGTACCAAACCGAATGGTTAAAGGGGTCAATATCAAGATATTTGTTATACAATTCTATACTCTTTTCAAACTGGGAATCGCGGTCGTAATAATATCCAAGTTCGTAAAGTACAATTTCGTTTTGTGGATTGTTGTAATAAGCTTTCTCCAGGTATTTGATGGCAAGGGTAGTTTCGCCTGCCTGTCCGAAAGAAATACCAATGTTATAAAGGGTTTCATCCAATTCGTCCAGGGGCATCTTCAGCGCGCATTCATAGGCTTTAACTGCATCACCTACTTTCCCAAGTAAATTAAAGGCAGCCCCTTTTGTAAGATAGAGATCCGGATTGTTGATTTCAATTTTCTCCAAGAAGCTCAATAATTCAAGACATTCTTCCAATTTCTCCTGGTGCATCAGTACCTGGG
>DMFR01000193.1:0-6867 GCA_003450125.1 Prolixibacteraceae bacterium | reverse complement strand
GAATGGAAATGGCATCTGGATGCATCTCCAGCCCGCTCTCCACTGCTTTTTTTGCAAGAGAAATCTCCCCCTCTTCCAGAAAGTAATCAACAATCCCCTCTATTTCAAATACATCAAAGTAGTTGGAGGTGTTGTTGTCCACCATTTCGTTGAAACGTGTTATCGCCTCCTGAAAATCATCTTCTTCGAAATCACTGGCGTCCTCGTTCATATGCTCCAATTTAAAGGTTGCAAATTTAAGAATACTTTTCGATTTGAATCATTTTGATTGATGCTCTTTTCTTAACAAATCGGTAACCGTTTTTACCGGATTGAATGTTTCAATAGGAACCTCCACAAAAAGTGTGCCCCAATCCGACATGGCGCCGTTCCACAAACCCGGCAGTTCCTGTGCTTTTAATTCTTTTCCGTCCTTCGATTTAAGGGAAATAAACCCTGTTTTCGGATCACTATAATCCAGCAGGTTATATTTCTCACCCTGGTAGTTTTTAACCCCGCAAATCAGATCTACCGGATTAAAATGTGTGGCATGTTGTGCAATTGATGCCTGTTCGGGATCGTTGAAATCAATCTGCGAGCTTTCCACGATCTGAAGTGAAACCGATCCGTCCTCATTCAATGCAAAAAATGGACCGCCGCCCGGTTCTCCCTGGTTTTTTACCATTCCGCAAACCCTCAAAGGTCGGTTGAACTTTAGGGTAAAATAGTGGTACAGCTCTTCTTTCTCGCTGTAATATTGATCGTGGGGCGGGATAATATTCATAACGTTCTCCAGAAAGTTAGCCGCTTCTGCATAAAAAGCGCTTTCTAGGGCACTGTAATGGTGCTCTTTGAGCATCTTTTGATAAAAGAAGATCTCTTCCTGAAAACCGAGCAACACCCCTGCAAGGGCTTTTTTGTAGTCGATCGTCAGCTTTTTAAGCTGATCAGGCACTACGTTGTCAATGTTTTTAATGAATATGATGTCCGCATCCAGGTCATTCAGATTTTCAAGCAATGCACCATGACCGGCTGGCCTGAAAAGCAAACTGCCGTTGTTATTTCTGAAGGGTTCATTGTCAGGGGTAACGGCTATGGTATCGGTCGATGGCTTTTGCTGCGAGAATCCGATCTTGTATTTGACGCCAAACAATTGTTCGTATTTGGGTAATATTTCAGCCACATGCCTTTCAAAAGCAGGCTGGTGCTCGGGNNGTGGGCTCGGAGATGTGTATAAGAGACAGGGGTGATACAGTAAAATGAATTTTAACTACCGCTGAATTGTTCCTCGCATAGGAGGCCCCTTCCACAAAATGTTCTTCCAATGGCGTTCGGTATCCATCGGGGTAGGTATGGAATTTTAACAATCCCTTGGGCAGGTTGCCATAGTTGAGCCCTTTTTCCAAAAGCTTCCATTCCAGCAGTTTTTGAAGGGGAACGTCTTCGATGGCAAGATTTTCCTGTGCCGCAAGCTGCTTCAGGTCATCGTAAAAAGCAAATTGGTCCAGCTGTTCCAGAAACAGGGCCACTTCTTTGTCCTTAATCACTTCTGAACGATGTTTCCCTTGTTGCAAATCTTCAAGGGCAGAGAACAAGGATTTGAACATTCTGCTGGCAGCGCCCGATGCGGGGACAAATTTCAGCAATTCAATTCCACCGGCCACTTTTTCTTCAAAAATAGCGATGTTTTTTTCGATTTCTGCTTCCGACAATTGAATAAGCCCATGGTATGGACTGGCTGCCTCAATTAACTTAAGGTAGGGAAATCCGGATTTGAAATTCCCGATCTGTTGCTCGACCTGGTCAATTTGACTTCCTCTTGCAACAATCTGTTCGATATCTTTAGGTTTAAACATATCTTCTTGTTTATGTAGTATAAATTTATTAAATTTCCCTGAGGAAAAGGCTCATTTTCGTATGTGTTAACCAAAAAGTTTTAAAATAGTTTTAAACAATTGTTGATAGTATTTGCATTTATAAATAATTGACTATAAGTCACTAATGAATGAAAAACTGTGATTCTTTTTTCGTTTCTTACATTTGAATCGTGTTTCAAAGAAAGTCAATGGAATTTTGAATGATTTTGGCGGCTGAAAATCTTTCGTTGGATGGTATAGACGAGGTTTCGCTGCCTGCTAAAATGAACTACTTTTGTAGGAAATCTTAAAGGAACAGCATGAGTCGTTTTTTGTGGAAGGGGGATAAACGGTACAATGATTTCTCGGGTTATTTCAGAAGGAAATTTGAGGGGAGGGTACAAAAGATTTCAATCGATGCCGGCTTTACCTGTCCCAACCGGGACGGTTCAAGGGGAATAGGCGGATGTTCGTATTGCAACAACCAAACCTTTAGCCCTGCCTATTGCAACCTTGAAAAAAGCGTGACGGCACAGCTCAACGAGGGGATTGAATTCTTTGCCCGCAAATACAATTCAATGAAGTACCTGGCTTATTTTCAGTCCTACAGCAATACATACGCCCCTGTTGAAAACCTGAAAATGCTTTACGAGGAAGCCCTTGTTCATCCCCAGGTCATTGGCCTGGTGATTGCAACCCGTCCCGACTGCCTGAGCCCTGAAATACTGGATTACCTTCAATTGTTGGCCCAAAGGTATTACATCATGCTGGAATTTGGAATCGAGTCCCATAAGAATGTAAGCCTTGAGTACATCAACCGGGGCCATACCTTTGAGGAATCCATCTTTGCCCTGCAGGAAACGGCCCGGCGCAAGATCCACAACTGCGCCCACCTGATCCTTGGCCTTCCCGGCGAGTCTAAAGCCGACTGCCTGGATCAGGCCCGCATCATTTCAAAACTACCGGTTGAAAACCTGAAACTGCACCAGCTTCAAATCCATAAAAATACCCGGATGTACCATGATTATCTCCAGCATCCCGAACAATTCCCCATGTTCACCATAGAAGGCTATTTGGACCTTGTGGTTCAGTACCTTGAACTGCTGAATCCCGCGATAGTCGTTGAACGCTTTGTCAGTGAAGCGCCCGATGAGTTGTTGGTAGCCCCTCGCTGGGGCCTGAAGAACTTTGAATTTACCGCCAAGCTTGAAAAGTTACTTGAAGCGCGCCAAACTTGGCAGGGAAGGCTTTTTGAAGAAAGCTAAAAAGCGTTCATTTGCAGTGTTCAGTATCGCATTCCTTATACAACCGATCTATTTAACCCAGGTTATTCTACACCTAAATCCCGTCCCGGATATCCTTTCAGTACTGTTTGATTGTATGTTTCTGTAAGCTTTCTGTAACCTATCTGTAATGTATCTGTAATAAACAATACAGATACATTACAGATAGGTTACAGAAAGCTTACAGAAACATACAATCAAACCAAAAGTGAAGGGTAGTCAATCATTAGGATAATAGGTGGAAAAACAGAGATGATTCGTTTTGTGGATATTCTATTCATCATAGGGATGGTCTGTTAAATAAGGGATATTTATCGGTCAGTTTCTGAATGCAAGGTATTTTATAATTAGATAAATAGTATTATATTTGATATAACTTTACAAAATCAATTGTCCAGACAATTTAGAGTGATTTGATACAGAATGGCAAGATGATTTTTGAACCCTATTTTAATCTGAACCCAAAATTATGAAAGCACACTCACTCTTTTTAATCCTAACCGGTATAAGCCTTGTAATTTTTTCTTGCAAAAAAGAAAAGCAGGAAGAGGTGATAGAAATTACTTCGGATCAATATCTGGACATTACTGAAAGCTTTTCTATTAATGATTTCGAGCAAATAAAAACTTACATTCTAACAAAAGGCGACAAGAAAGTTTACCGACAATTTGATGGGAAGAATCCTCACTATTCATTTGATGGGTTTGAAGCCTATCTGAATGCAGAAACTGGGCAGAAAAATATAAACAATGACCCTGCAATTTCGAACTTTAATGAAATTACTTTAAGGGATCAGGATGCCGAACCGCAGTATTACACCATTCATCTGGTTAGAAATGGAGATTTGAGCAATCCAGATATCAATAATATGGAAGGAATGAAAGAAGCAAGAGTGTACATCCTGAATCCGGTTGGCAATGATATGGAGAAAATGAAAACCAATCTGGACAGTTACATTGAAACGATCAGGCAAAAAGAATTGATTGATCCAATTATGGAATTAAAGGATAATTTTTCAGAACTAGAATTTAAAGAGGCTATAGTTGGGGTTTGGCGATCGGTTTTTGAATTAGAGGGAGAAAGAAATATCGAATGTCTTGAATTGAATGGTCAGGGTAAGGCAAAGGTAACAATTGTGAAACAGGGTGTGAAAGAAGTATTTGAGGGCAGTTATAATGTTTCATTTCTTCGTCCTGTTACAGATTTTGAAATTACATTTGGTGAAATCACTATTACAGGAGAAAATGGGAATCTTGTCTTATCTCGCATTAATTTCGGTCTGCACAGTGGGACACTTGTCTTTAGGGGAATGGTTTTGAGAATTGATACTTCACCTTATGGAACGATGAATAGGATGTAATAAGTCAGTTGAAGTCGAGGGCAAATTTATTGTTCTCCACTATGTTCAGGTAAGGTAAAATAAAACGATGAACCTTTACCCGATTCAGATTGCACCCAGATCTTTCCACCCATCAACTCAACAAGGTTTTTGGTAATGGCCAATCCAAGACCATTTCCTCCATAGGTGCGTGTCTTTTCAGATTCAACCTGACGAAAGCGTTCAAATATGATATCATGGTATTCAACGCCAATGCCAATGCCGGTATCACTGATGCAAAATTCAACGAAGGAATCTTTAAGTTGATGGCTTATTTCAATGGTGCCATAGGGTGTAAACTTTAGGGCATTGCTTATCAGGTTGTTAAAGATCTGGCTAAGCCTTTCCGAATCAGCGAAAACGATCGGTTCTTCCTCCGTGGCAGGATACGTGAGTTTAAGTTCCAGATTTTTAGCTTCTGCCTGGAAAGAAAATTGTTCCTTGATGGTTGAAATAAATTCCCCAACCTTTATTTCACTTTTACGGAGGGTAATTTTACCCGATTCCATCTTGGAGATATCCATAATATCGCTGATAATGGTCAGGAGGTGATTCCCATTGGTGACGATATGTTGTATAAATTCATTTCTAAGTTCTGGTCCAAAGTCAGCATCAGCCAGTAATTCCGAAAAGCCGATGATGCTGTTAAGAGGCGTGCGCACTTCGTGGCTCATATTGGCCAGAAAGGCAGACTTTAGACGGTCCGATTCTTCAGCCTTCTCTTTGGCTTTGATCAGTTCAATATTGGCCCGTTTGTTCTCATTATGTAGGGCCATTGTATCAAGGGCAAAGGAGATGTCACCCCCGATTTCCTGCAATAAGTTTTGTTCATCATCGCTAAAGAATCCTGAATCATTGGCGTAGAGGGTCAATGTACCGATGGTTTTTCCTTTCAGCCTGAAGGGAACAGAAGCCAGGGAGCAGTAACCCCGTTTGAGCGCATTCTCCCGCCATGGAATCATTTTGGGATCAGTGGCTATATCAGCGCAACTGATGATCTTTCCTTCCTGAAAAGCCAAACCAGTTGGACCTTGTCCCCTGGGCTGCTTGCCTATGATAATGGAAATCTGATCCAGGTATCCGTCCTCATAACCGGCATGAATGACCGGTATTAATCTTTGATTGGCTTCATCAAACAATCCGATCCAGGCCATCCTAAAGTCTCCATATTCAATGGCTACCTGGCATATTTTGTCAAAGAGCGCTTGCTGATCCTTGATGTGAACGATGGCTTGATTGATCTGGCTGAGCACCGCATACAGACGCTTGGCATTGTTTAACCGGTCCTCGGCATGTTTGCGGCCAGTTAAGTCATGAATTAAGACATGACGGGCATTTTTTCCATTGAAAATTACAGAATGGGAAGAGATCTCAACAAATATTACTTCTCTGTTTTTCTTGATATGCCTCCATTCAGTAGGAGGGTTGAAGTCCCTGACAGTAAATTTGGCATCATTCAGGAGAGCCGAAATGTCTTCCGGGGGGCGTATCTCTTTTATGGTCATGCCCATAAACTCTTGGCGTGAATAACCATAGTGATTAATGGCAGCATCATTGACTTCGAGAAATACAAGGGTTTCCAGATCATATATCCACATGGGTTGTGGGCTGTCGGCAAACATTGAACGGTATTTTTCCTCACTGTCTTTAAGGGCTTTTTCTGCTTTTTTACTGGGCGATGCAATTGCCTGCAGGCTCATTTGAGTTTCCCGGTGCAAATTGCAGTCAGCATTGATCGTAAGTTGATCGGCCAGTTCAAACAGTAAGTTTGATACTTTATGAAACTGTTTTATCGGCATCGCAGGAACCTCGCTATAGGCTTTCAATAAAGCCTTGCTGTCTGCCCCAATTTCAAGAGCTAAGCTTTCTATTCGCTGATGGTCTTTTTCTTTATGCCGGACCTGACCCAGTATCCAGTTTGCAATGTGCTTTCCACCAACTCGAATTTCAATACATGAATTGAGTAAGCCAGAATGAGGACATAGCTGTATTTTTGCACCCTGGTCGAGATGGCTGTTTTCACTGCCCGATTTAAAGCAGTTCAGGCAGTCTTGGTCATTAAGACGGATAATTTCATTGCAGAAACGGGTAAAATTGCTTGGCCTGGTCACAGGAGAGCCATCGGGATAAGTGATGATAGATGCCACAGAGTTCACTTCAGCAAATAAATCCTGCAATCGTTGAATTTCTTCCAGATCGAACAGGTCGCTAAACTTATTATTGCTATTGGCAATATAAGTTAATGAATTATTGGGGCAAAGGTTAGTGCGCATATTTAATATATCTATCATTGGCTAAATATCTTTCCCAACATAAAATAATAATTGCAATCTGATTATTTTCTTATAGCCTACTTTTTATACCTATTCAC
>DMFR01000460.1 GCA_003450125.1 Prolixibacteraceae bacterium | reverse complement strand
TGATCTCTTCCCTCATCATGAGCAATTCATTCCTGACAATGGGAGAAGTCGTTTCAACAAACAGGGTACTGTTTTGAATGTAGACATTGGCAGTGTACCGGGCCACGGTCTTTCCCATTACCGCTTCCCAGGATTTTATAATATCCAGTTCATTGAGTTTTCGGTCCAGCTTATTTTCCCTGGTAAAACTCCTCAGAACATCACTTATGCTTTCAGTTTTGCTTTTCCTCATTGACTTTTAATTAATTACCTTTCCATCACTGATGGTGAAAATTCTGAATTCTGTATCCAAACGGGAAATCATCAGGTCCAGATGTTCCCGGTTGGTATCAGTAATAAAGATCTGTCCAAAATGATCATCTGCTACCAATTTAACGATTTGCTCCACCCGGTGCTTATCCAGCTTATCGAAAATATCATCGAGCAACAAAATAGGCGTCATGCCCGATATTTCTTTCATAAAATCAAACTGCGCCAGTTTCAAGGCCACAAGGTAGGTTTTTTTCTGACCCTGTGATCCAAATTTCTTGATCGGATAACCGGCCAATTCAAATTCAAAATCATCTTTGTGTATCCCCGCTGAAGTATATTGCAACATCCGGTCGCGACTGATGGAGTCCTTTAACAGCTGGGCAAAATCGTGGGTCAGCAAATCGGACTGCAGTTTCAGACCCACCAATTCCTTTCCACCTGAAATCAACTGGTAATACTGCTGAAAGACCGGTTTAAGCCTGTCCAAAAAATTCAACCGTTCGGTATGGATCTGTTGTCCGTATTTTACCAGCTGATCGTCCCATATTTCAATCAATTCGGGTTGAAATGAAGTTCGACCGGAGAATTGTTTCAGCAGATTGTTTCTCTGCTGTAAAGCCCTGTTATAGCGGATCAGGTTATCCAGGTAAACTGCATCATACTGGGAGATCACCGAGTCGATAAATCTACGCCGCTCTTCACTTCCGCCTGAAATCAGGTTGGTATCCAGTGGCGTTACTATTATTACGGGAAGCAGCCCAATGTGTTCCGATAATTTCTTGTATTCCTTCTGATTGCGTTTAAAAGTTTTCTTTTGGTTTCGCTTGAGCCCGCAATAGATGGTTTCTTCCGAGTCCAGCCTGGAGTATTTTCCCTGGATCATAAAGAAATCCTGGTCAAATCTAATATTCTGAGCATCCACAGGGTTCAGGAAACTTTTACAAAACGATAAATAATAAATGGCATCCATTAAATTGGTTTTCCCGGCTCCGTTGTTGCCGATAAAGCAATTTAAGCCATTTGCAAACTTAAATTCAGCATCTTCGAAGTTTTTAAAGTTAACCAGCGACAATTCTTGGATGTACATTTTTCAGGCTTTTTTTCGCAACAAAACTACTAATTCCGCTTTGAAATCGGTCAAAAATAATCGTTCCACAGGAGATTAACACTCCTATGTTGATTAATATTCAATATTAAATCAAAAAACAAGCATTTATTTTTGAAAATAATATATTTTTGCCTCACGATTTTTGAAAATAGACCTTACAATATGACAAAAGACAAAAAACACAAACAGGTAGATAATTTAACCGAAGTAGAAAGCGCATTAACCAAAACCGAGCAATTTCTGGAATCCAATCAGAAACTGATCTCCATTGTGATTGGCGCAATTGTAGTAATCGCCGTAGGTTATCTTGGGTTAAACAAGTTTTACCTCGAACCGCGCACTAAAAATGCACAAGATCAGATGTTCCAGGCCCAGAACTATTTCGCAAAGGACTCGTTTAATCTGGCCCTCAACGGTGACGGTACTAACCCTGGTTTCCTTGATATCATCGACGACTTCGGGTCAACCAATGCCGGTAACCTGGCCAGGTATTATGCAGGGGTTTCATACCTGCACATGGGACAGTTTGATAAAGCAATTGATTACCTGAAAAAGTTTGATACCAAGGATGCCCTTCTGGGACCCATTTCAGTAGGTGCGCAAGGCGATGCCCAGCTTGAATTGGGCAAAACGGAAAAAGCCCTTGACCTGTACACCGAGGCCTACAAAATGAATGACAACATACTCACTGCTCCTATTTATATGCTCAAAGCAGGCGAGTTACTCGAAAGTACCAATAAAACAGCAGATGCGCTGAAACTCTACGAAGCGATCAAGCTTAAATTTCCTGAGAGCAACGAAGGAAGAAGCATTGATAAATACATCGCACGTGTAAAGATTAAAATGAACGCCTAAATCAGTTTAAAGTTAAAGGTTCAAAGTTCAAAGTTTCGTGCCGATTGGGTGCAACTTTAAACCTTAAACTTTAAACGATTTAAGACAAAACCCAGTTCCAGGACTGGCTCACTCTTAATAACAGACAAAAGGTCCCCTCATTGAAGGGGATTTTTTATTTTTAAATCAATTTCAAACACGCAAAAAAATGGCTACAAAGAATTTATCTGCCTATGACCTGACATCAGTGCCTTCGGCTTCCGGGATGAAGTTTGGGATTGTTGTTGCAGAATGGAATTACGAGATAACCGGTGCATTGGCCCAGGGTGCGGTGGATACTTTAAAAAGACACGGAGCACAGGAGGAGGACATCGTTTTGAAACATGTCCCGGGAAGTTTTGAATTGACCCTGGGGGCTCAATACCTGGCCGAATTCACAAAGGCTGATGCCATTATCATACTCGGATGTGTGATCCAGGGTGAAACCCGTCATTTTGACTTCATCTGTCAAGGGGTCACCCAAGGCATCACCAGTTTAAATATAAAATACAACAAACCTTTTATCTTTGGATTGCTAACAACCGACAATCAGCAACAGGCACTTGACCGAGCGGGAGGCAAACTTGGCAATAAAGGCGATGAAGCGGCCGTTACAGCCATCAAAATGCTGGCCCTTAAAAATGAACTGGTAAAATAAGAAGGTGTCCTAAAAGTAAAATTTAGACACAAAAGAATTCACCACAGATTACTCAAATGAACACAGATTTAAAAAATAATCTGTGTTCATTTGAGTAAT
>DMFR01000400.1 GCA_003450125.1 Prolixibacteraceae bacterium | reverse complement strand
AATTTTAAAAAAAAGGAGAAAAAAACCCCCCCCTCCCGTAGGGGTATTATAAATCTTAAATCATCATCAATCATGGCAACCAATGAACAAGGTATTTTAGGTGGCTTTTCCGGCAAGGTCGGAACAGTGATCGGGGGCAACTGGAACGGCGTTGACTTTATGCGCGGCATTCCAGCCCGTATTGCCAATCCAAGAACAGCAGCCCAGCAAGACCAACGGGCAAGGATGGGGACAATTGTCCAGTTCCTAAGTCCCCTCAAGGCCTTTTTACGTGTGGGCTTTAAAAAGCAGGCCATCAAGATGTCGGCTTTCAATGCCGCCACTTCCTACAACCTGGCCCATGCCATTACAGGAACTTATCCTGATTACGGTGTAGATTATTCAAAGGTGTTAATCAGTCAGGGTAAACTTCCCGGGGCTTTAAACCCTCAAATCATTTCTACGACAAGTGGACAAATTAAGTTCACCTGGGAGGACAATTCTTTGAACAATGGGGCCATGGGCAATGACAGGGCCCTACTGGTGGTGTATAACCCTGAAAAGGGATTGGTAGTCACTTCTTTTGGGGACAGCATCCGTGCAGAGGGAAGTCAGATGATCACCCTTCCTTCAAAATTTGAAGGGACAGAAGTTCAATGTTATATCGCCTTTCAGAATGCCAATCAGACGGTGATATCGGATAGTAGGTGGGCAGGGGGGATGGTGGTTTAGAAAAGGTATACTCAGTGGGTTTAAGGTATTTTGGTCAATTACCAATATTTAAAACAAATCGGAATGGGTTCCTGTACGGGTTAGCCATATTTCATTTTCTTTCAAGAAGTATTGCCAAATAATGAGCCAATCAGTTTTTATATGGGCTTCCCAGTATCCTGAATAATTCACAGTTAATTTATGTGGAGAAAAAATTGCTGGAAGCATCCCTTTTTCTTCCAGCAATTATAATTGCTTCTTTTATCAACTCTAAATTATATCCTCTTCTTTGAAGTAACTTGATGTCTTTATTGAATTTATTGGTATAAACAAGTTGTACCATTGTGAAGGAATTTATACAGATTTTGTGAGCCACCGTATCCCAACATTCAAATACCCAATTTGGAAAACAGCCCCTGTGAATCTTTCACCTTTGTACCCTTTCTCTGTTCAACATCTTCCATGGCCTTCCTGGTTTCAACATTTGGCACAGGTTCTTCAACAAACTGAGTTTCGATGTTCATTTTCTTTAACAGACGGCTGAGAAATTCCCTTTCTGCTTTATTTTTGGGCCTGATTACAATTGTTGTCATGTTCAAATGCTTTGTACAAATATAAAAAAATTAAACATTCATTTCATTGATGATTTAGTAAATTTGGATTTGGGAACATTTGAAAAATATTGTCGGCATTGAGATTAATCAACTAACAAACAAAATTTTATCGATTATAGGATACATTAAAGAGTTCGAGGGTATTGATTTCTTTGTAGATCCAAAACCATTGACAGAGAAGGATAAAAGAGAAATTAGTGAGATAATTGCTTACTGTAAATCATCAGGAAGAAAGAAGAAAATAGCAAGACAGACTAAAGCAATGATTTCAAAGAAAAGTTCTTCTGTTAGAGATCAGATATAAGTGAAGGGTTTACTCAGCGGCTGACTCCAAGTCAGCCGCTGAGTAAGCACTATTACAGCACTATTCTAGCCCCTCCCTTCCTTACCGATTCACGCATGGCATCGATGATGATCATATCGCGAAGGCCTTCTTCTCCGGTGGTGGGTGAAGGTCTATTTTGAAGGATGGAAAGGCACATTTCATCCATCTGTGTCGCTTGCTGGTTCATGGGTGGAAAATCAAAGGTCTGGCTATTGGGTAAAATGCCATGAAGACCACTGTATCCGCTAAAAGGATTGAGTCCATATTCCCCTTTCTGGGCATTGATCGTCAGGTAATTCACATTGGCAGCAAAGGTAGTCAGGCAGTTGGCTACAATATTGTTGGGGAATTCCAACTGGAAGGTAGTTGTTTCATCGACCCCAATAAAAACCTTTGGATCGGAGTTATACTGCTGGGCGGTTACGGCAATGGGTTCCATGCCGGTGGAATAACGTGCAGCCTGCAAAGGATAGGGTCCCATATCCATGATAGCGCCACCGCCGTACTGACTTTTCACCTTCCAATGGTCGGTAGGTCTGCCCATACGGAAACCGGCAGATGCCTGGACAATTGAAATGGGGCCATAGGGCTGTTCTTTGGCTATTTGCATGATACGCTGGGTATAGGGATCGTAATGCAGGCGGTAACCAATAGAAAGCGATACATTGGCCTTTTTACAGGCGGCAATCATCTCACGGCATTCAGCAGCATTCAAAGCCATGGGTTTTTCACAGATCACATGCTTGCCGGCTTTTGCTGCACGGATTACATACTCTTTGTGCATACTATTGGGCAAAACGATATACACCACATCAATGGCAGGATTCTTGGATATGTCATCAAAATTCTGGTAGTTATAGATATTCTCTTTCGGGATATTGTATTTATCTCCGAACTGTTTGGCTTTTGAAGGAGTTCCTGTTACAAGGCCCACCAGCTTTACATTTTTGGTTTGTTCAAGGGCAGGCATCAATAGGTCCTTTGAATAATACCCCAGGCCAACAAGGGCAATGCCCAGCTTTTTTTGTTCATTGGCCATACGGGCCATACTGGAGAAAGGAATGGTAGAAATACCGGCAGCCAGAGCAGCGGTGGACATTTGTGCAAGAAAGTGTCTTCGGTTGAGTAAATTGCTCATGGTAGGTTTTTTAGTTTCATGAAATAATGCATGAAGATATAAAATTAAAGCATGAGGTCAAGAGGGAAGTTTATAAAAAAGAACAATACACCACAGATTACACAGATAGACACAGATTAAAAAAATAAGAATAATTTGGGTTCATTTGTGGAATCTGTGGTGAAATTCTTTTTGACTTAGTGGCTTTGTGCCTTTGTGGTTAACCTCTGTAACCTTTGTGGTTGATCTTTTCACAATAGCATCACTATTGTAATGAAAACAAGGAATCATATACCGATAAGAACTAATTCTTATCTTTATTGCTGAAATTCATGCGCTAACCTTAAATACCTATGAAACGAATTATTATTCCTTTTTTAGCATTGACCTTTATGATGTCTTGTACAGAGAAAACAATTCAATATCCACCTACCAAAAAGGGGGATGTTAAAGATACTTATTTTGGAACTGAAGTTCAAGATCCCTATAGATGGCTTGAAGACGACAATTCAACCGAAACAGCCGACTGGGTCAAGACAGAGAATCAACTTACCTTTGGCTACCTTTCTAAACTGCCTTTCCGTGATAAGATCAAAAACAGGTTGACCGAATTGTGGGACTACCCCAAATACGGAGCTCCATTTAAGGAAGCGGGCAAGTACTTCTTCTACAAAAACAATGGATTGCAGAACCAAAGTGTACTGTATACAACTACCGACCTTTCCACTGCACCAAGTGTATTGCTTGATCCCAATACTTTAACCGAGGATGGAACAGCCGCCCTTACCGGCATTGAAATATCGAACGACGGCAAGTACCTGGTTTACCAGGTGGCCAAATCGGGTTCCGACTGGAATGACGTGTACGTAAAAGACATAGTAACCGGAGCACTGCTTCCCGATCACCTTACCTGGGTCAAGTTCTCAGGCTTAAGCTGGCGCGACAATGGATTTTACTACAGCGCTTACGACAAACCTGAAGCCGGAAGTGAATTATCAAAGGCCAATGAATTTCAGAAGGTCTACTTCCATCAATTGGGGACAGAACAGTCGGCTGACCAGCTGATTGTAAGCGATGCCAAGAATGCAAAACGGATGTTTGGCGCTTCACTGACTGAAGACAAACGTTTCCTGTTGATTTCAAAAAGCATTGGCACCCATGGAAACGCACTGGATATTAAAGACCTGAGCAAAAAGAACAGCAGTTTTGTAAGCCTGTTGGACAGTTATGAGAATGAATTTAACCCGGTTGAAAACATTGGCGATGACCTTTATGTGCTGACCAATTACAAAGCGCCCAAATATCGCCTGGTTAAAATCAATACCAATCAACCCCAGGAAGCCAACTGGGTGGATGTTATTCCAGAGAAAAAAGAGGTCATGGAATTCGTCCGCATGATAGGCGGCAAATTTGTAGTCAATTACATGACCGATGCACATAGCAAAGTGGAGGTTTATTCCACTGACGGAGTTCTTGATCACGAGGTTCAGCTTCCGGGAATCGGCACGGTAAGCGCCTTCTCAGGAAAAAAAGAAGATACAGTTGCTTTCTTCAGCTATACTTCTTTCAATACTCCCGGCGAGATATACAAATACGATTTCACCACCAAGCAGGCAACCTTGCATTTCAGGCCTGAAGTAAAGTTTAATCCTGATGATTTCGAAGTCAAACAGGAATTCTATGCCAGCAAGGACGGCACCAAAGTTCCTATGTTCATCGTTTATAAAAAAGGACTGGAACTCAATGGTCAGAACCCTACCCTATTGTATGCTTACGGAGGGTTTAACATCAGCCTGACCCCTGTATTTTCGCCAGCACGTATTGCCTTTATTGAAAATGGGGGCGTGTTTGCCATGCCCAACCTTCGTGGTGGAGGTGAATATGGTGAAGAATGGCACCTGTCGGGCACCAAATTACAAAAGCAGAATGTATTCGATGACTTTATCGCTGCCGCACAATACCTGATCTCGCAGAAATATACATCCAGTGAGAAGCTGGCCATACAAGGCGGATCAAATGGAGGATTACTGATCGGCGCTGTGACCAATCAAAGGCCTGACCTGTTTAAGGTAGCACTTCCAGCCGTTGGGGTAATGGATATGCTTCGGTTTCATAAATTCACCATTGGCTGGGCATGGGCAGGAGATTATGGCACCAGTGAAGACAATGCGGAGATGTTCAATTATCTGTATGCCTATTCACCTTACCACAACATCAAAAAAGGAACGGCCTATCCGGCCATCCTGGCAACTACTGCCGACCATGATGACCGAGTGGTTCCTGCACATACATTTAAATACATGGCCAGGATGCAGGAATACAATGCCGGAAAATTGCCGGTACTAATCCGCATTGACACCAAAGCAGGTCATGGGGCTGGCAAGCCAACGGCCAAGGTGATAGAAGAATATACCGACTTATGGTCGTTTGTTTTTTATCACCTGGGTATGAAAATATAAGAGAGTGAGCGGGTGACTCGAAGTCACCCGCTCACTAAAGTTCAATAAAAGAATGGATTACAGAAATATAATCACGATTGAAGCTGGTAAAAGAGGAGGTAAACCTTGCATCCGGGGAATGAGAATAACAGTATATGACATTCTCTCAAAGCTGGCTTCTGGTATGTCAAATGAGGAAATTATAGAAGACTTTCCGGAACTACAGATCAATGACATACTGGCTGCTTTAAGCTTTGCAGTTGACAGGGAAAGGAGCATCTATAACATGGAAGTATAAGTTATTATTTTACCAGAATATATCGGATTATAGTATCAGACGGTCTTCTATGATTAGGTTAGGTATATCAAAAGAGAAAATTCTAGAAGACTATCTGGACTCACAACCAGACACCCTGAACAATAAAAAAAGATAGCTTATCCATAAAAAACATTAAAATATTTTGGTCTTTGCATAATAAGTTCTACATTTGTAGAGTTATATTTTAAAACGTAGAGCAATGCAATTAACAAACGCTGAAGAACAAGTTATGAAATTTCTTTGGAAGCTGGAAAAAGCTTACATGAAGAACATACTTGAAGAATTCCCTGATCCAAGACCTGCAACAACTACTATCGCAACACTGCTAAAGCGGATGATTGATAAAGGGTTTGTTGGCTATAACCAGCATGGAAGTAACAGAGAATATTTCCCCCTCGTTCAGAAGTCGGATTATTTTGCCAGAAATATAAATACTTTGATTAAGGATTTTTTTAACAATTCTGCTACTCAATTCGCTTCCTTTTTCACAAATGAAACCAACTTAAGCCTCTCGGAATTGGAAGATCTGAAAAAGATTGTTGAAAAAAAGATTGAAAATCACAAAAAATGAATCAGATATGATAGAGTATGTAATCAAATCGACTATATGCCTGAGTGTCTCATACGGATTTTATCATTTTGTACTTCAAAATGTAAAAATCCCAATCTTTAATAGGTTTTACTTGCTCTTCTCATTGTTATTTGCCCTCATAGTACCGTTGATAAAAATTCAAATGAATTTGAATATTGGGGTAAACCCAACTAATTATGGATTTTCGAGTGTAACCGGAATCCTGCTTCACGGAGAAGAAGTGACTGGTAATCCAATTCAACTTCTAACATTTCAATCCTTGCTGATACTCATCTATGGACTCATATCATCCATTCTGTTAGTAAGGTTTGCTTTAAATATTTATAAAATCATACGGTTAATCCAGACAAGTAAAATTGTTCATCTTCAAAAAACTCAAATTGTTCTTGTTGAGATAAAGTCATTGCCCTATTCCTTTTTTAGCTACATATTCGTAAACCGTTCAGATTATGAGGAGGATAGGTTGGAAAAGGAATTATTCATCCATGAGCAAGCCCATTGCAGACAGTTTCATTCAATCGACATTTTAACAGTAGAATTGATCAAGGTAATTCTTTGGTTTAATCCATTTATCTGGCTTTACAGAAAAGCAATCCAATTAAACCACGAGTATTTGGCAGATAACAAAGTACTGTCAAATCATGATTTGACTGATTATCAAAACACCTTGATAAATCTTGTATTCCGGAATAATTCAACATACCTGGCCAGTAACTTTAATTATTCACTCACAAAAAAACGATTAATTATGATGACAAAAAACAAATCAAAATCAGTAACTTATAAAATAGCCATGGTTCCTGTTCTTGCTGTTTTGGTATTTTATTTTATCAGTTGCAACAATGAATCCAAGGAATCTAAAAGTTATGAAAACAACGATGTGGCATGGTATCATCCAATACTTCAGAAGCATCATATTGAGCCAGAGGGATTCAATAATTTTGAAAATGTCTTTGAAATGGGTACTGAAAATTCTATCGATGACAGGATTGCCACATTAAAAGATGCAGTCTTTGTGATTAAGACTGCTAAAGGTGGATATATACTTATAAAATCACCATTGGCAGTTCACAATTTGAATACAAACAGGATTGATGGTGAAACTGGAACAATAGAAATATACGCTTCTTTAAAAGATACAAAACCTATTAAAGCCTATACCCTTAAAAAATTCAATTACCAGATACGAAATAAAGAAAATACAAATGATTCCTGGGACGCAAAAGAAATAGATTAATCAGTAATTTTCTAGCAATTGATAGATTATTACCGAACATATCGCACAGGAACTTATTAAATATCAACAAATTATCATGTATCTTGAATTTTGAATTTGATATTCTAATGAAATTAGTGAGCAGGTGACCTGGAGTCACCAGCTCACTAGTCCTTCTTCGAATATTTTCTTTGCAGATAGAAAAAGACCGGAATCCCTGATAGAATAAGGATCATACCGATGGCTGCTTCTCGGGGCCGGGTAACAATGGTATTGAAAAACAAGCCGATGCAAAAGAGGATAAAAATGGCCGGTACGAACGGATAGCCCCATACTTTATAAGGCCGGTGGACATCAGGCATCTTGCGGCGCAGAATAAATACACCCAAAGAAGTCGCTCCGTAAAATATAAAGACGGCAAAAATGATCATATCTGTCAACTGATCGAAAGTTCCGGACAACACCAGTACGGAGGCCCATAATCCCTGCCACAACAGTGAATTGCCGGGAACATTGGCATTGTTTAACTTCCCTATATTGGGAAAGAAGAGCCTGTCGCGGGCCATGGCATAATAAGGACGGGCGCCTGTCAGGATGCTTGCATTGGTACAGCCAAGTGTGGTAACAAGGATCAGCAAGGATATAAACAATACTCCGCCTGATCCCCAGAAGCTCCTGACTGCCTCGACGGCTGCAATCTGGTTGCCTGCAGCATGGATCTGCTCCAGTTGGGGAATGGATAAAAGCGTAAGGTAAGTCACATTGACCAGCAGATAGATGAAAATCACCACAAATACACCCATCACGATGCCTTTGGGAATGTTTTTGTTGGGGTCTTTCACTTCACCACCTATAAATCCTACAGATACCCATCCCTGGTAAGCCCAGAAAGCAGCCAGCATGGCCGTATAAAAAGATGAGAGGGTAACAGTTCCCCTAGTAAGGTCGCCCACATCCATAAAATTGGCAGGCCTTGCAACGGAACTGCTCAGTCCAAAGAAGACGATCACCGCCAGACCTGTAAATACAAGCAGCAGGATGGCCCTACTGGCCCCGGCACCGCTTTTAAGACCTGAGATGTTCAGGGAGGTCAATAGCAAGATCAGCAGAATAGCAGTTAGCTTGACCCCGAAATCCTGGAAGGGATAGAACACCCCTCCGATGGTGAGATCCTTCAGGGAGCTGAACATCTCGGGCAAAGGGATGATACTGTTCAAAGATTGGGCAAAAACATAGGCCAAAGAGGAAATGGTAGCTGTTTGAATGACCGTAAAGAGAGACCATCCATATAGAAATGCAAAGAAACGGTTGTAAATTTTCTTGAAATAGACAAAATCGCCCCCTGTATCTGCAAGTAATCCAGCCACTTCGGCATTGCTCAAGGCCCCGAAAAGAGTGATAATGCCTCCCACAATCCAGGCCATCAGTATCCATACCGAAGAATGGAGTTCGGCTGCCATGGGTGCAATCTTTTTATAGACTCCAGAGCCAATGATATTTGCAACCACAAAAATGACCACGTATCCAAGGCCAAGTGTTCGGACCAGATTTCTTTGCTTTGCCATAGACTTGCAATTTGAGAACAAATGAAGTGTCTAAAATTAAGAAAATAAGTGAGCTTTTTAGAAGAAGGAATATTTTTATCCACACTGCAGGAATGAATCGCAGGACAAGGATTTTACCATGAATAAATTACTGTAATATTGTACTAAATTAATTAGCCAATAAACCAAATACAATGTTTAGCAATATATTCTTAAAATCTTTACCTTCTTTCAGACATTCATGTTCCATCATTTTGGTAACGTGTCTATTGATAAGTTCATGGAGTCTTTCCGCTCAGACCGGCACCGGCTCTACAAAGAAATGGGTAGGTACCTGGAGTACCGCGCCACAACTTGTAGAACTGGGTAATATGCCCCCTGCGCCGGGATTGACCAACAATTCATTGCGGCAGGTAGTTAGGGTTTCAATTGGTGGAGACACCCTTCGGGTAAGATTCTCCAACGAATTCAGCACAAGTCCTGTTATCCTAAAATCTGTACAAATTGCCCAATCAACCGGAGGGAATACGATTAATGGTTCCACCAATAAAGAATTGAAATTTAATGGCCATCCGGAGCTTACGATGAATGCGGGTGTTGCGGTTACTTCAGATCCAATTGCCTTCAAGTTGACTCCAAGAATGGATGTTGCAATCACCATCTACTACGGAGAGACCTCTGCCAGCACGACCGGCCATCCGGGGTCCCGCACCACTTCCTACCTGTTAGCGGGCAATACGACCACTACAACAGATCTTACAGGTGCTGTAACAACAGATCATTGGTACAACATCAATGCAATTGATGTACTGGCCCCATCGCCAGCAGCTTGTGTGGCCATCCTTGGCAACTCCATTACAGACGGACGGGGTTCAATAACCAACCTGCAAAACCGGTGGCCTGATGTATTTTCAGAATCCTTGCTTAAAAATCCAGCTACCCAACAGGTAGGAGTACTCAACCTGGGTATTGGAGGAAACTGCGTGCTTGCAGGAGGTTTAGGCCCAACGGCAGTCAGCCGATATGAAAGGGATATCCTAAACCAGTCAGGAGTGGGTTGGGCAGTCGTATTTATTGGAGTAAATGACATTGGCGGGGTAAAGAGCGTTGAGGCTGCAACTGCGAAATCCAATGATCTGATTTCAGCCTTTAAGGAGATGATTGCAAAAGCACATGCTAAAAATATAAGGATTTATGGTGCTACCATCCTGCCTTTTAATGGCAATGGCTACTATAACCCATATAGCGAATCCTGCCGCAATACTGTAAATGCATGGATCAGGGCTAGTGGCAATTATGATCGGTGTATCGACTTTGAAAAGGCTATGCGGAATCCTCAGGATACGTCAAGATTGGTGTCAACCTATCAGAATGATGGTCTGCACCCCGATGCGGCAGGATACAAAAAAATGGGTGAATTCATTGATGTCAATTTGTTTACCGGCACAGATACAATTTTTAAGAAAGAAGATAATTCCAAGATTGGAATTAGTGGGATGAAAACTGAAGGTGCTAAGGCTGGCACTAAATCAAATATTGAATCATTGGCCGATGGGCTCAACCGGACACTTGGAAGCCAGCTATCCATCAAGCCTGTCAAGGGATCATTTGCCTTGATCGCCAACGGGAAGCCTGCCCCTCTGGTCTACTCCTCCAATGATTTTATAGGCGTTGCAAAAGCAATGAACTATTTCAAATCGGACCTTAAAATGGTTTCAGGCATTGTACCTTCTTTAAAAGCTGATCAACTCCCTGCCTCCTCACAACTGGTAGTCGTTGGAACTATTGGGCATAGTGAGTTGATTGATCAGTTGGTTCGTGAAAAGAAAATCAACCTGGAAGAATTGAATGGGAAATGGGAAAAATTCGTTGTCCAGGTGGTTGATAATGCCTTCCCTGGAGTTAAAAGAACTTTGGTGATCGCAGGAAGCGACAAACGGGGAACTATTTTTGGGATCTTTGAACTGTCAAAGCAGATGGGAGTATCCCCCTGGTACTGGTGGGCCGATGTCCCAGTTGAAAAGCAAACGAACTTGTATGTAAAAGCAAATCGGTTCACCTTGGGGGAACCGGCAGTCAAATACCGGGGCATCTTTCTGAATGATGAAGAACCTGCCCTTGGTCGCTGGGCGGTGGAAAAGTTCGGAGGCTTTAACCACCAGTTCTATGAAAGGCTGTTTGAGCTGATGCTGCGCATGAAATCCAACTACCTGTGGCCTGCCATGTGGTGGGCAAGTTTCAATACCGACGATAAGATGAACCCCTCCCTGGCCGATGACATGGGCATTGTGATGAGTACCACCCACCACGAACCCATGATGCGGGCCCATGCTGAATGGAAACAAAAAAAAGGAATTCCCTGGAATTATGAAACCAGCCCGGATACCCTCAAGCAGTTCTGGAGAGAAGGAATTGAGCGCATGGGGAAGCATGAAAGTATCGTGTCTATGGGGATGCGCGGCGATGGCGACATGGCCATGTCAGCCCAAACCAACATCGCCTTGCTGGAAAATATTGTAGCTGACCAGCGCAAGATCATCGAAGAGGTCACCCAAAAGTCTGCTTCCCAAACCCCTCAACTGTGGGCACTCTACAAAGAGGTACAGGATTACTATGACAACGGGATGCGTGTTCCCGATGATGTGACCTTACTGCTTTGCGACGACAACTGGGGAAATAACCGCAAACTGCCCAAACCCGGAGAAGCCAAACGTGCCGGTGGATATGGGATTTACTACCATTTCGACTATGTAGGCGATCCGCGCAATTACAAATGGCTCAATACCTGTCCCATTGAGCGTACCTGGGAACAGATGAATATGGCCTACCGCCATGGCGTTGATCGTATTTGGGTGGTCAACGTAGGCGATCTAAAACCTTTGGAATTTCCCACAGAATTCTTCCTCGACTTTGCATGGAACCCTGATCAGTGGCCGGCTGACAAGTTGATGGAATATACCCGCAAGTGGGCAGAATCCCAGTTTGGATCAACCTATGCTACCCAAATTGCATCGATGCTTGACGATTATACCCGTTTTAACAGCCGCCGCAAACCTGAATTACTTGAACCCACCACCTATAGCCTGACCAATTACCAGGAAGGGGAACGTATTACCGGCGAATACAATGCACTGGCTGAAAAGGCCCAGGCGCTATACAAAATAATGCCAGCCAACTACAAGGATGCTTTCTATCAGCTGGTTTTGCACCCCATAGCCGCATGTGCTAACCTGAATGAATTGTATGTAACAGTTGGCAAAAACCATTTGTATTCCTCTCAAGGCAGGGCTTCTACCAATGACCTGGCAGAAAAGGCCAAACAATTGTATAAGGCAGATTCTACCATGTCCCGATTCTACAACAAGGAACTTGCCGCAGGAAAATGGAACCACATGATGGATCAAACCCACATAGGCTATACCTACTGGCAGCAACCGGACAAAAATTCAATGCCAAAGGTGAACACCGTTGAAGTTGGAGTAGTTGCTGAAATGGGGGTTTCCATTGAAGGATCTGACAATTGGTGGCCAAAAAGCAATGAGAAACCTTTGCTCCCGCAGTTTGACCCCATTAATCGTCAGCGGTATTATATCGATATCTTCAACCGGGGCTCTCAAGCTTTTGATGCAGTAATCACACCTGAATCCAGCCAGGTAAAGGTTTCTGCAACCAAAGGTCATGTTGACAAGGAAATGCGCATTTGGATAGAGGCCGACTGGTCGAAAATACCCAAGATCCTTACGGAAGTTCCCATTACTATTACAGGGGCGGGGAAATCCGCGGAGGGCTGAGCTTGGATGACTCCCACGTTCAATATCAACCCAAAAAA
>DMFR01000192.1:20617-26897 GCA_003450125.1 Prolixibacteraceae bacterium | reverse complement strand
AACCATCCAACCATCTAACCCTCTAACCATTCAACCATTCAATAATTATTTTTTAATCTTATCAACACATGAAAAACCTACTCATCGCATTACTCATTTGCATCGGAATAGCCGCACAGGCTGCAAAACCAGTTCCTTCTGATCCGAAGGCTACCGCAGAAACCATTAAACTGTATCAAAAGATGCTCAAACTTCAGTCCAAAGGGATGATGTTTGGCCACCAGGACGACTTGCCTTACGGAACCACCTGGTATGATGTGGAAGGACGTTCAGACGTTCGGGAAGTTTGTGGCGATTACCCTGCCATCTTTGGCTGGGAATTGGGGCACCTGGAATTGGACCATGCCTACAGCATTGATTCGGTCAAATTCAGCAAAATCAGTGCATGGATCAAGCAAATGGACCAACAGGGAGCCATCAATACCATTTCATGGCATTTCCACAATCCACTGACTGGTGGGACTGCCTGGGATACCAGCTCTAAGAAGACCGTTGCAGCCATGTTACCTGGTGGTGAAAAGAACAAGTTATACAACCAGTACCTCGATAAACTGGCCACCTTTATGCTGGGCCTAAAAGACAATAAGGGCAACTACATTCCTATCCTGTTCCGCCCTTTCCATGAACATACCGGCAGTTGGTTCTGGTGGGGAAAAGACCTTTGTACCGTTGCCGAATACAAAGCCCTTTGGCGCTATACGGTTACTTACCTGCGTGACACAAAAAACATCCATCACCTGCTGTATACCTATTCTACAGGCAGTATTTCCACCCCTGAAGAATACCTCGAACGCTATCCGGGAGATGACCTGATTGACATCCTTGCTTTTGACTCCTACGATGGAGCCAAGGATTTTACAACCTCACTAGCCAATAACTGCAAGATCGTTTCTAAGTTAGGTGCTGAAAAGGGTAAAATATCTGCCGTAAGTGAAGTTGGCGGACACATTGCCAAGAATCCCCAATGGTGGACCAATGTATTATTAGAAACATTGCGCCCTTATAACATGTCGTATGCACTGGTTTGGAGAAATGCCTACAAGAGTACCAAAGAAATCGCCTATGCTCCTGAAAAAGGTGCCGTCAGCGCTGAAGATTTCGTGAAGTTCTACAACGATCCCAAAACATTGTTTCTGAAAGATATTAAGTAAATGGTTGGATGGTTAAATGGTTGGATGGCTGGATGGTTAAAGGGTTAGATGGTTAAAGGGTTAGATGGTTAAATGGTTAAAATCGTTAATTTGCAATCGTTAATTACTCAACCATCTAACCATTTAACCATCTAACCATTTAACCATCCAACCATCTAACCATTCAACCATCCACCCATCCAACCCTCTAACCATCTAACCATCTATCCTATGAAACGTTTCCTCATACTTTTTATCGCCGTTCTGTCTTGGTCCCTTACTGTTTACAGTCAGGAGCAATCGCTTAAATCAATCCCCTTACCGGAGCATCCGCGCCCCGACTTTATGCGTGCCGACTGGCTCAACCTCAATGGGTATTGGAATTTCATGTTCGACAAACAGAATGTGGGCGAAACCCAAAAGTGGTTTGAAAACCCTTCATCCTTCACCAAACAGATCCTGGTTCCCTTTCCCTGGGGAAGCAAGCTTTCCGAGGTAGCCAATGAAGCCGACATAGCCTGGTATGCCCGAAAGGTGAAGATTCCCGAAGCATGGAAAAACAAACGTATCTTCGTGGTTGTGGGTGCCAGCGACTGGACTACTTTAGGCTGGTTTGAAGGCAAGCTAGTGGGTTCTAATCAGGGCGGATATACCCCTTTCGAGTTTGAACTGACCTCTAATGTTACCTGGGGAAAAGAACAAAACCTGGTTTTTAAAGTCGATGACTCCAACCTTCCGTTCAAACTGTCAGGCAAACAAGGTTATGGAGATGCCAAAGGATTTTGGCAAACTGTTTACCTTGAAGCTCGTGGAAGCAACTATCTTGACCTGATCCATTTTACCCCTGATATTGACAACAACAAGGTAAAAGTTGAATTAGCACTTAACCAACGGGCAGGACAAAATACAGAAGTCAAGGTAAAATTCAATACAGGCGATGTACAAACCTTCACTGCCAAGATCAAAAAAGGGGAAAAGAACGCTCAATTCGAAATCCCTATTCCCAATGAGCATCTGTGGAACCTTGACGACCCGTTTCTCTATGAAACTGAAGTCACACTGAATGATGGGAAACAAGATATGGATCAGGTGACTACCTATTTTGGAATGCGGAAAATCAGTGTCACCAAGCTTCCCGGCAGCGATTATCCGTATGTGGCTTTAAACAACAAACCCATTTACCTGCAACTGACGCTCGACCAGTCATATCATCCTGAAGGATTTTACACCTTCCCCAGTGATGAATTTATGAAAAATGAAATCCTCCTATCCAAGCAAATCGGGCTCAACGGTAACCGCATTCACATTAAAGTGGAAGTTCCCCGTAAACTATACTGGGCCGATAAACTGGGACTGCTCATCATGGCCGATGTCCCCAATTCATGGGGAGAACCCGATGCTGACATGCAGCAGGAATCCGAATTCGCCATGCGGGGTATGATTAAACGGGATTACAACCACCCTGCCATCTTTTCATGGATACTGTACAACGAAACCTGGGGATTGTTCTCCAAAAGAGACGGTAAAAGGGCCTATTATCCCGAGACCCAGGCTTGGGTAGCCCAAATGTACCAAAAGGCAAAAAGCCTTGATCAAAGCCGCTTAATTGAGGACAATTCGGCCTGTAACAATGACCATGTGGTGACTGACCTGAATTCATGGCACGCCTACCTTCCAGGTTATGAGTGGAAGAAGATGCTCGATGAAAACGTTGCCAATACCTATCCCGGCTCTAAATGGAACTTTATCGGGGGCAATGCCCAAGGCAATCAGCCCATGCTCAACAGTGAATGCGGAAACGTGTGGGGCTATGAAGGAAGCACGGGTGATGTAGACTGGAGTTGGGATTACCACATCATGATGAACGAATTCAGGATGCACCCCAAGATGTGCGGCTGGCTATATACCGAACACCACGATGTAATCAACGAATGGAATGGCTATTACCGTTTTGACCGAAGCCACAAATTCACAGGCATTGAAGAACTGATGCCCGGCATGACCCTCAATGACCTCCACAACCCCTACTACATCAGTACAGGAAGTGAATTGTGTAGAAATAGCATGACTTCTGAAAGAGTAGCCGTTCCTGTTTACCTGTCCGTTTTAAACGATCAAATGGCAGCTACCAATCTGGTCATTCATGCAGAACTTTGCGGATGGGATAACCTTGGACGCTTCGAAGTGTATTCCAACTATTCTCTTGATACCCCCTACACGCCCTGGATGACCAAAGAAGTTGGCAAGTTAACCGTCCAGATGCCAGACAAACAAGCTGTTGCCGTTTTGCGCATGAGCCTTGAAACCCTTTCTGGAGAAGTTCTTGCCCGTAATTTTACCACTTTCAACGTTTCCAATGGAGCCTCGCCACGCAACGAAACCATTGAAATGAATGGGAAACAAGTCACATTGGTACGTTTTGCACCCAATACTTTCACCGCTGCAAAATGGTCGCAGAAACAGTGGAATGTACTAGACGGGCTTAAAGTAAATGGCGCAGGATCTGGCTTCTTTGAATACAAGGTAGCCCTTCCAACAGGCATAAAAGCCGATCAGCTTTCTTCCGTGAGGATTATAGCAGAATTATCCGCCAAGCAGTTGTTTGGCAAGGATAAAGAAGGCTCCCACCTGATTGACGGCGATTACATGGCAGGCAAAGGAACCAACGATCCGAGCCTTAACCCGAATTCATACCCGATGACCGATGAAAAGAAGTTCCCAGGTAGGGTAAAGATTTTTGCCGACAACACCTGCCTGGGTTCCTTTAACCTTGAAGACGACCCGGCGGATCATCGGGGAATCCTCTCCTGGAATTCACAGAAACACGATAAGACCTTGAAAGAGGCAGGATCGTATGGCTACCTGGTAGAGGCTACGATTCCAACTTCCCTTATCCAGCCGGGAAAAGAGATCACCCTCCGTTTCGAAGTAGATTCAGCCCTTCCCAACGGACTGGCGATCTATGGTGAAAACTTTGGCCGCTATCCCCTTGACCCTACCATTTGCCTTGAAATGAAATAAATAAGGAAGAAGAATAAAATCATGATCGGAACCTCATCCTGAATCTCATCCCGAAACAAGTTCAGGATGAGGTTCGGGATGACACTTCGATCAAGATTCCAGAAGCCCTATCGTCCTATTTGCAGAGACACGACATTAAGGGCTTAAACATTTTATCGCCTTGATCAACCCACCCTAAGTCACAGCTTCCCTGTCCGGCAACCTTCGGGAACTTACCTGCTTGAAATCAGTACCCCGCATGGAACAGCTTGTACCCTGCTGGTGATTTTGTAATTCTTTTTTAATTGATTCAATTAATTGGCAGTTGATATCGCCAAGGGAACAACCGTGTTTCCTTCGTGTTTGAGTCGTATTCTCTTGCATCAATAAGTACTCTTTTCCTAGGATATCTGTACTAAAATGTGTAATTTAGTACGCTTACAGTACAGAAACAGTACAGATAGATGCACTCAATCCACTCTCAAACACGACGATGGTATGGCTAAGATGAAAAGAAATATAGGCGATCTGGTTTCCGGCAGGATCGGAAACGTGGTATTTTTCCAGTTACACGGTAAATCATACGTGAGGGCAGCCCCGGTAAGGAAAAAGACTTCCTGGACGGAGGACCAGCAGTTCCAACGCCAAAGGATCAGCAAAGCCAGTGGACTGTGGAGGGCACTCCGCTCTGAACAGGTTTCAAAGATCTGGAACGCAGCCGCTGAGCAGATGAACGGCTATGCCTGGTTCTTGAAGGTCAACTTGCCAGCTTTGGAAATAGATGGAACCCTGATTGATGCCAAATTGCTGAAAGTTTCAGACGGTAAGCTGGCAATGCCTCAAAACCTTATGGCTGAAAGGAAACCCGACGATGCTTCAACCATTACGGTCAGCTGGCAGAACGATCTCCATACACGTGGCGAACGGCTGAACGATGAATTAATGGTGATCAGCTATGTGGATGGTAAATTCTCGCGGGTAATGGCTACAGGCCTTGTAAGAGGTGCAAAGGGCGGTTCTTTTGAATTGCCTGTAAAACCAGTTAATGCCACCCATTTTTACCTGTTTATGGCTTCCAGGGAAGAATATTCAGGGAGCTGCGCTTTTTAAGCGCATTTTTAACAAGTGCCCTGAAAACGAGTGCTCGCCCCATGCCCCAAACCCCTTCAAACCGCTCTCTTTCAAGGGGCGGTTTTTTTTGTTTCCAACAGAATTCAATTAAAGTTCATCCTCCTTAACCTCCTTATTGACCTTAACCTCCTTAATGTCCTTATTTTAAATCCTCAATCCTCAATCAATTTTTAATGACCTTTACCTCCTAATCCTCCTCTATCCACCCCAGTTAACATTGAGTTTACACTTGAAGTGCTAGCTAATTCTCTGCAAACCAGCAATAAACTGAGATCTGATTATTTATTTAGAAAAAGAAATCGTTTTGACTTGCCAGAGTCTTTTCAGTATCTATCTTTGCAACCGCTTTCAAAGGAAAGTTTGTTGTCCGCAGGGGCAATAAGGGTTGAAAAGGGGAGGAGAAAAAAGAATGGAAAAAACCTTTAAAAAGGTTAGGAAGTTTGAAAATGACGATTACCTTTGCAGCCGCTAAAACAAAACAAGTTCATCGACAATAACTGGGCAGNNTCCCCATCATAATATCATGTGATCCCTTTTTTGTAGTGGCCTTAAAGAAGAGAATCCTTTGGCCTGTTTATGTGCCTTCATCCAACTCGAATTTGTTGGATGGGACAGCGTTGTCTGAAGAATCGTCGATGGGCAGTGTAAAATAAAAGGTGGAGCCTCCTCCTTCTACACTGTCAACACAAATGGTCCCTCCATTTCTTTCCAAAAAACCTTTTACCAGGAGTAATCCAATACCCGCTCCCCGGTCCTCTTTCCTGGCTTTGGCAAGGGTCTTCAACTGTGGGGTGAACAGTTTTTCTTGTTTTTCTTTCGACATTCCGATACCCCGGTCTTTCACCTGAACCATCACCATATGATTGGTTAGGCTTGCTGAAACGGTGACGGTTCCCCCCGGATAGGAATAGGTTATGGCATTTGAAACAAGGTTCTGAAATATGGAGAGCAACATCTTTTCGTCTGCAAAAGCAGGGGTATTTTTCTCAATTTCATTTTGCAGTTGGATTGATTTACTG
>DMFR01000192.1:20081-20434 GCA_003450125.1 Prolixibacteraceae bacterium | reverse complement strand
ATTTCCTTTAACGTATCAAAAACCCTCTCCAGAATGATATTCAAATCAATTTTAACTGGAGAGAATATGTCGGAAGCAAATTTCACCCTTGCCCATTCCAAGAGGTAGTCCAGCATGTTTAATTCATCAGTTGACGCCTTGTTCAGGATATCGACCAGGTGTTTTACCTCTGCAGGTTTCATGTTATCAATGTCGGATTTCAAATAATTGGCAATTCCGACAATGGTACTCAACGGGCTTCGTAAATCATGCGAAAGGATGGCAAGGATATTCTCCTGGTGATTATTGAGTTCTTCCAATTCTTTTACATATTTATGGATGGCTTCTTCTGATTTCTTTCTCTCGGTCAGGTC
>DMFR01000192.1:19632-19990 GCA_003450125.1 Prolixibacteraceae bacterium | reverse complement strand
GATTTCTTTCTCTCGGTCAGGTCCCTGAGTATTTTAACAAATCCCAGCAATTCCCCGTCCTTATCAGTTAAAGGAAAAATCAACCCATAGGCATAAAACATGCTGCCGTCTTTACACACGTGCAATCTGTTATCGGTTACTCTTCCTTCTTTCAATGCGGTGATAATTTTCATCTGTGGAACGCCATTCTTTCTATCTTCCTCAGTAAAAATAATTTCACAATGTTTACCCAACACTTCGTCCTTTGCAAAGCCAAATATTTTTTCCGATCCAGTACTCCAACTGTTTATACGAAGGTCTTTATCGGTGGTAAAAATGGAATAGTCTTGCAAGCAATCAATAATCTGGCTATAAAATT